>RFRO01000120.1 GCA_009924455.1 Betaproteobacteria bacterium
CCGGCGTGCCGCCATCACCGCCTTTTATGCTTTTTGCCGGGAAGTGGATGATGTGGTGGACGACGCCGTGGACATGGGCGTAGCCGCAACCAAGCTGGCCTGGTGGAGCCAGGAAGTCAGCCGGGCGTTTGCGGGCAACCCCACCCACCCCACGATGCGGGCGCTGCTGCCCCATACCGCTAACTTCGGAATCGAAGAGCGGCAGTTGCAAGACGTGATTGCGGGTTGCCGCATGGACCTGGAGCAAACCCGCTACCTGGACTACCCCAACCTGGAGCGCTACTGCCACCTGGTGGCCGGCGTGGTGGGCGAAGTCGCGGCCCGTATCTTCGGCCAGCAGAATGCGCAAACTACCCAGTACGCCCACACGCTGGGCCAGGCTTTGCAACTCACCAACATCATCCGGGACGTGGGCGAAGACGCGATGCGCGGACGCATCTACCTGCCGGTGTCGGAGTTGCAGCAATTTGACGTGAAAGCCCACGAAGTGCTCAAACGCCAATACTCCGACCGCTTTACCGCCTTGATGCAATTCCAGTCCCGCCGAGCCCACGCGCTGTATGACCAGGCGCTGCAGTTGTTGCCCGACCAGGACAGACGCAGCCAAAAGCCGGGGCTGATGATGGCCAGTATTTACCGCACACTGCTGCGAGAAATCGAAGCCACCAATTTCCAGGTACTCCACCAGCGTGTGCGGCTGACGCCGCTGCGCAAGCTGTGGCTGGCATGGCGCGTGCAGGCGCTGGGACGAATGTGAGCGTCCAAGCACCGTGAAGGCCGGGAAAAAGAACATTGCCGTCGTCGGCGCTGGATGGGCGGGAATCGCTGCCGCTGTCGACGTCTGCCGCAACGGCCACCAGGTGACGTTGATCGAAGCAAGCCGAACCTTGGGCGGCCGCGCCCGCGCTCTGCCCCGCCGTGCACACCCGGACCCCGCCGCTGGAGACCCCTGGCTGACCCTGGACAACGGCCAGCACATCCTGCTGGGCGGATACGCGCAAACCCTGCGCTTGATGGACGCTTTGAACATGGATCCGGAAGTGGCGTTTTTGCGCCTGCCTCTGGACTTGCGGGACGCGCAGGGTTTGGGAATGCACCTGCCCGATATGCAGCGCCCCTGGAATTTGCTTGCAGGGCTGGCCATGGCCCGGGGTTGGAGCCTGAGCGACAAACGGGCGCTTTTGACGCAGATGCGGGCATGGCGCAAAAGCGGCTTCTTGTGCGCACCCGGCCGCAGCGTTGCCGATATTTGCGGCGGGCTGCCGCAGGCCGTGCGCAAGACATTGATGGAGCCCCTGTGCGTCTCGGCCTTGAACACCCTGCCATTCAAAGCCAGCGGCCAGGTCTTTTTGCGGGTGCTGCATGACGCCTTGCTGGGTGAGACTGGAAAGAGCACGCCGGCATCTTTCGCGACATCTGACGCGCTCCTGCCCCTGCGTGACCTGAGCCGGCTCATGCCGGATGCCGCGGCACGCTGGCTTGAACGGCATGGTGCGAACGTACTGCGGCAACACCGGGTGGCGCGGGTGGCGTGGAACGCCGGCCGCTGGGATCTGGAGGATGCAGACGGTGGACGGCAAACCTTTGATGCGGTCATCTGGGCCACCGCGCCCGAGCACGCGCTGCAAACCATCCGCCACAGCGCCGAAGGCGCGCCGCCCAATGTGGCCGCGCACTTTGCCCGCTGGTGCGCGTCCGCCGAAAAGTTGCGCTATGAGTCGATCGCCACCGTGTACACCTATTCCCGCGACGCCACGCTTCCCAGACCGCTGCTGCGCCTGAACCACGCACCGGGCGCACCGGCGCAATTCGTGGTGGACCGCGGCACGATGGGCGACCCGGGCCTTTGGGCCTTCGTTATCAGTGCAGCGCGTGGCGAGAAAAGCATGCTGGAGTTCCAGGTCGTGAACCAGGCCCGCACCGAACTGGCCGACTATCTGGGCCCGACCGGTATAGCCGCCGTTCAAACAGTGATTGAAAAGCGCGCCACGTTTGCCTGCACGGCAGGCCTCAAACGCCCCGGTCCACGCATCGCGCCGGGGCTGCTGGCCTGCGGGGATTACACCTACGCGCCCTACCCCGCAACCTTGGAAGGCGCCGTGCGCAGCGGCCAGATGGCGGCCATGGCAGTGGAGGACATGGGCGGCTTCAAATGGAAAGACTGAAAACAACAAAGGCCGTTTGTCGGACTACAACAAACGGCCTTGAACTGTGAATTGGTCGGTGTGAAAGGATTCGAACCTTCGACCCCTTGCACCCCATGCAAGTGCGCTACCAGGTAAAAAATCCTGTGCAGCATGGGCGCTTTCTAGCGCGTCAGCGAAGGACACGCCCGACGCATCCACGGCGCCGACGCGGTGTTCCCCGGCCAAAGAATCTGATTTGAGTGATCGCTCTTCGGTGATGCCCTCCAGCATCTTGTTGCGCGCGCCACTGATGGTGAAACCCTGCTCGTACAAAAGACCCCGGATCCGGCGCACCATGAGCACTTCGTGGTGCTGGTAATAGCGGCGGTTACCGCGCCGCTTCATCGGGCGCAACTGGGTGAATTCCTGCTCCCAATAGCGCAAGACATGGGGCTTGACGCAGCACAACTCCCCCACTTCACCGATGGTGAAGTAGCGCTTCGCTGGGATAGGCGGCAGGCTGTTTTCCATGGAAATCAATGTCTTCGGCGGTATATCTCAGGGATTACTGGAACGGGGGCGCAAGATTACCCGAACTTCAAGGCGCGGGGAAGAATTATTTTTCGCCAGCCGACTGCCCGGCCTGCGGTGCCTGATCCTGGATCTGGTCTTTGAGCTTGTGGCTGGCGTGGAAAGTCACCACCCGGCGCGCCGCAATCGCAATGGTTTCTCCGGTGCGCGGATTGCGACCGGGACGCGGCTTCTTGGTGCGGATCTGGAAATTTCCGAAGCCGGTGATCTTGACGTCGGTGCCCGCCACCAGTTGCTGGACCATCAGCTCGAAGAACGCATCCACCATGTCTTTGGCCTCGCGCTTGTTCAAGCCGATGTTTTCGTACAAAAGCTCGGCCAGGTGCGCCTTGGTCAGGGCCGGAGTTTCGAGGCTGTTAACAGATAGTTCCATGGCGGGCGGTGCGGAGGCGGAGTGTGACTGTAGCGCTCAGGTGCGAGGGCGCGCACCTAGGGTTTGCGCTAGGTGCGCCCAAATTGCCTGCATGGCGGTGTCAATTTCAGGGTCCGTCAAGGCTCAAAAGCGGGCACGGGGCGGCGCAGCACCGCAGCCAGGTCCAGCTCGAACACGATGGGCGCCGCTGTCAACCCGTAGCTTTGGCGCCACTGCGGATGCAACTCGCCGACTACGCCAATGTCCACGCCGCTCAGTCGTACCGACGCGCTGCGCCCGGGATGCAGAGCTGGATGATGGGCGCTGGCACTGGCGGGAACAAACTCCAAGCGCTGGGGTGCAAACAGCGCCTCGACATCACCTTTGACGTCAAAGAAATCGACCGCTGCGTCGCTGCGGCCCCATTGCAGGGTGTCCGCGCTGCCCAGCGCCAGGCCGGCCACGCGCATGGGCTGGTCAAACTGGGCCACCGTGGTGTCGCTGTCCACCACCGATGCGTCGCGCAAAAACACGCGGCCCAGCTCAAACACACGCACGCGCGGAACTTTGCGCGCCTGGTTGAATTGCGCCACCTGGATCAGCGAACCCAGCAAAGAAGAGCGCATCACGCCCATCTGACTGGCAATCGGGTTGAGCAACTTAATCGGGTTCGGGTTGCCCGCCAGTTCATGCTCCCAGCGCGCGTCCACGAAGCTGAAATTGATGGTTTCCTGGTATCCCAAGCAAGCCAGAGCGCGGCGCAGCGCAAAGGAACTGCGCTGGCTTTCAGGGCGCAACCGCGCGGTGACCGGCGCCTGTGGCGGGGTGTGTGGCAACTGCTCAAAACCGATGATGCGGGCGACCTCTTCAATCAGGTCTTCCTCAATCTGCAGATCAAACCGGTATGAAGGCGGCTGCACCGTGATCAGTCCCGCTTGCTCTTGCGGCTCCAAGCCCAGGCGGGCCAGGGCTTGAACGCACTGCGTCGCGGTCAGCGGCATGCCGATGACCTTGGCGGCACGCGCCACCCGCAATTGCACCGGGCGGGCTTGCGGCATGGCGGGTTGCTGGTCATCAATCGGACCAAACGTCGTGTCGGGCGTGCCACAAATCTCCGCAATCAGCTGGCTGATGCGCTCGATATGCGCCACCGTCAGATCAGGGTCCACGCCGCGCTCAAAGCGGTGGCCGGCGTCGGTGGAAAAATTAAAGCGGCGTGAACGCCCGGCAACCGCAGTAGGCCACCAAAACGCAGCCTCCAAGTAAATATGGCGGGTGGTATCGCCCACCGCTGTTGCGTCGCCGCCCATGATGCCGGCCAGCGATTCGACCTGCTTGTCATCGGCAATCACGCCAACCTGCGCATCCAGCGCAACCGTGTTGCCGTTGAGCAGCTTCAGCTGCTCGCCGGGATGGGCCCAACGCACCTGCAATCCGCCATGGATTTTTTCCAGATCAAAGATGTGGTTCGGGCGGCCTAACTCGAACATCACGTAGTTGGAGATGTCCACCAGCGCGCTGACGCTGCGCTGCCCGCAACGTGCCAAACGGTCCACCATCCAGGCGGGGGTTTGCGCCTGCGGGTTGACGTTGCGCACAATGCGTCCGGAAAAGCGGCCGCACAAGTCCGTTGCGGCAATCTGCACTGGAAGAACGTCGGACATACCGACCTGCATAGCAGCAATTGACGGTACTTTCAGCGGCGCGCCTGTCAGAGCAGACACTTCACGCGCCACGCCGAACACGCTCAGGCAATGCGCCAGATTGGGAGTGAGTTTGAGCGTAAACAGCGTGTCGTCCAGCTGCATGTGCGCCCGGATGTTCTGGCCAACCGGCGCATCGGCTGCCAACTCCAATAACCCGTCGCTGGCATCACTCACCTTCAACTCGCTGGCCGAGCACAACATACCCTGGCTTTCCACACCGCGCAGCTGGCCGAGCTTGATCAAAAAAGGTTTTCCGTCCGAACCGGGCGGCAATTCGGCACCAACCGTCGCGCACGGCACACGGATACCGACCCGCGCATTAGGCGCCCCACACACGATATTGAGCAGCGCAGCCGCACCAATATCCACCTGGCACACCCGCAGCCGGTCCGCATTCGGGTGCTGTGCCACCGCCTTGATTTCACCCACAACCACGCCGGTGAATGGCGGGGCCACGGCTTGGAGCGCTTCCACCTCCAGACCGGCCATGGTGAGCGTGTCAGCCAGTTGCTGGGTACTCAGCGCGGGATCGCAAAAAGTGCGCAGCCAGGATTCAGGGAATTGCATGGTGGGGAATAAAAAGACGTGGCCTCAGGCCTGAAACTGGGACAGGAAGCGGATGTCGCCATCAAAAAACAAGCGCAAGTCGTTGACGCCATAGCGCAGCATCGTCAAACGGTCCGGGCCCATGCCAAAGGCAAAGCCGATGTATTTTTCGGGGTCCAGTCCCATGTTGCGGATCACATTCGGATGCACTTGGCCCGAACCTGCGACCTCCAGCCAGCGCCCAGCCAGTGGGCCACTTTGGAATTGGATGTCGATCTCGGCGCTGGGCTCGGTGAAGGGAAAGAAGCTGGGTCGAAAGCGCAGGACCAGATCGTCACTTTCGAAAAAGGTCCGGCAGAAATTGGTGAAGACGTATTTAAGGTCTTTGAAGCTGACGTTCTCACCCACCCACAGGCCTTCGCATTGGTGAAACATGGGGGAATGGGTTGCGTCGCTGTCCACCCGGTAGGTACGCCCGGGCGCGATGACGCGAATCTCGGGCATGTCGCCGCTGAATAGGGCCTCTGCGGCGACGCCGGTCGCAGCGCTGTATTTTTTGACGTGCTGCACCGCGTAGCGGATTTGCATGGGACTGGTGTGGGTCCGCAGCAAATTCGGGGCCTCAGCACTGCCGCCTTCGACATAAAACGTATCGTGCATGGACCGGGCCGGGTGGTCTTGCGGTGTGTTGAGCGCGGTGAAATTGAACCAGTCGGACTCGATCTCGGGACCATCCGCAACATCAAAACCCATGGATGCAAAAATGGCCTCGATGCGCTCCAGCGTCAAGGACACGGGATGCAAACCGCCCTGGCCACGCTGGCGTCCAGGCAAGGTCACATCCAGCGCTTCTGCACGCAGTTGCACGTCCAGCTCGGCCCGCGCCAGCGCAGCGCGGCGCTCTGTCAAAGCAGCCTCAATGGATTGCTTGGCAATGTTGATCGCGGCTCCGCGGGATTTTTTCTCATCCACGCTGAGCGCTGCCATCCCCTTCATGAGCTCGGTGATGCGCCCGGTTTTTCCGAGAAAAACCGCTTTGGCATTTTCCAGATCGGCAGGCCCCGGCGCGGCGGCAAAAGCCGCCTGCGCGTCCTGCACGATGGTGTCTAACTCATTCATAGGGGGGCAGATTGAAAAGGTAGGAATGCAAAGGGCTAGTGCTCTTTCAAGCCCTAGCCCTTATCCGATACGGACAACCCCGCTAAGCAGTGTGTGCCGTACCGCCAGTCATCAGGCCGCCAAGGCAGCCTTGACCTGGTTGACGATGCCCGCAAAAGCGGCCATGTCGTGCACCGCGATGTCGCTGAGCACTTTACGGTCGATTTCGATCTTGGACTTCTTCAGGCCATTGGCAAATTGGCTGTAGGTCATACCGCA
>RFRO01000013.1 GCA_009924455.1 Betaproteobacteria bacterium
GGTTCGGGCAAGTCTGTGGGTATCAACGCCATGATTTTGTCGCTGCTCTACAAAGCCGAAGCGCGGGACGTGCGGATGCTGATGATTGACCCCAAGATGCTAGAAATGTCGGTGTATGAAGGCATTCCGCATTTATTGGCCCCAGTTGTGACTGACATGAAGCAAGCTGCACATGGCTTGAATTGGTGTGTGGGCGAAATGGAGCGACGCTACAAGCTGATGAGCAAGCTTGGCGTGCGTAACTTGGCGGGTTACAACCACAAATTGGATGAAGCTCGGGAGAACGGCCAAGCCTTGACCAATCCGTTCAGCCTCACGCCCGATGAGCCGGAACCGCTGGACCGCTTGCCCCACATTGTGGTGGTGATCGATGAGTTGGCCGACCTGATGATGGTGGTGGGCAAAAAGATCGAGGAGCTCATTGCCCGTTTGGCACAAAAAGCCCGTGCGGCTGGCATCCATTTGATCTTGGCGACACAACGCCCCAGTGTGGACGTCATCACCGGATTGATCAAAGCCAATATTCCCACGCGCATTGCGTTTCAGGTCAGCAGCAAAATTGACAGCCGCACCATCCTCGACCAAATGGGCGCAGAAGCCTTGCTGGGCATGGGCGATATGTTGTATTTGCCCAGTGGCACTGGTTTCCCCATTCGTGTCCATGGCGCTTTTGTCAGCGATGACGAAGTCCACAGGGTGGTCAGTTATTTGAAAACCCAAGGTGAGCCCAATTACATCGAAGGCGTTCTCGAAGGTGGTACGGTCGAAGGCGGCTCGGAAGGCCCCGATTTGTTTGGTGACATTGCAGGTGAAAAAGACCCGCTTTATGACCAAGCAGTTGAGGTGGTTTTGAAGAACCGAAAAGCCAGCATTTCGCTGGTGCAACGCCATTTGAAAATTGGCTACAACCGCGCTGCCCGTTTGGTGGAAGACATGGAAAAAGCTGGTTTGGTCAGCGCCATGAGTACCAACGGTCAGCGTGAGATTTTGGTGCCTACCCGCGCAGAATGAAAATTTCATTTCACTTCATCGTCTCAGTCGCCTTGTGTTTTGTCGTGGGTGTGGCGCATGCCGACAGCTTGGACAGCTTGGCGCAATTTTTAAAGTCCACCCGCAGTTGGCGAGCCGATTTTGTGCAAGTGGTGACTGCACCCGCCAAAGAAGGCAGGCCTCTCAGACCCAAAACCTCTTCAGGTGTTTTCGCTTTCATTCGCCCCAACGTTTTCCGTTTTGATTACAGCAAACCCTATGTGCAAAACATCGTTGCGGATGGTCAGCTGCTTTGGTTGTTCGATACCGATTTAAACCAAGTCACGGTGCGTAACCAAGCGCAGACCTTGGGCAGCACACCAGCAGCTTTGATTGCTTCCGCGCAAGATATTGCTTCACTCAGCAAAGAGTTTGCTTTGAAAGCAGCGCCCTCAGATGAAGGCTTGGATTGGGTGGTGGGGTGTTGGGCGAGGGCATGGCCCTGCGGGTGGCGTTTGAATCGGGTCAACCGCACAGCTGCATTTTGTGGGGGCCACCGGGCGTCGGCAAAACCACCATCGCACGCTTGATGGCCGATGCGTTTGATGCGGAGTTTTTGGCCATCAGCGCGGTGCTCGGTGGGGTGAAAGAAATCCGTGAAGCGGTGGACAAGGCGCTGGCCGAGCGTGATTCACTGGCCCCCAAGCGCACGATTGTGTTTGTCGACGAGGTGCATCGCTTTAACAAAAGCCAGCAAGACGCATTTTTGCCGCATGTCGAGTCGGGGTTGTTCACCTTCATTGGCGCAACCACTGAGAACCCATCTTTTGAAGTGAACTCCGCGCTGTTGTCGCGGGCGGCGGTATATGTATTGCAGGCCTTGGGCGAGGATGATCTGGCGCAAATCGTGGAGCGGGCACAGGCGATTGCGGCCGTGCCCGCCATGGATGCCGCAGCTACTGCGCGCCTGATCGCCTATGCCGACGGTGACGCTCGCCGCCTGCTCAATACCTTGGAGACCCTGGCTGTGGCGGCCGGTCAGGAAAAACGCACTGCCATTGATGACGCATGGCTGGTGCAGGTATTGGGCGAGCGCATGCGCCGCTACGACAAAGGTGGCGAGCAGTTTTACGACACCATTTCGGCCCTGCACAAAAGCGTGCGGGGCTCCGACCCGGACGCTGCCTTGTACTGGTTGGTGCGCATGCTGGACGGCGGGGCCGAGCCGCGCTACATGGCACGCCGCTTGGTGCGCATGGCCAGCGAAGACATTGGTCTGGCCGACCCGCGCGCGCTGCGCCTGGCGCTGGATGCCGCCGAGGTGTATGAGCGTCTGGGCAGCCCCGAAGGTGAACTCGCGCTGGCGCAGTGTGTGGTCTACCTCGCCGTCGCACCAAAGAGCAATTCCGTTTACAAGGCCTACAAGGAAGCGAAAGCCTTCGTGAAAAAGGACGGAACCCGGCCGGTACCGCTGCATTTGCGCAATGCCCCGACGCAGCTGATGAAAGATCTGGACTACGGTGCGCAGTACCGCTATGCCCATGATGAGCAGGACGCATTTGCCGCCGGTGAAAACTACCTGCCCGAGGGCATGGCGCAGCCAGGTTTTTACCGGCCCGTGCCGCGCGGGCTGGAATTGCGCATTGCGGAAAAGCTGCAAGACCTCCGAGAGCGCAACGCGCAGGCCCGCAAACCGGCCTGAATATCGGGGTTAACCCCTTGGAATCGTGCACGGTCGCGGTGCAATTTCTGCCGCGCCTGCACGTAGAATCCGCCGCTTGCCTGACCGCCTCGTATGACGAGGCGCCTCGGGCCGGGTTTTTGCTTTGGGTCAGGGATGGGGTGAGCGCACGCGCAAGCCATGCCTGGGCTCCGAGATGCCCAGACAAGAACTTCGGAGAATTTTTCTATGGATATTTTGGTACAGCAGATCATCAACGGTCTGGTGCTGGGCAGCATGTATGCGTTGATTGCACTGGGTTACACCATGGTGTACGGCATCATCAACCTGATCAACTTTGCCCACGGCGAGGTGATGATGGTCGGGGCCTTGACGAGCTGGACCATGATCGGCCTGATGAAAGAAGGCATGCCCGGCGCCCCGGGCTGGCTGATTTTGGTAATTGCGCTGCTGATTGCCTGCGTGGTGGCTGCTGCACTGAACTTTGTGATCGAAAAAGTCGCCTACCGGCCGCTGCGTAACAGCCCCAAACTCGCGCCCCTGATCACCGCCATCGGCATGTCCATCCTGCTGCAAACCCTGGCGATGATCATCTGGAAGCCCAATTACAAGTCCTACCCCACCTTGCTGCCCAGCGACCCATTCCATATTGGCGAGGCGGTGATCACGCCCACCCAGGTGATGATTTTGGTTTTCACCGCTATTTCTTTGGCCACGCTGATGTGGGTGGTCAACTCCACCAAACTGGGCCGCGCCATGCGGGCCACGGCCGAAAACCCCCGGGTTGCCGGCCTGATGGGCGTCAAACCCGACATGGTGATTTCCGCCACCTTCGTGATCGGTGCGGTGCTCGCTGCTATTGCCGGGGTCATGTACGCCTCCAACTACGGGACTGTCCAACATGCCATGGGCTTTCTGCCCGGCTTGAAAGCCTTTACCGCTGCCGTTTTTGGTGGTATCGGCAACCTGCCCGGCGCAGTGGTCGGTGCAATTTTGCTGGGGCTGATCGAGTCCATCGGCGCGGGCTACATCGGTGCGCTCACCGGCGGCGTGCTGGGCAGCCACTACTCCGATATTTTCGCTTTTATCGTGCTCATCATCGTGCTGACACTGCGCCCATCGGGTCTGTTGGGTGAACGTGTAGCCGACCGCGCGTGAGGATAGCCAGAACATGAACTTCAAAAACAACCTGCCGGCCCAGTTGGCTGCCGGTGTCGGGCTCCTGGTCTTACCCCTGGTCCTGCAACTTTTTGGCAACGCTTGGGTGCGCATTGCTGACATGACGCTGCTCTTTGTGCTGCTGTCGATTGGCCTGAATATTGTGGTGGGCTACGCCGGTCTGCTGGACTTGGGCTATGTGGCATTTTTTGCCATCGGCGCCTATGTCTACGGACTGCTCAACTCTCCCCAGCTGCTTGAAACATTTGCCGGTCTGGCGGCCATGTACCCCCAGGGCTTGCACACGCCGATTTGGGTGGTCTTGCCCTTGGCCGCGGTGGTGGCCGGCATCTTTGGCGTCTTGTTGGGTGCGCCCACCTTGCGCCTGCGCGGCGACTACCTGGCCATTGTCACCCTGGGCTTTGGCGAGATCATCCGGGTGTTCTTGAACAACATGGACAACCCGTACAACATCACCAATGGCCCCAAAGGTGTCAGCCAAATTGATCCGCTGAACTTCTTCGGCCTGGAATTTGGCAAAAGGCTGATGATTGGCGACTACAAGCTGGCATCGGTCTCGTTGTACTACTACCTGTTTTTGGTGTTGGTTGTCATCAGTATCGTGATCTCGCACCGCCTGGAAGTCTCACGCATCGGGCGCGCCTGGATGGCGATCCGTGAAGATGAGATCGCAGCCAAGGCCATGGGCATCAACACCCGCAACCTCAAACTCACCGCATTCGGCATGGGGGCCACATTCGGCGGCGTATCGGGTGCGCTGTTTGCGTCCTTCCAGGGCTTTATTTCACCGGAGTCCTTCACGCTCATGGAGTCGGTCATGATCGTGGCCATGGTGGTGCTGGGCGGCGTAGGGCACTTGCCCGGCGTAGTTTTGGGTGCGGTGTTGCTGGCCTCTTTGCCTGAAGTCCTGCGTTATGTCGCCGGGCCTTTGCAGCAAATGTCCGGTGGCCGCTTGGATGCGTCCATCCTGCGCCAGTTGCTGATTGCCTTGGCGATGATCAGCGTGATGCTGCTGCGCCCACGCGGCTTGTGGCCCTCGCCCGACCATGGCAAATCCCTGGAAACCGCGGCCAAACCGGCCTGATCGCGCTGCACCGGAATCCCTATGACAGACACAGTATTGAACGTAAGCGGCGTCTCCAAGCGCTTTGGTGGGCTGCAAGCACTTAGCGATGTGGGCATCCGCATCGAGCGCGGACAGGTCTACGGCCTGATCGGCCCCAACGGCGCAGGCAAAACCACCTTCTTCAACGTGTTGACGGGCTTGTATACGCCCGACAGCGGCAGCTTTGAGCTGGCCGGCCAGCCCTACCAGCCTACGGCGGTGCATACGGTTGCCATGGCGGGGATTGCGCGCACCTTCCAAAACATCCGCTTGTTTGCGGAAATGACCGCGCTGGAAAACGTCATGGTTGGGCGCCACATCCGCACCCACAGCGGTTTACTGGGTGCCATGTTTCGCACCGCCAGCTTTCTGGCCGAAGAAAAAGCCATCGCCGCGCGCGCGCAGGAGCTGCTGGACTACGTGGGTATTGGCAATTTTGCCGACTACAAAGCGCGCACCCTGAGTTACGGCGACCAACGCCGCCTGGAGATCGCCCGCGCCCTGGCCACCGACCCGCAGTTGATTGCGCTGGATGAACCCGCCGCCGGTATGAATGCCACCGAGAAAGTCATGCTGCGCGAGCTGATTGACCGCATCCGCAAGGACAACCGCACGATCTTGCTCATCGAGCACGACGTCAAACTGGTGATGGGTTTGTGCGACCGCGTGACGGTGCTCGACTACGGCAAGCAAATCGCCGAAGGAACGCCCGCTGAAGTCCAGAAAAACCAGGCCGTGATCGAGGCCTACCTCGGCACCGCCGCGCACTGATCGCCTGTAGGACCCTATTGATATGACTTCCCCCATTTTGCTCAAAGTCAGCGCCCTGCAAGTGGCCTACGGCGGTATCCAGGCCGTCAAAGGTGTCGATTTCGAAGTGCGTGAAGGCGAGCTGGTCTCGCTCATCGGCTCCAATGGCGCTGGCAAAACCACCACCATGAAAGCCATCACCGGCACGCTGCCCATCCACGCTGGTGATATCCAGTACATGGGTAAAAGCATCAAAGGGCAGGGGCCTTGGGACTTGGTGCGCCAGGGGCTCGCCATGGTGCCCGAAGGTCGGGGTGTGTTCACCCGCATGACCATCGTCGAGAACCTGCAAATGGGCGCTTACATCCGCGACGACGATGCCGAAATCGCCCGCGATATCGACAAGATGTTTGCCATCTTCCCGCGTCTGCAAGAGCGGCGGGCGCAGCTTGCAGGCACCATGTCCGGGGGTGAGCAGCAGATGCTGGCCATGGCGCGCGCGCTGATGAGCCGTCCCAAAGTGCTGCTGATGGACGAGCCGTCTATGGGACTGTCGCCCATCATGGTCGACAAAATCTTTGAAGTGGTACGTGATGTCTACGCGCAGGGCGTGACGGTGTTGTTCAAAACCATGCTCAACGACCCCAAAGTGCGCGCCGCCTACCTGGGCGAATAAAGCGCGCGGATGCGCTACCGCTATCCCTTGCTCCTGCTGCTGGTGACGGTGGTCTGGGGCCTGACCTTCCCCGTCCTCAAGGTCGCCACCGGGCAGCTCTCGGGCGTGGAGATCACGGCCTTGCGCTTTTTGATCGCCGCAGCGTGCATGGGGCCATTTTTGCGTGGCATCCCGGACTCGACCTGGCGCGACGGCTTGCTGCTGGGTGCGCTGGGTTTGGCCTCACTGGTTGCGCAGGCCTACGGTTTGCAATTTATCAGCGCCAACCGCAGTGCTTTTCTGACCAGCTTGAATGTGCTCATGGTGCCGCTCATCGGCCTGGTACTAGGCACGCGACCCGCATGGGTCGTGTTTTTCGCTGCTGCACTGGCGTGCGTGGGTGTGGGCCTGATGTCTTTCGATGTGCAGGGAGAATTGTGGGCCGATCTGGCCACCCTGGCGGCGGCTTTGGCCTACGCGCTGTACACCATCCTGATGTCAGCCCGGGCCAAGGATCACTCCCCGGCGCAGTTAGCCACGGCGCAGATTGCCTGTATGGCGCTGCTGGGTGCGTGTTGGATGCTGGCCGATAGCGGCGCGCAGCGCCTGCTTGTGCTGCCCGGGCTGGTCGAGGCCGAGGTCTGGTGGGGTTTGCTGTATCTGGGCGCGGTGGCCTCTGCCGCCACGTTTTTTCTGCAAGCGATGGCGCAGTCCCACGTCAGCGCCCCGCAGGCCGCCATCATCTATGCCATGGAGCCGGTTTTCGCCGCTGCCTTCGGCTGGTGGTACATCAACGAACACATGACGCCGCTGGCCCTGCTCGGCGGCGCGCTGGTAATTGCCGCGGTTCTCCTGAGCCAGCGGGCCGAATCCGCGACGCCCTGAGAACCACCGTGTTCAGTGTTTGTCGGCCTCGGATGTGAACGAATCGGCAAAAAATTCCGCTTCATCCAAGCCCGCCAGGTCACTGAAATCGCGCTGCGCCGACTCCACCACCACCGGCGCGCCGCAGGCGTAGACCTGGTAGCCCGATAGGTCCGGTAAATCTTCTAAAACCGCCTGGTGAACAAAGCCGGTGCGGCCCGTCCAGTTGTCTTCGGGCAATGCGTCGGACACCACAGGCACATAGCTGAGCTGGGGCATCAAAGCGCACTGGGCCCGCACCCATTCGTCCATGTACAGATCATGCGGACGCCGCCCGCCCCAGAACAGGGTGGCCGGGCGGGTGATCTGTCGCTCCTGCATGTGTTCGATCAGGGCCTTGATCGGCGCAAATCCGGTACCGGAGGCCAGCAACACCACGGGCTTGTCGGAGTCTTCCCGTAAAAAGAAGGAGCCCATAGGCCCTTCGATGCGCACGATGTCGCGTTCTTTCATGCTGCCAAAAACCAGATCGGTGAAGCGCCCGCCGGGCATGTGGCGGATGTGCAGCTCCAGCGCCGGGCCTGTGTGCGGGGCATTGGCCATCGAATAACTGCGCCGCGCGCCATCGCGTAACAGCACATCCAGGTACTGGCCCGCCCGGTACTGAAAGGATTCACTGGCAGGCAACTGCAGTTGTAACTGGATCACGTCGGGCGATGCGCGCACCATGCTGCTGATGCGTGCCGGCATCTTGCGAACCGGCAAAGCGCCTTCCAACGACACCTGGCGCGACTCCAGCACCAGATTGCTGGTGGCCGTGGCGCAGCACGTCAGAACCATGCCGGCGGCTTCTTCCGCTGCGCTCAGCGCCTTGTCCTGGTGGTTCCCGTGAACCACGGTACCCGAGATTTTTTTGCACTTACAAGAGCCGCAGGCTCCGTCTTTGCACCCATAGGGCAGGCCCACGCCCTGGCGAATTCCGCCGGCCAGCAGGGTCTCCGATGCCTCCACGCTGAACGCCCGCCCGCTGGGCTGCACCAGAACCGAAAATTGCGACGCGCTCGCGCTCATACAGTGGTTATCCTTATCCTATGTGTGCCGCAGCCAAGCCCCGTGCATCTCAAAACAAAGCCGCGATTCTGCCCGCAATCGGTGCAGCGCCGCCGGCCAGGGGTCTACGGGCCGCCCGCGCGCCGCGCCTGGCCTTGCCCGCACGCTTCCGCCGCGAGCGGGTGCTGGTCGTGGGCTGTGGCGATGTGGGGCAGCGGCTTCTGCGCGACCAGTGCAAACTGGGCGCAGGACCGCGCTGGCTGGCCTTGACCAGCCAGCCGGAGAGGCGCGCCGCCTTGCGGGCCTTGGGCGCCCGGCCTCTGGTCGGCAATCTGGATGATCCGGGCACCCTGCGCCGTTTGGCCGGCTTGGCGCACCGCATCGTTCACCTGGCCCCGCCACCCGGGGAGGGTGCGCAGGACCCGCGCACCGGCAACATGCTGCGCAGCCTGCGCCGTGGCCGCTTACCGCGGGCCTTGGTCTATGGCTCCACCAGCGGCGTCTACGGAGACTGTGGCGGCGATTGGGTGGACGAAAGGCGCCCGGTCCAAGCCACCACAGCACGGGCCCGCCGCCGCGTTGATGCCGAGCGCAGGGTCCGCAGTTTTCCCCCGGCCACGCGTGCCAGCGTGTTGCGCATTCCAGGCATCTACGCCGCGGACCGGGAAGGGGGCACGCCGCTGGCCCGCCTGCAGCGGGGCAGCCCCGTTCTGATGGCGCAGGACGATGTCTACACCAACCATATCCACGCCAGCGATTTGGCGCGCGCCTGCTGGCTTGCGCTGTGGCGCGGGCAGGCGCGGCGGGTTTACAACGTGAACGACGACAGCCAGCTGCGCATGGGCGACTACTTTGACGCCGCAGCAGACCTGTATGGTTTGCCGCGTCCCCCCCGGGTGTCGCGTGCCCAGGCGGCGCAGGAACTCAGCGCCATCCAAATGAGTTTCATGTCCGAGTCGCGGCGCTTGCGCAACACCCGTATGAAACAGGAGTTGCGATTGCGTTTGCGTTTTGCGGAACCCTTGGCCGGGCTGCGAGCCGGGTGAATTGGAAAGGGCGCATAGGCCCAGTCGCCGCGCAGCCGTCCGTTGCGTAAACCGGGCGCAGAGACGGTCAACGGCAATAGGTGTGTGGCCGTTCATGAAGCATCCACAACCAGGAGACTTGCATGAAGCATATTGGTACATCGATCCTCATTGCGGGCGCGGCGTTGGGCGTACAGGCAGAGGAATTCGGACGGGTTCTTTCGGCCACGCCGGTCTTCCAGCAGATAGCCACACCACGACAGGTCTGTACCGTGGAAAAGGTGCTGGTGCCCGGCCAGAAATCGGGTGCGGGCGCGGCGGTGGGTGCGATTGCCGGTGGCGTGGTCGGTAGCGCCTTAGGCGGTGGCGGAAGAGGCAATGGCGCTGCAGCCTTGCTGGGCATGGTCGGGGGTGCTGTCATAGGTGACCGGTTCGAGGAGGCCAGCCCGTCCTATGTGCAGGACATCCAGCGCTGTAGTGTGCAAAACGTGGTCGAGAGCCGCGTCTCGGCCTACAACGTCACCTATGAATTCAACGGCAAACAATACACCACCCAAATGCCCAACGATCCGGGACCCACGATTGCCCTGCGTTTGTTGCCGGCCGATCCGGCGGCCACCGTGTCGATTGCGCCCGCCGAAACCATCCGGTATGTGGCTGCGCCGGTCACCGTGTACGAGGCACCGTACTACCCCAGCTACCGCCCGCCGATCGGACTGTCGTTTCGCTGGGGCGATGAGTGGGCCCACGGACACCGCCATGGCTGGCACTGAGCGCGAAACCCCCCTTACGCAGCTTGGGTGGTGATCGGCCCTTTGCCGCTGAAGCGCTCCAGCGCGAGATACAACACCGGCGTGACAAACAGCGTGATGGCCTGCGAAAAAACCAAGCCGCCCAAGACCGCCAGGCCCAGCGGCTGACGGAGTTCGGCTCCGGCGCCCAGCCCCATCGCAATCGGTAAAGCGCCGACCAACGCGGCCAGTGTGGTCATCATGATGGGGCGAAAGCGCAGCACACAGGCTTCGTGAATGGCTTTCTCGGGGCTCATGCCCTCGTGGCGCTGGGCCTCCAGCGCGAAGTCGATCATCATGATGGCGTTCTTCTTGACGATACCGATCAGCATCACGATGCCGATGGTTGCGATCAGCGTGAGGTCCTGCCCGAAATACATCAAGGTACCCAGCGCGCCCATGGCCGCCGATGGCAGGCCCGCCAAAATCGTGATCGGATGGATATAGCTCTCGTACAGCACCCCGAGCAGCACGTAAATCACCACCAAGGCCGCAGCTACCAGCACCAGTTGGCTACCTTGGGAGTTTTTGAAGACAGCGGCATCACCCCCGTAGGTGGTAATCACCGAAGACGGCATCTGCATCGCTTCACGTGCCTGGTCGATCTTGGTGGTCGCATCACCCAGCGCCGTTCCCGGCGCGAGGTTGAACGAGACGGTGACCGCCTGCAATTGCCCCACGTGGTTGATGGCAGTCGGGCTGGAACTGCGCTCCACCGTGGTGAAGCTGCTGATAGGCACCAACGTCCCGCCGCTGGCGCGCACGTAAATGCTGTTCAAGGCGAATTCATCCTGCTTCGCCTCGGGCGCCAGCTCCATGATCACCTGGTAGGTGTCGGTAGGCAGGTAAATGGTGGACACCTGGCGCTCGCCGAAAGCGCTGTACAGGGCGTTGCGGACCGCCTCCATGCTCACGCCCAGCGCGTTGGCGCGGTCACGGTCAATCTTCAGTTGGGCTTGCAGGCCGCGCATCTGCGCGTCGCTGGTGACGTCACGGAAAATCGGATCCGCGCGCATCTTTTCCTGCAGCTTGGCCGACCACCCGCCCAACTCCTCGGGGCGCAGGCTTTGCATGATGTACTGGTATTGGGCTTTGCTTTGGCGGCCGCCGAGTTGCAGGTTCTGCACCGGACGCATGAACACGTTCAGGCCGGCCACCGAACGCAGCTTGCGCCGTAAGCCTTCGATCACTTTTTTTGCCGGTACCCGCTGGTTGGCCGGCTTGAGTGTGATGAACATGCGGCCAATACTCTGGCTGTTGCTGCCGCCGTTGAACGAATTCACCGCCGCCACGTTCTCGTCATTGCGGATGATGGTGGCCGCGCGCTCCTGCAATTGCACCATCGCCGGGAAGGAGACGTCTTCGCCGCCCTCGGTGGTGACGATGATCTGGCCAATGTCCTCTTCCGGGAAAAATCCTTTGGGAATCACGTTGACCATGTACACCGTACCGCCCAAAGTCGCCAGCGCAATCAGCAAGACCAGCTTGCGCAAGCGCAAGGCCAGGTCCAGCACACGCACGTATCCGGCCAGCAGCAGATTGAAAGCGCGCTCAAACAAGCGAACCAGCGCGCCGGGCGCCTTTTTGTGCGCCTCGTCGGTCAAAAACCGGCTGGCCAGCATCGGCACCAGGGTCAGCGAAACAAAGGCGGAGACCAGAATGGACAGGCCCACCACCACGGCAAATTCGTGGAACAGCAAGCCGATCACGCCGGGCATGAAGAAAATCGGGATGAACACCGCCACCAGCGAGACCGAGATGGAAATGATGGTGAAGCCCACCTCGCGGGCTCCGCGCAACGCGGCGCTGAACGGCTCCTCGCCCTTTTCCACATGGCGGATGATGTTCTCCAGCACCACAATGGCGTCGTCCACCACCAATCCGACGGCCAGGGTCAGACCCAGGAGCGAGATATTGTCCAGGCTGTAGTTCAGCCCCCACAGCAAGGCCAGCGCGCCCATCAGCGAAATCGGCAGCGACAAAGTGGGAATCACCGTTGCCACAAAACGGCGCAAAAACAGAAAAATCACCAGAACCACCAGCGCAATCGTGCCCGCGAGCGTCAACGTCACGTCGTGCAGCGCCTCGCGCACCGATGCCGAACGGTCATTGATCGGTGTCATGGAAACGGATGTCGGCATCTGCGCCTGCAGCTCGGGCAGCTTGGCGCGAATGGTGTCTACCACTTTCACCGTGTTCGCACCCGGCTGGCGCTGGATGGCAATCGTGATCGACGTATCGCCATTGAATGTGGCCCAGGTCCGGAGGTTCTCGATACTGTCCTCCACCTTGGCTACATCGCGCAGACGCACCGGGAAGCCGCCTTTGGTGCTGATGATCAAGTTGCCGAAATCGCGTGCATTAGTCAGTTGCTTGTTGGCCTGAAGAATCAGCGATTGCTTAGGACCATCCAAGGTGCCAACCGGCGTATTGACATTGGCTGCCCGCAAGGCGGCGCTGAGTTCATCCAGGCCGATGTTGCTGGCCAGCAGCGCATCCGGCTTGACCCGAACCCGCACCGCAAAGCGCTTGGCGCCGTAAATATTCACTTGCGCCACGCCGTCCACCGTCGACAGGGTGGGGGAGACCAGATGGTCCGCATAGTCCTGGAGCTCCTGGGGCGAAAGCGAAGGCGAGGTCATTGACAGGAACAGCACCGGGGCATCCGCCGGATTCACCTTGCGGTAGGACGGCGGGTTGGTCATGTCCTGCGGCAGCGAGCGCTGCGCCCGCAGCAGTGCCGCTTGCACGTCAACGGCGGCCGCATCGATATCACGCCCTTCCTCGAATTCCAGCGTGATGGATGTCGTACCCAAACCGCTGCTGGAACTGATGGTACGCAGTCCGGGAACCGTCTGGAACTGCTTTTCCAAAGGCAGCGCCACCGAGGTCGCCATGGTTTCCGGGTTGGCGCCGGGCAGGGACGCCGACACATTGATCACCGGGGTGTCGTAGCTGGGCAGGGCTGACACCGGGATGTTGTTGAAGCCGATGACGCCAGCCGCCATGATGGCCACGTTGAGCAACACCGTCATCACCGGACGGCGTATGAAAACTTCCGAAAAATTCATGGTGCAGCCTTGGGCTTGCCGGCTGCATCCGCGCCGCCTGAAGCCGCCTGACCCGAACCATTGGGCGCAGATGCACTGGACGCTGCAGCGCTGGCAGCGCCCTGTGGGCCATCTTTGTTCTCTTTGGCGCGCTCCACCACGGCGCTGCCCGGTCGCAGGTTTTGCTTGCCATCGAGCACCACGCTTTCACCGGCTTCCACGCCACTGACGGCCACTTCCGAGCCCTGCGGTTGCAATACCTTCACGGGACGCACCGCCGCCTTGCCGTTCTCCACCACATAGACAATGGTTCCGCGCGCGCCGTAAATCACGGCCGCCTGCGGCACCACCAAGGCGTCCTTGACCTCGCGCAATACCTGCTGCACCTCCACAAATGCGCCGGGCCAGAGCTTTTCATCGTCGTTCTTGAAATAGGCCTTCGCCTTGACCACGCCCGATGCCGTGTCCACCGCACTGTCGACAAACTGCAGCTTGCCCTTGAACGTGCCGCCGTTATCGGGCAGGGTGGCGGTGACAGGGGCGCCGTCCTTCTGGAGCCCGGCCAGTGCATCGGCGATATTGCGTTGCGGCAAGGTGAACGTCACCGCAATCGGGCTGATTTGGGTGATGGTGACCAGCACGGTCTTGTTGGCTTCCACCGCCGAGCCGGCGCTCACATTGACCGCGCCCACCCGACCGCTCTGCGGCGCGCTGATACGCGCGTAGGACTGCGCCACCCGGGTGGCATCGATTGCCGCCTTGTCGGCATTGACGGTTGCCTGCCAGCTTTCAACCGCTGCCAGGTTGGTGTCGACCGAGCCTTGCGATATGAACTGCCGCGCCAGCAGGTCTTGTGCCCGCCGTAGCTGGCGCTGCGCGTCGGCCAGTGCCGCTGAATCTTTGGCCAGTTGGGCCTGGGCCTTGGCGATATTGGCCTCTTCGGTACGGGCGTCCAGACTGAAGAGCAGTTCGCCCGCCTTCACGTACTGGCCGTCTTTGACATTGACTTTGGTGATCACCGAATTGACCTGCGGTTTGACGTCCACGGTACGGATCGGGGTGACAACACCGGCCGAGCGCAAGCGCACGGCGAGGTCTTTCATCTCGACTTTGACGGTGGTCACGGTCACCGGCGGCGCTGGTGCTGCCGATGCACCAGCGCTTGGCATAGCCGGCACGCCACCACTGGCTGCACTGCCGGCCGCAGAGGGGCCGGGGGGCGGGCCGGCAGTCGCCGCAGCCGGCGGTGCGGCCGATGTCGCAGGGGTGTCTGCGCCGTCTTTCTTGCCACAGGCCGCGAGCAAAGCGCCCATAGCCAACACCACCACACCACCGCGCGCCACCGCCAGCGTCCAACAAAAATTCTTGGTCATCGCGTACCCAAATCAAAAATGAACTGACAGAGCGCTGCAACGCCGCGACGGCGCTGGTGCACACACAATCGTGCATCTTATCGTCTCGATACGACGCGGCTTGAAGGCGCTGCGCCCGGGCGCCAAGGGCTCAGGGCTTCAAGCGCAAAGCCAGGACTCTCTCGGCCACACACCGCCCCTGTGACTGCCCGCCTTCGCTGCCAAAGCGGAAATGGATGCCCGCATACATCCTGGACAACGACGCCTCGTTGGCGGCCGCGCTGAAACTGGCGAAGGTGCGCGGTCCCCAGCCCCGGTCGTTGTGGGTGTTGTCGACAAACTTCAAGTCTTTGCCAAATTGCTGCTCCAACACGCCCGCGGCAGCACTGGACTGCACCGAATGGCCGGATGGGTACTCCGGAAAATTGGGCGTGGTGAACAGCGGCGTGACCCAGTTGCTGTCAATAAACAGTTGGATATAGGTCACCGGACGGATCAGGTTGTAGCGGTACTTGGCCGCCCATCCGGCCACAAACGCGTCAGACATGGCCATATTCAGCAGGGCATGGGTGGCTGCGGCGCGGCCCAGGTCGGCTTTTTGGGCCCGGAGCAAGTCGTTGGCGATGTAGGACCAGTGCCCCGCAGGCGTAGGCGTCTTGCCTGGATCGTCCGCCCAATAGAGGGCGAACTGGCGCTGCTCCTGGGTCGCGGCATTGCTGATGTCGAAACCTCTTTGGCAGCGCGGAAAAAAGTGGAATCGGTCTCTTCCGCGAAGCAGGCTGCGCTCCAACAGGTCGATGCGGCCTTTGTTCTCGGCACTGGCGTTGCTGAACATCATGCGGGTCATCATTGCCATGGACGCATTGGCCACGGTCGGCCAGTGCAAGGGCTCGTCGGGCTGCGCCCACGGCAGAGAGCTCAGCTCATTGAGTTGCCCGGCCAGGCTCTGGTGCCCCGGCATACCCGGCACCACCGATTCGTACAGCGTCAGCCCCAGATAGCCCAGCGTGCGCGCCGCTACCGGCGGGCTGTTGCCGGGCGTTTGCTGGATCAGTTGCGACACCAGATAAAACCATTCGTACGCCACTGCGGAGCTGTAAGCGCTGGTGGGCGGGGCCAGCGGGCTGGCAGGCTGCGGCTGGGCGCGGGCAGGGGATAGGCACACGAGCGCACCCAGCAAGAACGCGGCAAGTGCGCGTGACATAGTGTGAAGTGATGGCATCACGGCGCACTCCAGGAGCGCAGGCCACCTTGGCGGTCCAGCACATAGAAACCATCGGCGTTGGCGCTGATCCACTCACTCCAACCCGCACCCGGCCATTGCACGCGTACCTTGGCCTGCGCCGCATCGCCCAAGCCGAAATGCATCCATCCCAAGTGGCCGCTGGCGTGGCCACCGCCTACCGTCAGCTCCTCACGCTGCACCCGCTCGCCGGTCTGGACTTCGACCCACGCACCCACGGCATCGCGGTTGCCGCCGGTCTGGCGCAGCCGCAGTTGCAGCCAATGTCCCATCGGCGCAGGGGCCGCCGCTTTACCGCTGCCCACATTGCGCCAGAGCTGCGCCTTTTCCCAGCGGTTGACCACCACCATGTCGAGCAAGCCGTCGCCATTGAGGTCGGCCAGCATGCCGCCGCGCCCGCGCCGGAAACTGGCTACGCCGGACTGGCTGCCGGCCTCAAAAAAATGGCCGTCGGGCTGGCCCAGCAAGAGGTTGTTGGGGTCCTGGATAGCAAAGTCGGGCATGGTCGATACATTGCCCTTGACGATAAAGAGGTCGCTCCAGGTGTCATTGTTCACATCGGCGAACTGCGCATGCCAGGCGGTGGAAGGGTGGATGTCGCCGCCGATGTAGGGCCGGTGGGCCGTGATGCCGCGCTTGAAGGCCTCGTCTACATACACCGGGCGGCTGCCGTCGCCGCTGAGTTTCTGGAACTTGTTGTCGGCCATGCTGGTCAGGAATACCTCGGGGAAGCCGTCTCCATCGATATCGTGGCTGGCAATGCCCATGCCCCAAATTTGCAAACGCTTCCAGCCTTCTTCGGCGGTGTAGGCGGTGGGTGGTTTACCGGGCTGGATTTTCCAGAGTTGCTCCTGCCCGCCTTTGTAGTACTCGCGGTCATTGCTCACGCGCAGGGAGGCTTCGCCGCTGCGGTTCCAATCGGAGAACAACATAGACAGCGCGCAGTAGCCCGGTGCGAGTGCTTCAGGCGCGGCGAAGCGCCCGCCCGCAGGGTCCGGGCGCAGCAAAATGCCGGGCGTGCACGTACCCCAGGGGAAGTCCGGGCGGCTGCGGTCGTAATAGGTGCCGAAAGCCAGCGTCGGCCAGGACTGGCCGCGTTCCCAGGTGGCCGAAAAAGCCGTGTGCCAATCGTTACCCGCCGGGATGTTCCAGCGTTCATTGGCGCGCTCGAACTTGCAGCCACCCAGGCCGCGAAAGACCTGGTTTTCACCGACCCGCAGCACCACCAGATCCATATTGCCGTCGCCATCGATATCCAGCGGATAAGCGCCGGTGGCGTTGGTCAATTCCAGGCCCGAGCGCTGTTCCTGCAATTTGAGCGGACCGCCACGGGTGCTGCGGTTGCGGTAGAACTTGGCTTTGTTGACGCCGCCGGTCACATAAATTTCCGGCAGGCCGTCGTCGTCGCAATCGAATACGGCCACGCCGCCGCCGACCATGAATTCGTCTTCGCCTTCAAAACGGCTTTGTAAACCGGCGGTTTCGCCTTCCTCAACGAATCGCGCAATCGCCGGGCTTGCAGACCCGGCCGTCCAACCCGGCGACACGCCATGCAACAACAAGACTGCCAGCAGCACGCGCGCGCTGCGGCGTGCCGCGGCCCCGGCTTTAGACTGCGACCCAGGCACCGGTTTTCTCCGACGCGAACAGGGCGTCAATCACCCGCATATTGGCAATCGCGTCCTCCACGCCGTAGGGCAGGGCGATCTCGCCGCGTACTGCCCGCGAGAAGGCATCGCCTTGCAAGCCGTACTGGTCGCATGCAGCGATCGTTTCGCTGTGAACCGAGCCGCCATCGAGCTGCGAACCATCGTCGGTAAAGATCTGGGTACTGCCCCCCAAAGGCGCGTTAAACGGAATCTGCACTTCGATGCGCTTGGACGTTCCGCAAACCTGCACCCGCTGGTAGGGCACCGATTGCGTCGACACGGTGAAGTCCAGCCGGCGGCCCTGACCAAAGTCCACCAGCCCGCTGACTAAGCGGTCCGTCTTGAATTCAGGGTCACGCTCAACCAGCGCAATCGCACGCACCGGCTCGCAGCCAAACAGCATGCGGGCGGTGACGATGGGGTAGCAGCCGATGTCATAGAGCGCGCCGCCGCCGGTCTCCGGCTGGTTGCGGATGTTGGCCGGGTCGCGGTTGAAATATGAAAAGTACGTTTGTATTGAGCGCAAGTCACCCAATGCGCCGCTGTGCACGCGGTCGCGCACGGTCAGCCACTGGGGGTGAAAGCGCACCATAAAGGCTTCCATGATGTGCACCTTCTGCGCGACTTCGCGCAGCTGCGCGGCCTCAGAGGCGGTCAAAGCCATGGGCTTTTCACACAGCACGTGCTTGCCCGCGCGCGCCGCCATCAGGGTCAGCGGCACATGCTGGTCGTTGGGCAAAGGGTTGTAGACCGCTTCAATCTCAGGGTCGGCCAGCAGTTCTTCATAGCTGCCGTAGGCCTTGGGAATCCCCAGCTTGTCGGCCAGTGCGCGGCCACGCCCCAGGTCACGCGAGGCGATAGCGCGGATGTCGCAATGCTGCACCGCCTGCATGCCGGGAATGACTTTTTCCCAGCCGATGCGCGCGGTACTGAGCACGCCCCAAACTACTTTTTTCATGGTGTGTTCGCTTTGACGGAAATTTACAAATAGGAGTTGAGCAGGTTTTCCAGGTATTCCTGGCGGCCTGAGACGGGCGCGGTGTCGCGGTTGGCCGCCAGCACCTGTTCGGCCACGGCATCCAGACCCAGACCACCGCCCATGATCTGCTGGCCCAGCGGCGCTTTCCAACCGGCGTAACGCGCATCCACGTGCGCAGCCAGTTGGCCATCCTGCAGCATTTTCTCGGCAATCAGCAAGGCGCGTGCGGACACATCCATGGCGCCAACGTGGCCGTAAAACATATCCTGCGGGTCGATGGATTGGCGGCGGACTTTGCTGTCAAAGTTCAGGCCACCGGTGGTGAAGCCACCAGATTGCATGATCAGGTACATGGCCAGCGCGGTCTCGGCGATGCTGTTGGGGAACTGGTCGGTGTCCCACTGGCATTGCATGTCGCCCCGGTTCATGTCGATGGAGCCGAAGATCCCCAGATCAATGGCGCTGGCAATTTCGTGCTCAAAGCTGTGGCCGGCCAGCGTGGCATGGTTGGCTTCGATGTTGACGCGGATTTCATTTTCCAGCCCATGCTTTTGCAGAAAGCCGAATACGGTAGCCACGTCAAAGTCGTACTGGTGCTTGGACGGTTCACGCGGCTTGGGTTCGAGCAGGATGGTGCCCTTGAAGCCGATCTTGTGTTTGTAGTCCACCACCATGTGCAGAAAGCGGCCCATCTGGTCGAGTTCCTGGCCCATGCGGGTGTTGAGCAGGGTCTCGTAACCCTCGCGTCCGCCCCACAAGACGTAATTGGCACCGCCTAGTTTGAGCGTGGCATCCATCGCTTCTTTGACTTGCAGTGCGGCCAGCGCAAAAATTTCCGGGTCCGGGTTGGTCGCCGCACCCGCCATGAAGCGGCGGTGGCTGAACAAATTGGCCGTGCCCCACAACAAGCGGATGCCGCTAGCTTCTTGCTTGGCCGCCAGCACGTCCACCATGGCGCGCAGGTGATTGACGCTCTCACGCGGGCTGCTGCCCTCGGGCGCTACGTCGCGGTCGTGGAAGCAGTAGTAAGGCGCGCCGAGTTTGCTGAAAAAGTCAAACGCCGAATCTGCCTTGGCACGCGCTGCCGCCATCGGGTCAGCCATGTGCTGCCACGGGCGCTCAAAGGTGCCGTCGTAGCCGAAGGGGTCAAAGCCGTTCCAGGAAAAACTGTGCCAGTAACACACCGCAAAACGCAGCTGTTCCTCCATGCGCTTGCCCAGCACCATGCGGTCTTTGTCGTACCAGCGGAAAGCCAGCGGATTGGTGGATTGCGGTCCCTCGTAGCGGATCGGGTCTACGCCGTGGAAATAGGTGTTGCTCATGGAAATTCCTGCCAGTTGAAGGTGAAAGTAAAAGGGTAGACGGCTCAGGTGACGCCGTGCAAGGCCGGGTTCAACGCTGGGTAGAAAGCCCGGAAACGCGTGAACCGTGCGGCCAGCATCGCCTGGTCTGCCGGTTCGCTGCGGTAGGTGTGGGCGATGTCCGGCTTGCGGCAGACCTGGGCCACTGTTGCGCCTGTGGCCAGCCAGCCCAGCCGTGCAGCACCCAGCGCGCCGCCGGCAGCAGATTCGGGGTGGGTCACGATGTCCAGGTTGAGCGCGGAGGCCAGTTGCTGAGCCCAGAAGGCGCTGCGTGCGCCGCCGCCCACCAGCGACAGCTGCTTGGGCGAACTGCCTGCGGCCTGCAAGGCGCGCAAGCCGTCGTTCAGGCCGAAGGTGACGCCTTCCATGACCGCATAAGCCAAAGCCGCCTGATCGGTGCTGTGGCTCAGGCCGTGGAAGCTGCCGCGCACATGCGCGTCGTTGTGCGGTGTGCGCTCGCCGCTGAGGTACGGCAAAAACAAGGGGGCGGTTTCGCGTGCGCCCGGCGGCAGGCTGGCGGCTTTGGCCTCGACGGCAGCCGCAGAGTCCAAGCCCAGCGCGCCCGCGGCCCATTGCAGGCAACTGGCTGCGGACAACATCACGCTCATCTGGTGCCAGCGCTGGGGCAGGGCGTGGCAAAACGCATGGGTGGCGCTGTCCGCATTGGGCTGGTACCGAGGCGTGACCACAAACAGCACGCCGCTGGTGCCCAGCGACAAAAAGCCTTCGCCCGCATCGACCGCACCCATGCCGACGGCGCTGGCGGCGTTATCACCGCCGCCACCGGCCACGACGATACCTGCGGGAAGTCCGAGGGTGGCAGCAGCCGATGCGCTGAGCGCGCCACCCGCTTCACTGCCTTCGACCAGGCGCGGCATCTGCGCCTCGTGCAAACCTGTGAGCGCCAGTAGCGCCGGTGACCAGGCGCGCTTTTCTACATCCAGCCACATGGTGCCGCTGGCATCCGACATATCGCAGGCGTATTCACCGGTGAGTTGCAGGCGCACATAGTCTTTGGGCAGCAGCACCTTGGCGATCTGCGCAAAGAGGTGCGGCTCGTGTTGTTGCACCCAGCGCAGCTTGGGCGCGGTGAAGCCAGGCATGGCCAAAGAGCCTGCGCGTTGTGGCAGGTCCGGCAGTTCCCGCATCATGTCCAGGCATTCCTGGTCGCTGCGCACATCGTTCCACAAAATGGCGGGGCGCAACACACGGTCGGCGGAGTCCAGCAAGACCGCGCCGTGCATCTGACCGGATAGGCCAATGGCGCGCACCGCCGCATAGGCGCTGGGGTTTTTGGCGCGCAGCGTGGCCTGGGCTGCGCAGGTGGCGCTCCACCAGTCGGCGGGGTTTTGCTCGCTGTGGCCGGGGTGGGGGCGGCTGATCTCCAGGGCGCTGCCGGCGGTATCAATCACGCGGTGGTCGTCTGCGAGCAGCAAGACCTTGACTTCCGAGGTGCCGACGTCAATGCCCAAAAACATGGTTTGCTCCTTCAGAAAGTGGACGCAGAAAACGGTGAAACACCAAAGCGGCGGCGCCAACGGCCGGCGCCTGCAGCCCGTAGCGCGCCGCGCGTATCTCGGTCATCGGCATGCCGGACTGGCGGGTGTACTGGGCTACCGTGGCCTGCGCCTGCGCCAGCAGCCCCGGATGTTCCGCGCAGATTTTGCCGCCGATGACAACCGTCTTCGGGTTGAACAGCGCATCCAGGTTTTGGATCAAAACGCCCAGGTAATGCCCGGCACGCGCCACATCCGCAGAACCCCGGATCGCGCGCGCGCCGATGAAGGCCTCGGCGCAACCGTGCCGGCCACAGGAACACACGGGCCCGTCAATCTGCAAAATGGTGTGGCCAATCTCACCGGCAGCACCCCGGGCGCCGGTGAAGAGCCGGTCGTTGAGCACGATGCCAGCGCCCACGCCCACATCGCAGTTGATGAAGATGAGCGGATCGTCTTTGGCCCCAGCGCCGAACTCGTACTCGCCCAGGGCTGCGGCGTCCGCGTCGTTCTGAACGTACAAGGTTCCGCACGCAATACCGGCCGTGGCTAAGGCTGTGCGCACCATGCCCAGAAAGTCCAGGTTGCGCCAGCCCAGGTTGGGCGCAAAGTGCACCAGCCCCGTGCTGTCATGGACTGCACCCGGTAAGCACACGCCCAGGCCGCTGATGGTGATGTGCCGCGCGGCTAAATCTGCACACAGCGGCTGCAACAGCGCCGTAGCCTGGGTACACACCGCCTGCGGCTCCGCGCTGTGCAGCGGCACTTCGTGCTCGGAAAAAACCTCTCCGGTGAGCGAGACGCAGACGATGCGCAGGCACTCCACCGCCACTTCCATGCCGATCAGCACACGGCCTTCGGCATTGAGTTGAAGCGGCGTGGAAGGGCGGCCCAGGCCATCTCCGCTGACCGGCGGGCTGGCCTCTACCAGCCATTGTTCGTCCAGCAGCTCACGCACCAGCACGCTGACGGTGGATTTGGTGAGGCCGCTTTGGGCCGCCATCCGCGCGCGTGACAAACCGCTGTGCTGCTGGATCAAGCGCAGCAACACGCTGCGGTTGATGCGCTTGAGCAGCTGCTGGTCGCCGGTGGTTTGCATGTGCGGGACCCAGGAGCCGCTAGCGTGCGGGTCTTTCGGTTTGGGCTTTGCCCGCCGGCGCTTTGCCCGCGATGATCATGCCAAGCACTTCATCCTCGGTCACATCCTGCGTGCGGTAGGTGCCGATGCGCTTGCCGTTTTTCATCACCGCCAGGCGGTCGCTCAGCGCAAACACATCGTGCATGTCGTGGCTGATCAAAAAGATCCCCACGCCTTCGGCCTTGAGCTGCTGAATCAGGCTGCCCACCATCGCGGTTTCTTCCGGCCCCAGCGCGGCGGTCGGCTCGTCCATGATCAGGATGCGGGCGTTGAAATAAATCGCCCGCGAAATCGCCACCACCTGGCGCTGCCCGCCGGAGAGGCGGCGCACCGGAATGCGGATGTTGGTGAAATTTTTGTTCAGACGCTGGAACACCTTGCGGGCGTCCGCGTCCATGCGGTGGTCGTCCAGCGTGCGCCAGCGGGTCAGCAGCTCACGCCCCAGGAACAGGTTGGCGACCGCGTCCAGGTTGTCGGCCAGTGCCAGCGTCTGGTAAATCGATTCGATGCCCAGGTTTTGCGCGTCAGACGGTGAGCGGATTTGCACCTTCTCGCCGGATAAAAAGACCTCGCCGCTGTCAATCGGATAGGCGCCTGCCAACATCTTCATGAGCGTGGATTTGCCCGCGCCGTTGTGGCCCAGTACGGCCACCACTTCGCCGGGATACAGGTTCAGGCTGACGTCGTCGACCGCGTGCACGCCGCCGAAGGCTTTGCGGATGTTGCGCAGCTCCACCAGGCAGCGGCTGGTGTCGACCGCAGGCTTGTTGTGGGGGGTGTTGTCCATGGCGTTCACAGCGTCTCTCCCGTCCATTTGCGGTAGGCCACGTCGAAGACGACGGCTGCAATCAGCACCTGACCGATGATGATGTAGCGCGTACCAATCGACACGTCCAACAGCAGCATGCCGCTGTCGATGCATTGCATGATCAGCGCACCCAGTACCGAACCGATGATGGTCCCGCTCCCACCGGCCAGCGCGGTGCCGCCGATCACGGTGGCCGCAATCACCAGCAGCTCCAGGTTATTACCCAGTGAATTGGTACCGGCGTTCAGCCGCGAGATGGCCACAATGGCGGCGATGGTGATCAGCACCGAGAGCAACAAAAACAGCAGCATCGTCACGCGGCGCACGGGAATGCCGACCAGCGCCGCTGCGTCGGGGTTGCCGCCGATGGCAAAGATGTAGCGTCCGAAGCGGGTGCGGTGCACCAGAAACGAAATCACCAGCGCCACAGCACCCCAGATCAGCACCGGAATCGGAATGCCCTGCGGCGCGTCTTTATTGGGTATGTGGTACGCATTCATGGTGGCCACAAAGGCCAGCACGATGCCCATTGGAATCAGCACCAGCAGCAGGTCCACCCAGGCCGGATTGGTCGGCACGCCATAGGTTTTTTTGGCACGGCGCTTGTTCAGCATCGAGAGCAGCAGTCCCAAGCAGAGCAGGGCGGCCAGAACCCAGCTCGCCGTGGTGCCGATGCCGCCGTTGTAGCCGCCACCGAGTTTCAAAAAGAAGGGGTCTGCCAGCGGTTGGGTTTTGCCATCCGCCACCAGATACGCCGCGCCGCGAAAGGACATCAGGCCACCCAGGGTCACAACGAATGACGGGACGCCCACGAAGGCGGTCAGCGCGCCCTGGTACATCGATACCGCAATCGCCGCCGCCAGGCCCATCAGGCAGGCGGACTGCCAGGACCAGTTGGCGGTGTAAATCAAAAAGGCGATGAGGACGCCCACAAAGCCCATCACCGAGCCGACCGACAGGTCGATGTGGCGCGCCACGATGATCAGCACCATGACAGTGGCCAGAATACCCACCACCGCAGTTTGCTGGGCGATGTTGTAGAGGTTCTCCGGCGATAAAAAGATGCCTTCGGACAAGGCGTTAAATACCAGCGCAATCACAATCAGCACGGCTGACATGAGCACCATGCGCCAGTCAATCTGGGCGCGTTTGAGGGTTTGCCAGTCAATATTCATACAGACTCCCGGGGGTCAGAAACAACACCGCGGGCTCGTGGCCCGCGGCGTTGGGGTCTCAAAGCTGGATGTCAGCTGATTACTTGCAGACAGCCACTTTCGATGCGTCTACACCTTTGCACAGGGCTTCCTTGGAGATGTGGCCAGCCTTCAGCACCACGTCCAGGTTGTCACGGGTCACAGGGATGGGCTTGAGGAAGATGGACTTCAGGGTCATCTTCTTCTCGCCGCCGGCCCAGTCGGCTGCGCCGGTCACCGGCTTGCCGGCGCCCAGTTCCACAGCCGCTTTGGCAGCAGCAGTGCCCAGATCTGCGGAGTTTTTCCACACCGACACGGTTTGGGTGCCCAGCGCCACGCGGTTCAGCGCAGCCAGGTCACCGTCTTGTCCGGAGACCGGGATGCCTTGCAGACCTTTGGCGGTCAACGCAGCGACCACACCGCCGGCCATGCCGTCGTTTTGGGCGACCACGGCGTCAACTTTGTTGCCGGTTTTGGTCAGGATCTGTTCCATGTTCTTCTGCGCGTTCTGGGGATTCCAGCCTGCGGTGAACTCTTCACCAACGATCTTCACGTCGCCCTTTTTGATCGCGTCAGCCAACACTTCGCCCTGGCCTTCGCGCAGGAAGTTGGCGTTCGCATCGCCCGGGTCACCCTTGATGATGGCGTAGTTGCCTTTTGGCTTGACTGCCAGGATGGCGCGGGCGGTCATGCGACCGACTTCTTTGTTGTCAAAGGTGATGTAGGTGACGCCGGGTGCTTCAAACAGGCGGTCATACGCGATCACGGGGATCTTTTGCTGGGCCGCTTTGTTGACTGCGGGCAGGATGGCGTCTTTGTCGCGACCCAGAATGATCAGGACTTTGGCGCCCTTGGCGATCAGGCCGTCGATGTCCGACAGCTGCTTCTCGGTGGAAGCGCCGGCATCCGACATGATGTACTTGGCACCGGCCTTGGCCAGCTCAGCCTTGATGGCTGCTTCGTCGGTTTTCCAGCGCTCTTCTTGGAAAGCGTCGTAGCTCACGCCGACGACGAGTTGTGCAAAAGATGAGCCTGCGGCCAATGCGATGGCCAGCGCGCTGATGTGACGTTTCAATTTCATGCGTTATCTCCGGATGTGAATAGGCCCCTGGGGGCCGCGTTAAGTTCTGTTGCAGTCCATTTCCTACCGGCGTCAAACATGGAGCACATGATTTAGTTCGGGCGGAAAACCAATTATTACCAAGAACGCAGGCCAGCCGACCTAGGGGAAACCCCTGTTTGCACCCGCGGCGGCTCGCAGGCAGGGCTAGCCGGAACCGCGTTTACCGCAAACTGACACCAAAAATTGGCATGAATACTGCTGATGATGCAGCTACGGGCGATTGATTCCTGACACCGGCCAGTGCGGCCCGACAGGATTTTTCTCTACACACCGGAGCTGCAGCATGGGACCTGATATCCACGTTTCTTCCTTGGCACATTCCTATCCGCAGGGTGGTCAGCCCACGCGGCAGGATGCGCGCCAGCGCGCCCGCACACAGCGCGTGCGCAGCCTGCTGCTGGCCATCCAAAGTGGCCCGGTTGACGCCGCACGCCTGGCCTTCACGGCACTCACCCTGCACGACGGTGAGCTCAACCACCATCCGGTCATTGCACGCATCGGCACCGCTTTGCAAAGCAGCCTTCTGCACGAGGCCTGGCGCATCGCCCAGGAGTGATTTGTCTGCCTGAGGGCTGAATCCAAGCCGGGCGACTACCATCGCCCCATGTCGCAAGCGCCCATCGCACCGGTCCTGCAAATCACCGGCCTTCGCAAAACCGTGCCCGGCGGGCGCGTGTTGTTTGACGGCCTGGGCTTGCACCTGCAGCCTGGTGAGATCGTGGCGGTCATGGGTGAATCAGGGGCCGGCAAATCCAGCTTATTGAACCTGGTTGCCGGACTCGACTTACCGGATGCCGGGCGCATCGCGGTGCAGGGTCAGGACCTCGCGCATCTCGATGACGATGCCCGCACCACGCTGCGGCGCGACCACATCGGTTTTGTGTTCCAAGCCTTTCACATCCTGCCGCACCTGAGCCTGGCGCAGAACGTGGCGCTGCCGCTGGTCTTGGCGGGGCAGGGCGGGCCAGGCGCACTGGCGCGGGCGCAGGAGATGCTCGAGGCCGTGGGCGACCGCTATGTTGATGGCTACTTCGCCAAAATCGATGAACTCCTCGCGCCAAGGGGACTCCTTGGCCTTCAGGCGATCCTTTGCCCGGACAACCAGTATCCGATCCTGCGCGACGGTGTGGATT
>RFRO01000121.1 GCA_009924455.1 Betaproteobacteria bacterium
ACCGTCTCGCCCAGCCACAGTACGCCGAATAGCACCGAAAACACCGGCGTAGACAGGGCGAAAGCCCCCATCTTGGTTGCCGGGTAGCGCCCCAGCATCCACATCCACACCAGGTAGCTGGCGAAGCCGCCCACCACCGCTTGCAGTGCCAGCGAGGCCATCGCGAAAGGGCTGAAGCTGCTGACCCAGACATCACCCAGGATAAGCGACAAGGCCGCTGAAAAAACAGTGGCACCGCCGACCTGGTAAAACAGCAATTTCTCGGCGCTGGCGCGCATCAACCGGTCGCTGCTGCGGATGGTGACGGTGGTCATGGCCCAAAACAGCCCGCTGGCGAGAGCGAAGATATCGCCCCAGTGCTGGGCTTCGGTTTGTCCGCGCAGCAAGCCGTCACGCAGGGTGTAGGCCACCGCCAGAAAGGCCAGCAGCAGCCCGGCCCATTGCAGCGCGCGCAGGCGCTCCGAGCGGATCACCCACGGCAGGATCAGCGCGGCCCACAGCGGCGATGCGTAGAGAAAAACGGTTAAGCGCGACGCCGGGATGTATTGCAAGCCTAAAAACACGCACAGCATTTCGCCGGCAAACAGGGCGCCCACCAGCAGGCCGGGCCAAAGGCTGCCATCACGGTCGAAAAGTGCAATACCGCGCACCCGGCACCAGGCCATCAGACACAGCGTGGATGCGGAAAATCGCAGCATGGCCTGGAACGCCGCCGGCATTTCTGCCAAGGTGGCTTTGACCAGCACCTGTTGCAAGCCCCAAAAGGCGCAACAACCCAAGAGCAGGGCGGCAGCAGGCAGCCCTAGATGGTCTTTGCGCGGATGGCCCGCGCCGTCAGCGTCCGCCATCAGTGGCCCAGAATTTTGGACAGAAAGTCGCGGCTTCGCTCGTTTTGCGGGTTGTTGAAAAATGCGTCAGGCGTGTTTTGCTCGACGATTTGCCCTTCGTCCATGAAGATCACGCGGTCGGCCACGGCTTTGGCAAAACCCATTTCGTGGGTGACGCAGACCATGGTGATGCCCTGGCCGGCCAGCTCAATCATCACGTCCAGCACCTCCTTGATCATCTCCGGATCAAGCGCCGAAGTCGGCTCATCAAACAGCATGATTTTGGGCGTCAGGCACAGGGCGCGGGCAATCGCCACACGCTGTTGCTGCCCGCCGCTGAGTTGCAGCGGGTATTTGTGTGCCTGATCGGCAATGCGCACACGCTGCAATTGCTCCATGGCGCGGGCTTCGGCTTCTTTTTGAGGCAGTTTGCCAACCCACATGGGCGAGAGCGTGAGGTTCTCCAGCACCGTGAGGTGGGGGAAGAGGTTGAACTGCTGGAACACCATGCCCACTTTTTTGCGCACATCGTCAATGACTTTGATGTCGTCGCCAATTTCTACGCCGTCCACGCGCAGCACGCCTTGCTGGTGCTCTTCGAGGCGGTTGATGCAGCGGATCAGGGTGGACTTACCCGAGCCGGAGGGGCCGCAGATGACGATGCGTTCGCCGGCTCCTATGGTCAAGTTGATGTCGCGCAGCACGTGGAAGCTGTTGCCGTACCACTTGTTGACTTTCTCGAACGCGATGATGGGAGATGACATGGAATGGTTCCTCAGCGCTGCCGGCTTTTGTTGACCTGGGTCTCAATCCACTGGCTGTAGCGCGACATGGAAAAGCAAAACACGAAATAAATCAGGGCGATGAACAGATAGCCTTCGATGCGGAAGGCCCGCCAGTCTGCGTCCGAGTTCATGGCCATGCCCATGGCGCCGGTGAGCTCGTACAGGCTGACGATGGCGACCAGTGAGGTGTCTTTGAAAGTGGAGATGAAGTTGTTCATCAGGCCGGGTACTACCATCGCAAGTGCCTGGGGCAAAACAATTTTGCGCTGCGTTTGCCAGTACGACAGTCCCAGTGTGGCCGCCGCTTCGATCTGCCCTTTGGGAATGGCTTGCAAGCCGCCGCGGATGACCTCCGCCATGTAGGCTGCAGTGAACAAGGTAATGCCGGCCAGCACCCGCACCAGCACATCGATGTTGAAGCCTTCGGGCATCAGCAGCGGGAACATGAACGAGGCCATGAACAACACCGAAATCAGCGGCACGCCGCGGATCAGCTCCACGTAGACGGTGCACAGGCTGCGGATTGCCGGCATGCCCGATCGACGACCCAGCGCAACCAATATGGCGATGGGAAAAGCCATCACCATCGACAAAGAGGCCAGCAAAATCGTCAGCGGCAGACCGCTCCACAGGTCGGTTTCCACATAGCGCAGACCAGCGACGCCACCGCGCATCAGGGCGAAATACAGCACGAGCACGCCAATCCACAAAGCCGGTAACCAGGGTTTCCAAAACGCCCGGGTGCAGCTAGCCAAAATCAAACCCAGCAACATCGTGGTGCACAGCAGTGCGCGCCAATGTTCTTCTTGCGGATAGCGCCCAAAAATCATGAAACGGAATTTTTCTACTACGACAGCCCAGCACGCGCCGTGTGCAGCGTGGCATGCCTCAGGCCCGCCGTTGAGAACCGCATCTGCGATGGCCCAATTGAACAACGTGGGTGCCAGCGCCAGAAAAAGCAGGCCGATCAACATCGTACCCAGACTGGTTTTCCAGTCATGGAACAAATTGGATTGGAACCAACCGATCCAGCCGCTGGCAGCAGCGGGCGCAGGGCGCGGGGCGATGGGGGAGTAGGTCGACATGGGAAGCAGGCGGCTAGCGTTCTTTGATTTCAGCGCGCGCGTTGTACCAATTCATCAGCACCGAGGTTGCCAGGGAGGTGCTCAGATACACCAGCATGATCAGCGCGATGCATTCGACAGCGCGGCCCGTCTGGTTGATAGAGGTATTGGCGATCGACACCACATCCGGGTAGCCAATGGCCACTGCCAGCGAAGAATTTTTGGTCAGGTTCAGGTACTGGTTGGTGATCGGCGGAATGATGACCCGCAGTGCCTGGGGCAGCATGACCAGGCGCATGCTTTGGCCTTGCGACAGCCCCAGCGCGCTGGCGGCTTCGGCCTGCCCTTGCGGCACGGACTGGATGCCTCCGCGCACCACCTCGGCAACAAAAGCCGCTGTGTACATGGTCAAGCCAATCAAGAGCGCCAGAAATTCGGGCGTCAGCGAGCCACCGTTCTCAATGGCGAAGTCACCCCGGATCGGGAAATTCGTTTCTGTTGGCGCGCCGCCCAACAGCCAGCCTGCTATGCCGCACGCCAGGAAAATGCCCAGTGGTGCCCAGAACATGCTGCGCGGCACACCCGTGGCCGTAAAGGTGCGCCAGGCATGGCGACGCCACACCACAGCCGCACCTACACCCAGCAACAGTCCCCCTGCAGCCCATGCGTGACCGCTTGCCCACACAGGGATCGGAAAATTCAAGCCACCTTTGCTCAAAAAGAACGGACCGGCTTCCCAGGCATCTGCCATGCTGGGCAAAAACTCGCTGAAAAGCAAATACCACATCAGCAACTGCAACAAGACAGGAATATTGCGGAAGGCCTCCACATACGCGCGGCACAGCCCGCGCACCAGGGCATTGCGCGAAAAGCGGCCCACGCCGATCAAGGTGCCAAGAATCGTGGTCAACACAATACCCAGCACGGCTACGCGCAAGGTATTGGTCACGCCGACCAGATAGGCTTGCAAATAGGACTCACCCGGGTCAAAAGTGAACAGGCTCTCGCCGATGTCAAAACCGGCCGTTCCCAGCAGGAAACCAAAGCCGCTTTGCATGCCGCGCTGGCGCATGTTGGTCGCCGTGTTGTGCGCCAGAAATAGAACCAACAGGGCAATTACAGCCACCGCGAGAACCTGGTACACCAAGGCGCGAAAGGCTTGGCTGCGCCATGACCAGCGGTTGTTGGATGGATGCTTGGGCGGTGTGGACATGCGCGGTGGGAACGTCAATCAATCAGGGTGCATCAGCACAGAGATAAGGGCAGCACAACTGCGTTGCACTGCCCTTATGCACAGGCTAGGCGATTACCAATTAACGAATCGGCGGCGCGTATTGGATGCCGTCGTTGTTCCACAAATTGTTCAGGCCGCGCGGCAGTTGCAGAGCCGATTTCATGCCGACATTGCGTTCAAAAATTTCGCCATAGTTACCCGTGGCCTTGACAGCATGCAACATCCACTCCCGATCGAGACCGAGCAATTTGCCGGTGTCTTCGGTCGATCCCAAAATGCGGCCGATCACAGGGTCTTTGCTGGTGGCTTTGAGTTCGTCCACGTTGGCTTGTGTGATGCCGTTTTCTTCGGCTTCGAGCAGGCCGTAAATCGTCCATTTGACGATGGCAGCCCATTCATCATCGCCCCGGCGAACCAGCGGTCCGAGGGGTTCTTTGGAGATCAGCTCTGGAAGAATCAGGTGGTCTTCAGGCTTGGGTGCCACCTTATTGCGCACCGCAGCCAGTCCCGAGGCATCGGTGGTATATGCGAGGCAGCGGCCCGAGAAGTAGGCACCTTCAACCGCATCCAGCTTTTCAAACACCACGGGTTTGATGGCCAGGTTGTTGGCTCTGGAGTAGTCGGTCAGGTTCTTCTCGGTGGTCGTGCCGGACTGCACGCAGACGGTTTGGCCTTTGAGCTGTTTGGCGCTGGTGATCTTGCTCTTGACTGGAACCATGAAGCCTTGGCCATCGTAGTACACCACGGCGGTCTGGCTCAGACCCAACGATGCGTCGCGGGTCAAGGTGAAGGTCGTGTTGCGCGAAAGGATGTCGATTTCGCCGGACTGCAATGCAGTGAAACGAGCCTGGGCTGTAAGGGGAACAAACTTCACCTTGCCTGCGTCGCCCAGGGTTGCGGCCGCAACGGCGCGGCACACATCCACATCCAAGCCGACCCACTTACCATTCGAATCTGCAGCACTGAAGCCGGGCAGACCGGTGTGTACGCCGCAAATGATTTGTCCGCGCGCTTTGATCGCATCCAAGGTTTTGCCGGCATGGGCAGGCATGGCGACGGCAGCGCCGAGTACCGCCGCCGCGACCGCTGCAAACTTCAGTTTTTGAAATGGCATGTGGGTATTCCTCTAAGATATTTTCGACGCGGCTTCAAAGCCGCACGGTGGAGAAAACTAAACGATGCCTGCGCACTCCCAAACAGGGCGCTAAGCTCAGGCCAAACCATTGTAGCTATCCCCGTCGCTTGATTGACCTATCGGGGAATAGGCCCATACATTAGTCGCCTTATGCCATCACCCCATGCCGCCGCCCCGATGCTGTTGCCCGTAGACGCCACCGAAGCCGGTTTCAATCCTGCACGCACCAACGCAGCGGTGCAGCACATGCGCAGCGAGGTTGCGCTGGGCCGCATTCCGGGCGTCGTGCTGCTGGTCGCCCGCCATGGCGGATTGGTTGTGCACGAGGCCTTGGGTTTGCAGAACCCAAAGTCGGGCACGGTGATGGCGCTCGATGCGATTTTCCGCATCTATTCGATGACCAAGCCTGTTACCTCGCTGGCAGCGCTGCAGTTGGTCGAGCGCGGCCAGTTGCTGCTCAGCGACCCGGTCAGCAAATATCTGCCGGCCTTTGCGCAGCTCCAGGTTGCGGACTTTCACGGTGATCGCATGGCGCTGCACCCCATGCGCCAACTGCCCACCATCCACGACTTGTTGCGTCACACGGCCGGACTCACGTATGCCTTTCTGGACAATGGTCCTATGCAGCGCATGTACGTCAAGGCCCGTTTGCGCAGCGGCGCGCTCGATACCGACGGATTCATACGGGCGTTGACAGACCTGCCACTGGCTTTCCAACCCGGTTCCACCTGGGAATACAGCCATGCCACCGACGTGCTGGGCGCGGTGATTGAGGCGGTCACGGGCCAGCGTCTGGGGGTGTTTTTGCAAGATTCCATCTGCGGCCCGCTGGGCATGGTGGACACCGGCTTTTGGACTCCACCTGAAAAGCAGCACCGGCTTGCCGAACCTGCGGCCTCTGAGATTCCGCAATTACCCATGCCGCTGCTGGACCCGCGTAAGCCCCCGCCTATGGACGGGGGCGGTTCGGGTTTGATGTCCACCGCCATGGACTACGCGCGCTTTCTGCAGTGCCTTTTGAACGGCGGCGTGTTGGATGGGCAGCGCATTGCCAGCCCGCACACCGTGCGCATGATGACCCACGACCACGTGGGCACCATCCCGCAGAACATCAGCCGGTTCGGCGGCCACATGCTCACCCCGGGTATCGGCTTCGGCCTGGGTTTTGCGGTGCGTATGGCGGAGGGCCTGGAGGACCTGCCAGGCTCGCCGGGCATGTACTCCTGGGGCGGCGTGTGCGGCACCACGTTTTGGGTGGACCCGCAGCAAGAACTGGTGGCGATTCTGATGAGCCAGGCTTCCTTGCAGCGCGAGCACTACCGGCAACTGTGGCGCAATTTGGTTTACGGGGCGATGGAGCGTTGATCGTTACAGGTATGGCGCAATCTTCTGATTCTCATTCCGCAGAACCTGTGGCCGCGCAAGAGCCCGTGGTGCTGCCGGATGCCGAGGCTACGCCGGTCGAAGGACCTGCAGAAGAGGCCGCAGCGGACGCACAGCAGACCGCGCAGCCGCCCCGTCCTTACGCGTTGGTTCTGTTCGGTGCCAGCGGTTTTGTCGGTCGCCAGGCAGCGCAGTACCTGGCACAGCACGCCGACATGGCCGGCCGACCCTGGGCGATTGCCGGGCGCAAC
>RFRO01000122.1 GCA_009924455.1 Betaproteobacteria bacterium
GGCTCGCGCTCCATTTGCTCGTAGCTGATGCCGCGTGCGATGCGGGCGATTTCCAGCCCGTCCTGGTTGCGCTCTTTGCCCAGCGAATATGCATGGAAGGCTTTGTCGGTCAGCTTGGCGATGTCAGAGAGGCAATCCAGGTGGCGGATCGAGGCGTGCAAATCCACCGGCTCCACCGGATAGCCGCCGGTCAGGTGGATGATGTCGTAGCGCTGTGCCAGCTTGACCAGGTTGCGAAAGTCCTGCTGGTTGCCGGCCCGGCGGCCCTTGTCCATATCCGAGCAGTTGGGCGGGCTGGCGACCTGCGCAAAAGCCAGGTTCTTGCCGCCGATATGCACATTGCGCTCCGGGTTGCGCGCGTGCAGCGTGAATTCGGAAGGGCAGGTTTTGATCGCCTCCAATATCAAATTGCGGTCAAAGCGCACCCGTTCCGAACCGGGTTTGACGTCCGCCCCCGCCTTTTTGAGAATCGCGCGCGCACCCTCGTGCATGAAATCCATGCCCATTTCTTCCAGGATTTGCAGCGAGGTGGTGTGGATCGCCTCCAGCTCGTCCTCCGACACCATGGGAGTGGGCGGCAGGCGGTGCTTCAAATGGCGGTACTTGGCGGTTGACGGCGCCGTTCGCACGGTGCCACTGCCGCGCCCGGCGCGTCGGCGGGCCGGTGCGGCGCCGCAAGACGGTGAAGTCTTGCGGCCTGATCTGGTGCCCGGGGCCGGAATCGAACCGGCACGCCTTGCGGCGGCGGATTTTGAGTCCGCTGCGTCTACCAATTCCACCACCCGGGCTGGAATGCGCGTGGCCGAAATTATGGCACAGGGGTGGAGCAGGGGGCGGGACGTTGTTTGGCTTTGCGCGACCTTGCAAGAGTTACTGCGCATGGTGTCTGGAGGAAGAGGCGCTGGCTATGAAAGTTGGGTATGCATGCGCTTGTCCAGCTGAAACGGGCTGCCCAGCGTAAAACGCCCCTGCGCCGTGTTGGGATTAAAGTCAAAAGCAACCCGATACTGCCCCATTGTTTCGCTAAGCGAGGTTGACCACCTGAGCAGCAGGCTCCCGCGCACGTATTCAGGTTAATCTTCAATTTGTTTGCCGCTTGGTGTTCGCCCAAACGGTCGGAAATCCGCTCACCAATTGGTTTCAAGTAGGACAATTTTTGGTTAGACCGTAAACTCAGTCTGAGAAAAGCCCCAGCCCTATGACAAACCCGCGCGCCTTGAAATCGAAACTCGATCCACATACCGAGCAGGCTGTTCGTCGCTTTTTGGAAGTCGCGCAGGAGCAATTTCATCCTAGAGGGGCGATAGTGTTTGGCAGCCGTGCCAGGGGTACCCACAGGGTTGATAGTGATGCGGATGTCGCCGTATTGCTGGACGGCGAGCACGCTGGAATGGTGTCGACAAAGATGGCTATGGCGGACTTGGCGTTCGATGTGCTGATGGAAACGGGCATCAATATTTCTCCGTTGCCCGTGTGGATGGATCAATGGGAACATCCTGAGCGTTTTTCAAACCCATCCTTGTTGGAAAACATTGCCCGCGAAGGCATCCGGTTGTGACGGACACCCGTGCAGCAGACGCTTTGATGATCAAGGCCCATCAGGCACTTCGATCGGCGCAGGGGTTGATTGCATTGGACGATGCCGATGGAGCTTGCAATCGGGCTTACTACGCGATGTTTGATGCAGCTCGCGCTGCGCTTATGGTCAAACTGGGTCGTACGGAAGCGGATTTTGCTAAGACCCATCGCGGCTTGATCAATGCATTTAGCGAACACTTGGTCAAAGACGGAACGCTGTCGAGAGATTTGGGGCGGTCGCTCAAAAGGGCCGAAGAAATGCGCCTCCTAGCAGATTACGATGGAGATTCAGTAGGGACGGCAGATGCAGTGACCATGGTCTCTGATGCGAAGATTTTCATCTCTGCCATCGAAAAATTGACCATTTAATTTTTAGCGAAAATCGCCCCCTAACTGGCAGGTGTTGGGTCAACCCGACACTTGGCAGTGATCCCCTGGCGCGCAACTGTTGGGATTTTTTCTCGCGGACTTGGTACTTGACACGCCCAAGAACGCCAAAGTCACCCGTCCGTTCATGTGCCAATTGGCTCTCCAGGAGACCATTCACTGGCGGCGTCCGAGCTGCTCAGTGCCGCTTACCGCACAGTGGCTCTACAGAAAAAGGGGGGAGGGCGGATCCAGTGCCAACCCGATCGAATTCCAGTTGAATTCCGAGGTCTTAAACAGATGGGCTTTGGGCGGCTTTCCTACGTTGCGAAGGACACTTTTTAAACCTTGTGTAACCTCGCGCTGCTGCTTGTTTTTCAAGGGTAAATAAATTTTTTGAGTCCGCTGCGTCGACCAATTCCACCACCCGGGCTGAATTACGCGTGGCGGAAGTTATGGCATAGGGGTGAGGGGGTCAGGGGCTGGTCACGGAGGATGCCTGAGTTCCCCTTAAATGTTCCTAGACAGTGCGTACGACTTTGCGTACATTTCACTTTGGTTGGAGAAATTGATGAACGCACTATCTGCCAGCGAAGCAAGGGCTAATTTGTATCGGCTCATGGATGAGACGGCAAGCTCGCATAAGCCCGTGCTGATCTCAGGTAAACGAAACAATGCCGTGCTGATTGCCGCAGATGATTGGAGTGCCATACAAGAGACTTTGCACCTGCTGTCGGTACCCGGCATGCGGGAATCCATCAAAGCCGGAATGGCCGAACCCCTGGATAAAAGCGCCAAGGCCTTGAAGTGGTGAGTTGGGCAGTCGTATACGCCAAGCAAGCGTTGAAGGACGCGAAAAAGGTAAAGGCCGGTCGGCTTAAAGAGAAAGCCCAAGCCCTCCTGGAGGTGCTTGCGATTGATCCTTTCCAAAACCCGCCACCGTTTGAAAAGCTGGTGGGTGACCTCGGGGTGCGTATTCGCGACGGATCAACATCCAACATCGGATGGTCTACGAAGTGTTTGTAGAGCAGCGTACGGTGCGTGTCTTGCGGATGTGGACACATTACGATTAGAGCAAGGGCGTCGATAAACTTGCCGTGAGGCTTCCCTTGCGGGGTAACTCTCTCAGTACACCAGCGGGGTCCGCACATTTCAATGCCCAAGAAATCTTCAAACGTCCCCGGAAATGCTGCTGGCTCGGGGGGAAAGCCCCGTGCGGGTGCGGCATTGACCCCAGCCGCATTGCGCCATATGGCTGATGCACTGCAGCAGGGTTTGGCGCTCCACAAAGCGGGCCATTTGGATCAAGCCCGAGCCATCTATGAAGAAATCGTAGGCGTCAATCCCAAAAACTACGATGCCTTGCAATTGCTAGCCACGCTGGCCGCGCAGACTGGGCGCTACGAGCAGGCAGTAGGACTTTTCAATCGGGTGCTTGCGGTCCATACCAACAATGCGGCGCTCTTGAACAACCGGGGCGTGGCGCTGTTTGAACTCCGGCGCTTGCCTGAGGCGCTGGCCAGCTACGCGCGTGCCATCGCAATCAAGCCGGATTACGCGGAAGCGCATTACAACCAGGGCAACGCTTTGCGCGAGGGCGGTCAGCTGGAGGAATCTCTGGCGAGTTACACCCGTGCGATAGCGCTAAGGCCTGACTACGCCCAGGCGCATTGCGGGCTGGGAAATGCAAGGGCCCAGCTGCGGCTTTTGCCGGACGCGGTTGCCAGCTATGAACGTGCCATCCAGCTCCACCCGGGCTATGCCGAAGCGAATAGCAATCGGGGAGTTTGCTTGCACGATTTGGGCCGCACCGAAGACGCGGTTGCCAGCTATGAGCAGGCTATCGCCATCCATCCGGCGTATGCCGAGGCCCATTCCAACCTGGGTGTTGCGCTGATGGCACTCGGACGCTTGCCGCAAGCCCTGGCCAGTTACGCGCGCGCGATTGAGCTCAGACCCGACTATGCCGAAGCCCACTACAACCGCGGCAACGCACTGAATGGGCTTCATTTTTCGGAGGAGGCGATTGCCAGTTTCGAGCGTGCCATTGCCATCAGGCCGGACTATGCGCAGGCGCACTACAACTGTGGCAATGGGTTCAAGGAAATGCGTCAGCTGGAGAAAGCGTTGGCGTGCTACGCGGCAGCCACAGCAGCCAAGCCGGACTACGCGCAAGCCCATTGCAACCGGGGTGTCACCTTCCACGAACTGCAACGACTGCCGGAGGCGATTGCCAGTTATGGGCAAGCCATTGCGATCCAGCCCGATTACCCAGAGGCGCGCTGGAACCAATCAGTGGCCTTGCTGCAACTGAGCGATTTCCAAGCGGGTTGGGCTTTGTATGAATCGCGCTGGGATTGCGCGGCATTGGCTGGCGCCAGGCGCAGCTTTCCCGCACCGCTGTGGCTCGGCCACGAGTCGCTGGTCAACAAGACCATCTTGCTGCACGCGGAACAAGGGCTGGGAGATTCCATTCAGTTCAGCCGCTATGCTCAACGCGTCAAAGATGCGGGGGCCCACGTCCTACTGGAAGTGCCGGGGGCTCTGCTCGGGCTGATGGCGCAACTGTCCGGCGTGGATCAGCTCATCGAGCGGGGCAAAGACGTCCCTAGCTTTGACTACCACTGCCCCCTGATGAGCTTGCCGCTCGCATTCGGCACCACGGTGGAAACCATTCCGTCCCCGGGCCCCTATCTGCGCGCGGAGGCGGCCAAGGTTCGCCTCTGGCAAGACAAAATTGGCGATCGCGGAAGGTTGAAGGTCGGTGTCGTTTGGAACGGCGGCTTCCGCCCCAACCAGCCAGACCTGTGGACCACCAACGAGCGCAGAAATATTCCGCTGGATATTTTTGCCGAGTCGCTCCGCTTGGTTGATGTGGATTTTTTCAGCCTTCAAAAAGGCGACCCGGCGGAATCAGCCATTCGGGGCCGGGAATTGGAATACTGGCCGCAGGGGAACTTTTTCAACTTTGCCGCTGATTTGAACGATTTTTCCGATACCGCCGCACTAATTGAAAATCTCGACATCGTTGTTTCGGTCGATACCGCCACGGCGCATCTGGCGGCGGCGCTGGGTAAACCTACTTGGATATTGAACCGCTTTGACAGCTGCTGGCGGTGGTTATACGACCGCGACGACAGCCCTTGGTACCCAACGGTGCGGCTCTATCGCCAACATGAAGACTGCCAGTGGGTGCCGGTTTTGCAGCGAGTGGCCAAGGACTTATCACAGCTTCGTGGCTGATGCTGCACCCAATTGCTGACCGCATGGGTGCCTGGGCTTTTTACAGCTCCCGCGCCAGCCGCAAACCATCCAGCACCGCTGCATGCGTATTGCGTGCGGACACCGCGTCGCCAATGCGGAAGAGTTGAAAGCGGCCCTGCGGGTTGTGGCGCACGGTTTGGGGCCGCAATGCTGTGAGCGCCGCGTAATCGGTTTCACCCAGGTTGCTGGAATGCGGCTTGAGCCCGAAGTACAGATCTTCCAGCGGCAAGGTGCCGTGGTTGACTATGACCTGGTCCACCAGCCGCTCTTTGCGCACGCCGCCGTAGTCGCTGCCCACCATGGCTTTCAGTCCCGTTTCTGTGCGCTCCACAGATAGCAAGCGAAAGGTCACCGTGAAGGTCACATCCAGCTTTTGCAGGCTGCGCATATAGGGCACCAGATTCATGGCCATCACCTCGGGCGCAAAGCTGCGGTCGGGCGTCATGATCTCCAGCGAGGCGCCGCTCTGCGCAATGATTTCCGCCGCCTGCAGCGCGGCGTGGTCACCGGCGTCGTCAAACAGCAGCACGTTTTTGCCGGGCTTGATTTCGCCGCCCAAAATGTCCCAGGTGGATGCCACTAATTCGTTGCCGGTTTGCAGTACCTCGGTGTGCGGTAGACCGCCGGTGGCGATGATGACCACGTCCGGGTTCTCGGCCAGCACCGTGGCTTCATCGGCCAGCGTGTTGAAACGGAAGGTCACGCCACGTTCCTCGCAGCGCGCCATGCGCCAGTCGATGATGCTCAGCATCTCACGACGGCGCGGGCTCACCGCCGTCAGGCGGATTTGCCCGCCCGGCTTGGGCGCGGCTTCCAGCACCGTTACCGCGTGGCCGCGCTCGGACGCCACACGCGCGGCTTCCAGGCCTGCTGGGCCAGCGCCGACGACCAGCACTTTGCGTTGCGCGGAGGCGGGCGCAATCGCGTGGGGCAGGGTGAGTTCGCGTCCGGTGGACGGGTTGTGTATGCAATAGGCCTCGCCACCGGCATAGATGCGGTCCAGGCAGAAGTTGCCGCCTACGCAGGGGCGTATGGTGTCCTCGCGGCCTTCCAGAATCTTGCGCATGATGTGCGGGTCGGCCATGTGGGCGCGGGTCATGCCCACCATGTCGAGCTTGCCGCTGGCAATCGCGTGGCGCGCGGTGTTCACGTCCTGGATCTTGGCGGCGTGGAAGATGGGCACGCTCACATGGTCACGCAAGCTGGCGGCAAAGTCCAGGTGCGGTGCGCTTGGCATGCCTTGGACGGGAATCACGTCGGTCAGGCCGGCGTCGGTGTCGATATGGCCGCGGATGATGTTCAAAAAATCCACCATGCCCGAATCCGCCAGGTGGCGCGCAATGCCTATGCCTTCCGCAGGTGTGATGCCGCCCGGGCGCAC
>RFRO01000123.1 GCA_009924455.1 Betaproteobacteria bacterium
CACTGGCCGTTGATCAGGCCCTGGTGCTTGATCAGGCTGGGGTCTTGCAGGTGGGTGAGGGGGGAGGCTTGTGTCATGGTGGGGTATGTTGGGCAAAAAAATGGGGGAAGCGCTACGGGGAATTATCCGTCCGCCATGGCCTGCAATCTGTGCGAGGGCCCAGCTGTGACTTAATCGGGCCTTCGATTTTAGGTTTTGCGGCCGGGCACATGTCCGCGCCACACGCGACTGTTCAGGACCATTGTGGAAGCTTTACTGATTTCAACCGGCATTGTTGCCCTCGCCGAAATGGGCGACAAAACCCAGCTGTTGGCTTTTCTGCTGGCCGCCCGATTCAAAAAACCGCTGCCCATCATCGCGGGCATTTTGTGCGCGACCGTGGTCAACCACGGGCTGGCGGGCGCGCTGGGGGCGTGGATCACGGCCAGTTTGAGCCCGGAGATTTTGCGCTGGGTTTTGGGCGCCTCCTTTCTCGGTATGGCTGTCTGGACCCTGATCCCGGACAAGATCGAAGACGACGAAGGCGACATCGCCGGGCGTTGGGGCATTTTTGGCGCGACGCTGATCACCTTTTTTCTGGCCGAGATGGGTGACAAGACCCAAATTGCCACCATCGCCATGGCCGCGCATTTCCCGGATCCGGTGCTGGTAGTTTTGGGTACCACTTTGGGCATGCTGATTGCCGACGTGCCTGCGGTCTTTATTGGCGACCGCCTGTCCGCGAAGATTCCGATGCGGCTGGTGCATGGCATCGCTGCTGCCTTGTTCGCCGTGCTGGGGGCGGCGACGCTTCTGGGTGCCGGGGGGAATTGGGGCTTGTAGCCCCCTCCCGGGCGGTATATTCCGAAGTCACTCGCCATCCACTCGACACCACGATTGCCAGGAGTTGCCATGAACGCGATCAGCAACGTTCGCTCCGCGCCCGCCGCACCGGCTGCTAAGCCGGTGCCTAAGCGGGTAGCCGACGATGCCACGTCGGAGCGCGCCCAGGCGCATGCGCGCGCAGCCCAGGTCAGCCAGGCGCGCGACCAACTGGACCGCGTGCAAGCGGAACGGCGCACAACGTCCAACCCCCCGAAAGAAAAGGGTCGTTACGTAGACCGCCACGCGTGAATTCCCCCGCTTCAAAGTCCTATCCCTCCCTCGCGCAGCTGGTTGGCCGCACTCCTTTGGTGGCGTTGCAGCGCATCGGAGCGGCCAACGCTGCTCCGCGCAATAACGTGGTTCTGGGTAAGTTGGAAGGCAACAACCCCGCAGGTTCGGTCAAAGACCGGCCCGCTCTGGCCATGATCCGCGCCGCAGAGGAGCGCGGTGAGATTGCCCCTGGCGATACCCTGATTGAGGCCACCTCCGGCAACACCGGCATTGCCCTGGCGATGGCCGCAGCCATCAAGGGTTACCGCATGGTGCTGGTGATGCCGGAAGATTTGTCGATTGAGCGTGCCCAGACCATGAAGGCCTTTGGCGCTGAGCTCATCCTCACGCCCAAGGCCGGCGGCATGGAGGCCGCGCGCGATTTGGCGCAGCAGATGCAGGCGCAGGGCAAAGGCCGGGTGCTGGATCAGTTTGGCAACGCGGACAACCCGCGCATCCATTTCGAAACCACCGGCCCCGAAATCTGGGCCGACACCCATGGCCGGGTGACGCATTTCGTCAGCGCCATGGGCACGACCGGCACCATCTCCGGCGTGGGGCGCTACCTTAAACAGCAAAACCCGGCGGTGCACATCATCGGCGCGCAGCCGTCTGAAGGCTCGCGTATCCCCGGTATCCGCAAGTGGTCTCCTGAATACATGCCCGGCATTTACGACGCCAGCCAGGTCGACGAGATCCGGCTCGTCAGCCAAGCCGACGCCGAGGATATGGCCCGCCGCATGGCGCGGGAAGAGGGCATTTTTGCGGGCATCTCCGCCGCCGGAGCCTGCTGGGTGGCGCAGCAAATTGCCGCGCAAGTGCGTGACGCGTGCATCGTGTTCATCGTCTGCGACCGGGGCGACCGCTATTTGTCCACCGGCGTTTTTCCGGCCTGAATTCCCCATGAGGTAACCGTGACCGACTCTGCTGTGCCGTCCATCGACAAATCCTTGGACACCCGGGGCCTGAATTGCCCGCTGCCTATTCTCAAAGCCAAAAAGGCCTTGGCCGAGTTGGCCTCGGGCCAGGTGCTCGAAGTCATCAGCACCGACCCCGGCTCGCTGCGCGATTTCCAGGCTTTTACCAAACAGACCGGCCACACCTTGCTGCGCCAAAGCATCCAGGGCGCAGACCATATCCACGTACTCCAGCGCCGCTAATTAATTGGGGTCAGATTCCAATTTTTTCCGCCGCAGGCGCATGAGCAGGGTGACGGCAATCAGCAAGTTCAGCAGATTCCAGGCGACTCCGTTTAAAAACGCCGCGTGGTAAGAGCCGGTCAGGTCAAACACCTTGCCCGACATCCAGCCGCCCAGGGCCATCCCCAACATGGTGAACATGATCACCGTACCCACCCGGACCCCGATTTGCTGGGTCGAAAAATTCTCGCGCACCACCAGCGCGTAGGAGGGCACGATGCCGCCCTGGAACAGGCCAAACATGGCGGACACGATGTAGAGCGGCACGAGGCCGTCAAAAGGCAAAAACAGCAGCAGCGCGGTGCATTGCAGCGCCGACCCCAACACCAGGGTGCGCATACCGCCAATGCGGTCCGACAGCGCGCCTGACACCAGGCGGCTTACGATGCCGCAGGCCAGCATGATGGACAGCATTTGTGCGCCCCGCGCCGCGCCGAACCCCAGGTCGGTGCAATAGGCCACGATATGCACCTGTGGCATGGCCATGGCCACGCAGCAGGACAAGCCCGCCACGCAGAGCAGCGCGGTGGCGGTGTTCGGGCGCAGGCCAAACGGCATGTCACGGTCGTCGGCTTGGACTGAAAGCGTGCTGGCGGCGGTTTGGGCAGGAGCCCTGCGGCGCATCAGCAAAGCCAGTGCCGCCATGCCCACTGAACAAAAAATGCCAACGGCGGTATAGGTGTTGCGCCAGCCTTGGGTGGCAATAAAGTGTTCCATCACGGGTGGCCACACGGCGCCGGCCAGGTAATTTCCGCTGGCACATACGGCGACGGCAATGCCGCGGCGGCGATCGAACCACAGCGCGGTGTCCGCCATCAGCGGGGCAAAGGTCACCGCGCAGCCCACCAGCCCGATCAGCACGCCATGGGCCAGCGCAAAACCCAGAATCGTATGCGTCTGCGCGGCAAGGACAAAACCGGCACCGATGGCAAGCGATGCACCCAGAAGCGGCCGGAACAGGCCGAAACGGTCACTCAAGCGGCCCATGAGCACGCCGCCTAGACCAAAGCCCACCATCATCAGCGTGTAGGGCAGGGAAGCGTCAGCCCGCCCGATGAGAAACTCGGCTTGTACCACCGGCAAGACGACGGGAATCACCCACATGCCCGCGTTGCCGATCGTCATCAACATCAGGGAAATCAGCAGCCGGAACCAGGCGTGGAGAGAATCCTGCCCCGGCCCGGCAGCCTTATCGGTTGGGTGTGGCATGCGATCCATCATAGAGGGCTCGCTTCCGTGTAGCGGCGCGGTCGGTTGGGGTCTCAGCCCGCGGCGTTAGCCCGCTTAAAGATCCCGGATGGGGAGGGGATGTAAATTTTCTGAAAAACTAAGTGAAAATTTTCAGTGCAAATGGGCGCGCATACTAGTAGAAACCCTGTGAGGTAAAGCCTGAAAGTAGAGGCATGATTTGCGCTTCCATCAACTTCAAGCTGGAGCGCTTACATGACAGAACTGAAAAATTCCTCTTCCCGCCGCGGACTGTTGAAAGGGGCCCTGGCTGCCAGCGCACTTGCAGCGCCCATGGTGTCCCGTGCGCAGACGGTGTCTTTGCGTTTCCAAAGCACCTGGCCGGCCAAGGATATTTTTCATGAGTACGCCAATGACTTCGCCAAAAAAGTCAACGATATGGCCAGCGGCAGACTCAAAATTGAGGTTCTGCCCTCCGGCTCTGTCGTTCCCGCGTTCCAGTTGCTGGACGCAGTTAACAAAGGCACTCTGGATGGCGGCCACGGCGTTCTCGCATACCACTACGGCAAGAGCGCGGCGCTGGCGCTGTGGGGCTCCGGTCCTGCGTTCGGCATGGATCCCAATATGGTTCTGGCCTGGCACAACTACGGCGGCGGTCGCCAGCTGCTAGAAGAAATCTACAAGTCCCTGAACATTGACGTGCAGTCTTATGTGTACGGCCCCATGCCCACACAGCCCCTGGGATGGTTCAAGAAGCCGATTGCCAAAGTTGAAGACCTGAAAGGTCTGAAGTACCGTACCGTTGGCCTGGCTGTGGACATCTTTACCGAATTGGGCTGCGCCGTGAACCCGTTGCCCGGTGGTGAGATTGTTCCTGCATTGGACCGTGGCCTGATCGATGCTGCTGAATTCAACAACGCGTCTTCCGACCGTGTTCTGGGCTTCCCGGATGTCGTCAAGAACTGCATGTTGCAGAGCTTCCACCAAAGCGGCGAGCAGTTCGAGATTCTGTTTAACAAGACCAAGCTTGACGCACTGCCTACGGAACTCAAGCACATCATCGACTACGCGGTGCAAGCGTCGTCCGCTGAAATGAGCTGGAAGGCTATTGACCGTAACTCCAAAGACTATGCGGACATGAAAAAGCAGGGCATCAAGTTCTACCGCACCCCCACCTCCATTCTGAAAGCCCAGTTGGATGCATGGGACAAAGTGGTTGCCAAGAAGTCCGCAGAGAGCAATGTGTTCCGCCGAGTGATGGAGTCCCAGCGCGAGTTCGCTGGTCGCGCCGGACAATGGCAGAACGATTACATGGTGGACTTCACCATGGCGTTTGACCGCTACTTCCACGGTAAAGCCTAATAAGACGGGCCGACTGGAACCTTGACCCCATCCGGGTGGTTCATCCGGATGGGGGTTTCTATTTTTGAAAGTACCTTATGAATTCGCAATCGCTGCTGCACACGGCAGACTCGATTAGCACCTGGGTGGGTAAGACCGTTGCGTGGCTGATCGTGGCACTGATGTTGATGGTGGTTATCGAGGTGTTCAAGCGCTATGCCTTGAACGCCCCGACCGCCTGGGTTTTTGATGCCAGCAATATGATGTACGGCACGTTGTTCATGCTCGGTGGTGCCTACACCCTCAGCCAGGACGGCCATGTTCGTGGTGATTTTTTCTACGGCAGCGCACAGCCCCGTACGCAGGCTTGGCTTGATGTCGTTCTCTACTTCGTCTTTTTCATTCCGGGCGTTATCGCCCTGACGTGGGCCGGTTGGAACTACGCCGCTGATTCGTGGGCCATCCATGAGCAGACGTTCAACGCCGACCCCTTGCCTCTGTACCCCTTCAAATCGGTAATCCCTTTCGCCGGATTGATTGTGCTGATGCAAGGGCTTGCCGAAATTTTCCGTTGTATCGTGTGTATCCGTACCGGCGAGTGGACCCCCCGACTCAAGGACGCCGAGGAGATTGATGTGGTTGAACAGCAGTTGTCGGGCAGCACCCTGGTGGATGCGGAAGCTGCGCGCGACGCCATTGCCAACGCCAAAAATATCGACGAATCCGCCCATCAGCGTGCGAAGGGAGGCCAGGCATGAGCGATCCCGCACTCGGCTTGTTGATGCTTTCGCTGATCATCGTGGTGATCATGCTGGGCTTTCCAACCGCCTTCACCCTGATGGGCCTGGGTATGGTCTTCGGCTTTACTGCCTTTTATGACCCATCGGCCCCTTGGTTTGACAACAAAGTCTTCAATCTGATGGTTCAGCGCACTTTTGGTGCCATGACCAATGATGTGTTGCTGTCGATCCCGCTGTTTGTGCTGATGGGCTATGTGATGGAGCGCGGTGCGCTGGTGGACAAGATGTTCCACAGCGTGCAGCTCGCCTTCCGCAAGTTGCCCGGTTCTTTGGCGGTTGCCACGCTGGTGATTTGCACGTTCTGGGGCATTGCCAGCGGATTGGTCGGCGCGGTGGTGGTGCTCATGGGCGTGATCGCCATGCGTCCCATGCTGAATGCGGGCTATGACGTGCGCCTGGCTTCCGGCGTGATTACCGCTGGCGGCACTTTGGGCATTTTGATACCGCCCTCGGTGATGATCATTGTCTACGCCGCAGTGGCAGGCCAGTCTGTGGTCAAACTGTATGCCGCAGCCATGTTCCCCGGGTTTTTCCTGGCGTTTCTGTATCTGGTCTACGTGATCGGCTGGGTCTTGATTGATCCCAAGATCGCTCCCAAGTTGCCGGTGGAGCAGACGCGGGCCATGGTTTCGCCCTGGGCCGAGCACGTTGCCAAGAGCTACTCCAATCGCTTTCTGATTGCGCTGGTGCAGGCTGTTCTGTCGCCAGGTAAAGCGGTCAGCGCTGCAAGCGCGCAGGTTCGCGTCACTTGGTTTTTCCTGCTGCGTTGCTTCGTGATGTCGCTGGTGCCGGTCATGATGACGGTGATCAGTTTGGGTGCCGTGTACTGGTACGTGGTGATCCATTCCCAAGAGGACAACAACGCTGCTGATGCGCGGGCCGCTGTGGCCCAGAT
>RFRO01000124.1 GCA_009924455.1 Betaproteobacteria bacterium
GTTTTGCTGGACAACATGTTGGGCGCGCTGGGTGTGAAGCGGCTGGCTTTGCAAGGCCAAAGCCTTGACGCAGAGCCCGCGCCCACAGAACCTGCGCACAGCGCCTACCTAAGCCACGCCCTTCAGTGCCGCCCGCCGGCAGGCCGTAGCCCGCAGTTGGCCGATGTGTCGGTATGCCGCGCATTTTTGGAGCGTGAAATCGCGCTGGTCCGCCCCAAGGTGATTCTGGCCATGGGCCGTCTGGCCGCCTTGGCCGTGCTGTCAGACCAGCCTTCGCTCTTGGCGCAGCCCATGGGCAAACAGCGCGGCACTTTGCACCGGTTCCGGGGTATCCCGGTCGTGATCACGTATTCGCCCCATTACCTGCTGCGCAACAGCCCGGAAAAAGCCAAAGCGTGGCTGGATCTCAATCTGGCGGCCGACGCCATGGAGTCGGCCTAGCGCGCTTACCGCGTCAGAATTGGTAAAGCGCCTTGAAGCCGAATTCTTCGGTCGTGTTGGCGGGTTCGTACATGCTTTTGGTGTAGCTGGTGCTGCCGGACTTGTAGGTCCACGTTGCCAGATCCGAGCTGGCGATGTTCCAGTATTTCCAGTAAGGCCCCAGTGACCAGCCGTCAGGGCGCTTGTACATGAACGAGGCGTTCAAACCATAGCCCGAAGTCTGCCGGTTGTTGATGTCATTGGAGTTGGTGTACCCGAAATTGTTCATGACCGACAGGCCGCTGAACTGGTTGCCAGAGACCAGGTAGTCCAGTTCCAAGGTGCTCTCCAGCATGCCGCCGTCGCCGGTGAGCGAACGCTGTTTGAAGCCAACCGGAATGTAGAGATAGGCGCTTTGCCGGTCGTACATCACAGCACCGGTGGATGTGGTCAACCCGCCCCCCGTCTGGTTCAGAAACCGGTAGCCAAACCCGATATACGGCGACACGATTTGGCTGCCGTAGACCCAATCGGTACCGATGGCCAGCTTCGCGTTGTAGTAGTACCTGGGCACATTCAGCGTGCCGGAGCCGCTGTAGCGGTCGGTACCGGCGGCGTAGTCAATGCCGGCTAGCACGAACTGCCCGCCGTTCAAAAGCGACGTTTTTTGGTATTCGAGCCCGTAGTTGATAGCGGTCATGCCAACGCTGGCGCTGGGCTCTTGGTAGGAATAACTGGACAGCGTCAGCCCAAACTCCTGGGCATCCTGTGTGCGCAAATAGTCGGATACCAGGCTATCGGCGTGGGCCGGGGCAAGGGCCGTGAGGAGCAGCGCGAAGGCCAGCCCGTTTGTGGGAGTGATCATCCAACGCATATTTTTTATGTACTTGGCGGAAGCGGTGAGATTCGAACTCACGGACGGTTTCCCGTCGCCGGTTTTCAAGACCGGTGCAATCGACCACTCTGCCACGCTTCCTTGTGCGAACGATTCTAAGTCAGCGCCCCATTTTCAAACTGCTTGTAACTGGAACGCCGTGCGGCGCTGGCCGACGGACGCGCCGCGCGCGCTCAGGATGTCGCTGGCGCGCCAGGGCGCGAGTTGGGCGCGCTGCGCGTCGTCCAGCCAGCCCAGCTGGTCCAATGTTTCCACGGCGGCGGCGTAGAGCGCGGTTTTGTTGCCGTCGCTGATCTTGATGGCCAGTGCTTCACCCCGGCTTTTGCTGCCGATGACTTGCACGCCATCGGCGCCGATCTTGGTGACCCAATCGCCCCGGCCCGCCTGCATGAAGGCTGCATCGTTGCGTCCGGTGCCGCTGACCATGTCGGGGTGGCTGCTCATGGCCTCACCCAAGAGCGCGAAGCTGGCACCGAATTCCGCATCGCGCGTGCCGCTGGCCAGGCGCGCATAGCCGTAGGCGAGTTTGGAAAGCGGCATCGCAAAGTTCGGGGCTGAGCAGCCGTCAATACCCATCTTCATGTCCGACACGTCCATGCCCACGGCGCGGGCCACGTCTTTGGCAACCGCTTGTTGCAGCGGATGCGCCGGGTCGGTGTAGTCGTCCACGCTCCAGCCTTGGCCGATGCAGTGCGCGACAAAACCCGCGTGCTTGCCGCTGCAGTTGTGGTGGCGCTCGTCGAACTGCAGGCCCTCGGGCGCGCTTTTGTCCATCAGCGAATACAGGCCGGGGACGCCGCAGCCGCAGCGCAGGCGTTGGTAGGTTTGGCCGCTTTTTCCCAACATGCTCTCCACTGCCGCGACGTGTTTGGCCTCGCCGTTGTGGCTGGCGCAGAGCATGGCGACTTCCGGCGTGCTGAAACCGAAGCGCTGCACGCCACCGGCCTCCACAAACGGCAAAGCTTGAAACGCTTTGAGCGTGGAGCGGGTGAAGGTGACAAAGTCGGCATCGCCGGCCTGCGCCAGCACGTTGCCGCGCGCGTTGACGACGGCGATTGCGCCGAAATGCGTGCATTCAACATAACCGCCGCGGGTGAGTTCAACCAAGGGGACCAAGGCATTCATGGACATAAGGGCTCCGAGGAACAAAACACGCGGGCGTCAACCCCGCGAAAGCCCCAAGCATAGTCCGCGTCAAACTCTTGCAAAATAGGGCGATGCCATTTGTCTTGCGAAGTTCGCTGTTGCTCGGGGCCTTGCTGTCCAGCATGTCCGCATGGTGTGCGCACGCGTATGCACAGTTTGGCGACATCCGCTACCCCGCAGGCTTTAGCCACTTTGCGTACGTGAACCCCGATGCGCCCAAAGGCGGACAGATCGCCATGGTCGCGCCCACCCGTGCGTCCAGTTTTGACAAATACAACCCTTTCACCCTCAAAGGCACGCCCCCACCCGGTCTGTCCAACCTGGTTTTCGAAACCCTTTTGACCGGTAATGCAGAGGAGCCCACGACGGCCTACGGTCTGCTCGCGCAAGATATTGCCCTGGCTCCGGACAAGCTTTCGGTCACCTTCACGCTCAACCCGCAAGCGCGCTTCCACAACGGCGATCAGGTGTTGGCCGCCGACGTCAAGCACTCGTATGACAAGCTCATCAGCAAAGAGGCCGCGCCGCAGTTCCGCACCTATTTCAGCGAGGTAAAGGCTGTCACCGTGCTGGGTGAGCGCAGCATCCGTTTTGACTTTGTGCGTGCCAACGCCGAGCTGCCGCTGATCGTGGGCGGCATGCCGGTGTTTCCGCGCAGCTGGGGCGCGGGCAAACCGCTGGACCAGATCGTGACCGACCTGCCGATTGGCTCGGGGCCTTACCGCATCGGCAAGGTCGACTTTGGCAAAGATGTGCAGTACGTGCGTGACCCGGCTTACTGGGGCAAAGACCTGAACGTGCGCAAAGGCATGTACAACTTTGACCGCATCGTCTACCGCCTGTACAAAGATCCCACCGCGCAACTCGAGGCCTTCAAGGCTGGCGAGTTCGACTACATCCAAGCCTTCATCGCCCGCGAATGGGCGCGCGCTTACAAAGGCAGACCCTTTGACAGCGGCCGCCTCATCAAACGCGAGCTTCAGCACGGCAACGCGGGCGACTTCCAAGGCTTTATGTTCAACACCCGTCTTCCGAAGTTCAAGGACGTGCGCGTGCGCCAAGCCATTGAATTGGCGATGGACTATGAGTGGATGAACCGCCAGCTGTTCTACAACGCTTACACCCGCGTACGCGGCTACTTTGTGGGCAGCGACTTCGAGGCCAAAGACCTGCCTGCGCCCGATGAGCTGGCGCTGCTCGAACCTTTGCGTGCGCAACTGCCGCCCGAAGTCTTCACCCAGCCGGTGCCGCTACCACCCGCCACCAGCCTGGATCCGGCCTCCGGCCACACCCTGCGCGATCATTTGCGCCAGGCGCGCGACCTGCTGGCGCAAGCAGGTTGGACCTACCGCGACGGCGCGCTGCGCAACGCCAAGGGCGAGGCCTTCACCCTGCAGTTTCTGGATGACTCCGGCTCCATGGGCCGCGTGGTCACGCCTTATTCCAAAAACCTGGAGAAGCTGGGCTTTGCGGTGAACTACAAAGTGGTAGACCCCACCATTTTGCAAAAGCGCGTCGACGCGTTTGACTTCGAGCTGATCAGTAACCGCATCCATGGCAGCGAAGCACCGGGCACCGAGTTGTTGGAACGCTTTGGATCCAAGGCGGCTACGGTAGAGGGTTCCAACAACATCATCGGCATCCAGGACAAAGCGGTGGATGCGCTGCTGGACCGCGTCGTCAGCGCGCAAACCAGGCCCCAGCTTGTGGCCTCTGTCAAGGCGCTGGACCGGGTGCTTCGCCACGGCCATTACGCCGTGCCACATTGGTATGGCAGCGTGCACCGTGTGGCCTGGCGCGCCGGGCGTTTTGAGCAGCCCGCGGTCACGCCGCGCTACTACCAACCCGAGAGCTGGATCCAGTCGGTCTGGTGGGCCACCCCGGCCAACTTGCGCGGGGAGCCTTGAGCATGCTGAGCTACATCGTCAAACGCCTGCTGCTGATGGTGCCCACGCTCTTGGGCGTGCTGCTGGTCACCTTTGCGGTGATCCAGTTTGTGCCCGGCGGGCCGGTGGAGCAAATGGTCTCGCAACTGCAGGGCCGCGACAGCGGCGGTGAGGGCGCTGCCGCCAGCGGCGCGGGTTACCGGGGCCGCCAGGGCGTGGATGCCAAGCGCATCGAAGAAATCCGCCAACTCTACGGTTTTGACAAACCCGCGCCCGAGCGCTTCATGCAAATGCTCGGTCAGTTCGCCCGCTTCGATTTGGGCAGCAGTTTTTTCTACCCCAAAACCGTGTGGCAACTGGTGCGCGAGAAACTGCCGGTGTCCATCAGCCTGGGGCTGTGGACGTTTTTGCTGAGCTATCTGGTATCGGTGCCGCTGGGGATTGCCAAGGCGGTGCGCGCCGGTACGCGCTTTGACACCTGGACCAGCCTGCTGGTGCTGGTCGGCTACGCGATTCCCGGCTTTGTGCTGGGCGTGGCGCTGCTGGTCGTATTTGGCGGGCAGTTGCAGTGGTTTCCGCTGCGCGGTTTGACCTCGGGCAATTGGGACACGCTGGCCTGGGGTGCCAAAGTCACGGACTACCTCTGGCACATCACCTTGCCGGTCACGGCCAGCGTTCTGGGCGCGTTTGCGGTCACCACCATATTGACCAAAAACGCTTTCCTTGAAGAGATTGGCAAGCAGTACGTGCTGACCGCCCGCGCCAAAGGCTTGAGCGAAGGCCGCGTGTTGTGGAAGCATGTGCTGCGCAATGCGCTGATTCCGCTGGTCACTGGTTTTCCGGCGGCGTTTGTGGGCGCGTTTTTCACCGGTTCTTTGTTGATCGAAACTCTTTTCTCGCTCGATGGCTTGGGGCTCTTGAGTTACGAGAGCGTGATGCGGCGTGACTATCCCGTGGTCTTGGGTACGCTGTATTTGTTCACGCTGATTGGTTTGGTGACCAAGCTGATTAGCGACCTGTGCTACCTCTGGGTGGACCCGCGCGTGAAGTTCGAATGAGCACGCTGCCTGCGTCTGTTGCTGTGTCTTTGTCGCCCACCCGACGCGCCTGGCAGCGCTTCCGCGCGCACCGCCTGGGCTTTGCCAGTTTGGTCATTTTCGTGGCCCTGTTTGCCATGAGTCTGGTGGCCGAGTTGGTATCCAATGACAAGCCGCTGCTGGTCCGTTACGAGGGTCAGTGGTTTGTGCCCATCGTCCACAACCCGCCCGAGACCGCTTTCGGTGGCGACTTCGCCAGCCCCACGGATTTTCTGGACCCCTTCATCCGCGAGCAACTTGCCCGCCCTGGTAATTGGGCGATCTATCCACCCAACCCGTACCACCACAGCACGCTCAATTACTTCGCCAAGCAGCCCAACCCGGCCCCGCCGTCAATGGATAACTGGCTGGGCACCGACGACCGGGGTCGCGACTTGCTGGCGCGCCTGCTCTACGGCTTTCGCGTATCCATCTTGTTTGCCCTGGCGCTCACTATTTCTGGCACTTTGCTGGGCGTGGCCACGGGCGCGGTGCAGGGCTATTTTGTGGGTAAGACCGATCTGGCTATGCAGCGCTTCATCGAGATCTGGAGCGCCATGCCCGAGCTGTACTTGCTCATCATTTTTTCCGCTTTATTCGAGCCCAGCGTGAGCCTGTTGTTGGTGTTACTCAGCCTGTTCGGCTGGATGGGTTTGTCCGACTATGTGCGCGCCGAGTTTTTGCGCAACCGCCAGCTCGATTACGTGCGCGCTGCGCGGGCGTTGGGCCTCTCCAACGGGCACATCATCTGGCGCCACGTGCTGCCCAACAGCCTGACACCGGTCGTCACTTTTCTGCCTTTTCGCATGAGCGCGGCGATTCTGGCGCTCACTAGCCTGGACTTTCTGGGCCTGGGCGTGCCGCCCGGAACGCCCAGTCTGGGCGAGCTTCTGGCGCAAGGCAAAAGCAATATCGACGCGTGGTGGATTTCGCTCTCCACCTTCGGCGTGCTGGTCGTCACCCTGCTGCTGCTGACTTTCATGGGCGAAGCCCTGCGGGACGCGCTGGACCCGCGCCAGATCAACCGGGAGCCCGGTGCATGAGCGCGCTGCTGTC
>RFRO01000125.1 GCA_009924455.1 Betaproteobacteria bacterium
TTCGCCCGCATGACCCTGATGGAGAGCGACGGCATGAATCCGCGCGCCAGCAACGAACGTTGCCACGGAATCATCCAATTCTGCGACGGCCCGGCGCGTGGCGCAGCCACGGCGGGTTATGCCAAAAATCCCAAAGCCATTCTGAACCTGAGCGTGTACTCCCAGCTTGACCTGGTGGACAAATATTTTGATGAAGTCGGGCTGAAAAACAAAGGACCAGCGGGGCTGGAAGATTTGTACCTGTCCGTGCTGAACCCGGCGTCGCGGGCTGAAAATTCGGCGACCCGGCCTTTGAATATTCCCGGCGCACAAGCGCGCGACCTGCACGTCGGGCGCGATACCGACAACCCCATCACCCGCCAATCCATCCGCTTCGGCTTGTTGCAAAACGCAGCTGCCCGCTTGCGCGACATGGTTCCCGCCCGTCTGCGCGGCGGCGCGCCAGGCGCGGTTGCGTACGCCGAAACCCAAGCCAACTAAAGCTGTGCTGTGGCGCAGGCTGCGGCAAGCTATTGCCGCATGGCCGCAGCGCCACGCTATCGATTCGGCACGGGCCGCGAGAACTTGAGAGTGGGCACTGCAAAAACTTCAGATGGCATGCAATTTGCGGTATCTCTGCCAAGGTCCGCACAACGTGGCCTGAAGTGTCGGTATACCGGCGAAAAATGGCGATGCCCTGAGGAGTGTTCCCGATGAACATGATTGATAAGACCTTTGATGTGCATGAGCGTGCACTGGCCTATCGCGGGCAGCGTATGGAAATCCTGTCCAAAAATATCGCCAATGCCGACACCCCGAATTTCAAGGCGCAAGACCTGGACTTCCGCCAGTTGCTGCAAGGCGCGCAAGACAACAATTTGCAACTCACCAAGCCCGGTCACACCAACCTGACCCCGGAAAACAGCCGGAGCGCGCTGAAGTACCGCGTGCCCTACAACACTTCGTTTGACGGAAACACCGTTGAACTCCCTGTCGAACAGGCCAAGTACGGCCAATACGCCGCCGACTACCAAACCACGCTGAGCATCCTGGAGAGCCGGATCACCGGCATCCGCAAAGCGCTGCGCGGAGAATAAACATGCCTTTAGACAACATTTTTGGCATCGCAGGTTCTGCGCTCAATGCGCAAACCGTGCGCATGAACGCCACCGCATCCAACTTGGCCAATGGCGGTACCGTGGCCGGAACCGAAAAAGAGGCCTTTCGCGGTAAGCGCGCGGTCTTTAAAACGATATTGGAAGGCCAGCTCGGCGGCTTAGACCAGACCGCCAAGGGCGGCGTCCGGGTGACCCAAATCGTTGATGACCCCAAACCCATCACCCGCCAATCGGATCCGGGTAACCCGGCCGCAGACAAAGACGGCTATGTCTATATGTCCAACGTGAACGAGATGAGCGAAATGGTCGACATGATGGCTGCCGCCCGCTCTTACCAAAACAACGTGGAGGTGGTGAACACCGCCCGCCAGCTGACCATGCGCACGCTGGACATCATCAAGGCCTGATCGGGCTTCCCCTCCCAACGCTGACCCACCATGTCCAACCTCAATTTGCTTCCCAGTAATACCCAGGTCAATACCGCATGGACGACTTCGGTCCCCACGGGTATCACGACCACGGCGGCTGCGGCTGAAGCGGCGCTGACGGCCAAGAAGTCCAACATGGGGCAAAGCGACTTTTTGACTTTGTTCACGACCCAGCTGAAAAACCAGGATCCGCTGGATCCGGTGAAAAACGAAGCGTTTGTGGCGCAGTTGGCGCAGTTCTCGCAGTTGGAAGCGACGACCAATATGTCGACGACGCTGAAAGATTTTGTCGACAGCCAAGCCGGTCAGAACATCGTCACCGGCGCCAGCCTGATTGGCAAAACCATGTCTGTCCCCGATGCGCCGGCGATTTTGACCGCGGGCAAGCCGATCAAAGGAACGATCAGCCTGCCCAACGGTGCGGATGGCGTGAAGATGCCCCGAACCATGTCTTTCTATACCTCGCTGACCGGGCTGAATGCCGCCACCGCCATGTTGGGCGTGACGTCGAACAATATTGCCAACGTGGGTACCACCGGTTTCAAGCGTTCGCGCGCTGACTTCGGCGACATTTTTGCGACCTCGCCGCTGCAAAAAGCGTCGTCCACGGTCGGTCAGGGTGTTTCGCTGAAGCAGGTGAGCCAGGAATTCAGCCAGGGCAATATTTCGTTCTCGTCGAATGCGCTGGATCTCGCGATCACCGGTGACGGTTTCTTCCCGATGCGATCGGCCGACGGCCTGCAGGAAACCTACACCCGTAACGGCTCGTTCCTGCTCAATGAACAGTACAACGTGGTGAACTCGGCAGGCCAGCGCTTGATGGCAGCGACAGTGGACTCGACCGGTAGCGCCAACGTCAACGACCGCGTGGTCTTGACCATTCCGCAAAAGACCTCCGGCGAAGCCAAGCAGACTTCATCGGTGTCGCTGGGTCTGAACTTCCCGGCGGATGCGCCGGTGATCAAAGACGAATTCAACCGCACCAACCCAGCCACCTACAACAAGAGCACGGCGTTTACCGTGTACGACGCCGGTGGTAACGGCTACTTGGCCACTGTTTACTACGTCAAGACCAAAAACGCCGACCAGACCAGCCCGACCAACACCTGGCAAACCCATGTGTTCGTGGGTGAAGACCCGGTTAACGCGTCGTTGCAGCAGGCCAGCAATGCCAATGGCGAGAAGCTGTATGTCAACCAGTACGGCCAACTCGCTCCCTACAGCCAGGTGAAAGACGAGTTGACCACCGCGAAGACCATGTTGTTCTCGCTCAACGACCTGACGGACACCCGGAAATCGGTACCCGCTGCGGTCTCGGGCAAAAGCATCACCAATTTCGACTTCAGCAACGGCGACAACTTCAAAATCCGCAATGACACGGCTAACGCTGCCGACCTGGCACTAGCCGGCGTCGCTGCGCTCGCGGCCAATGATGGCACTGTTCTGACCAGTGACAATGCCAGCGCAGTCGCTACTGCAGCTGTGTCCGGCATGCGTTATCCCAAGACCGAGCTTCCTGAGCGGTATGCGCAGGGCCTGCGTGCAGCAGTTTTTTGCGAGCCATCCGCGCTGTCGGACGCTGCGGTGTTAGCAGAAATCCAAACGTTCAACCCATTGGTTACATCGCTCTCGGGTACGGCAACGGATGGTACCGTTGCGACCACAGCAGAAATAAAGACTGCGCGTGACAACATCAGTTACGCAAAAATTCTGGCCTCTGTCCAAGTGGCGGAAGGAGATGCCACACTGACCGTTTCGGACATTCTCTCCAGCGACTATGAGACACAGCGCACCACCGCGATGGACGCTTTGGCAGCTTCGTACTGGGCCGGATCTGAACCTGCACAGTACCTGACGGATGTAGACACAGCGGTGGCTGCCGCGGTCAGTGCTTTGGGCACGGGCGCCAGCGAGAGCGCGATTGCCTCTGCCGGTTTGAGCGCCAAAGCCAAACTCATTGCGGCCGATAACGCGCTGCAAGCCGGTATCAAAGCTGGCGCGGAGGCGCTCGGCTATGACACCACAGATTTGACCCCCGACGAGGTCACTGCTCTGCTGTCGGATACGCAGTTGACGGCGATCAAGACTGTGATCACGGCCAGCCTGGGCGCCATGACCAATGACTACTTTGACAGCGTCAAAGTGGGCTTGAGCCAGCTGTTTGAATTGGATGTGGACGGCTCCGGTGAGCCGGCGATTCTGGATCTGGGTTTCCTGGCCGACACGGACAAGAAAATCATCGGTAACGAAATGGCGGCGACGATTACCAACACGCTGAACCGTGAGTTTGGTGACGAGGCGTACTTTGACCTGTCGCAGGCCAGCGACCGCTACTTCCAGGTTTACAGCAGCGGCTACAACACGGTGGACCAGACCACTGGCGCGATCACGGAAAGCCCCATCCCTATCAAACTGATTCCAGGTGAAACTCCTGGGCTGGGCGTTCTGCGCAACAAAGATGGCACGGTGCAACTCGACAGCTATGGCCAACCGGTGTTCAACGCCAAGAAGGTGACGATTGACCAGATGGTGCACGCCATCCAAAGTCAGCTCGATGCGGCACACCCCGGCACCAACACCATCAAGGCCAGCTACGACTTCTCGACCTCGAGTTTCAAGTTCACCGATGGCGCCAACGTAATCAAGCTTGACACCAACGGGGCGGACGGCGTTTTGAAAAACGAACTGTTCAAACTCAGTGAGACGGCGGTGACCTTGTCGGGCGATGGCCATTACGATGCCAAGGTAATTCCCAACGGCCAGGCTATCCGTCTGGCGGCCGACCAACGCTATGGCATGACCATGACCTACGACTCGGTGAACAAGCGATTCACCATGAATTCGGGCAAGACCGGCGACACGTCCAGCCTGGCCATCACCGGCGTCAAAGCCAATTCGTTGGGTACCGATATGTTGGGCCTGACCGCCAACGGACTGGCGTCTGAGGCACCGGTCAATTTGGTGACCCAGTCTGCAACCGCTTTGCGCGGTATCCCCTCCACGCCGGCAGTGGCAGTGGGCACCACGCCACTGAAAAACATCTCCAACAACTTTGCGGTCGATGAGACCAACAACAAGTTTGTGGTGACGGTTGATGGCGTGAAAGGCACGGTGATGATCCCGGTGCGCTCCGACTATTCGCTCGACACCTTGAAAGCAGAGCTGCAAAAGGGCATCAACGCCATGGGTGGCAACAACGCATTCGGTGACCCGGTGACGGTCAATGGCGTGAAGGTCGGCTATGACGACGTGAACAAGCGCTTTACCTTCACCAGCGGAACCACGGGCGCGGCCTCGTTCATCAAGATTTCGGGCAGCGCAGATTGGGGTCTGGACCAGGTGGAAGCCGCACGCGGAGCCGATTCGACTTGGATCAAACCGACCCAGCACAAAGACGTGGTCTCCGGTGTGTCGCAGCCCAAGTACATTGACGGACAGGGCAACGAGACCACCAGCGGTGACGGTTTTGACGGCACATTGCCGGCCTGGTCGCCCATCTTCTTGACCAAGGGCGAACTCACCTTCAGTACCGGCGGTAAGCTGGTCTCACCGGTCGACGGTACGCAGTTGGAGCCGGTTTACCTGGCGGGTGGTAAGGGTGTTTTGACCATCAATATCGATTACGGTGCTTCTACCCAGTACACCTCACCGTTCGCGGTGCTGTCGCAGTCGCAAGACGGCGCCCCAGAGGGCGACCTGGTGGGCGTGACCATCGGTAACGATGGCTTGGTGAGCGCATCGTTCTCCAACGGCACCCAGAAATCGCTGGCCAAAATTCTGCTGGCCAACTTCTCCAGCCCGGTGGGCTTGCGCCAGATGGGTGACTCCACCTTCCTGGCCTCGGCGGCATCGGGCAAGGCGACACTGGGTAATGCGGGATCGGCCGGTTTCGGTACGCTGCGTGCCGGTGCGACCGAACGTGCCAACGTGGACTTGACGCAGGAGCTGGTGGACTTGATTACCGCCCAACGTAACTTCCAGGCCAACGCCAAGGCGATTGAGACCAGCTCGACGATGACTTCCGCCATCATCAACCTGCGTTCCTAATCGGCTGCAGCCCTGAATACCTGAGGACATTGCCATGGATCGCTTAGCCTTTAACGCGGTTGCCTCGATCAACGAGCAACGGGTGTCGCGCCAGATGTCGGTGAATGAGATGGCCAACGTCTCGACCATCGGCTTCAAGCGCAGCTACGAGGTGGCGACCCGTGCGGTGCAGGTGGACGGTGCGGGCCTCAAAACACGTTTTCAGCCCCAGTCTTTTTCCGAGGACTACATCAGCCTGAAGGGCGGCCCGGTGATTGCCACGGGCAATGAATTGGATATCTCGATGACCGGTTCGACCGTGCTGGGCGTGTCTGCCGCGGACGGTACGCTGGCCTTCACCCGCAGGGGCGATCTGCGCATTAACGCGCAAGGAACGCTGGAAAACGGGCAAGGCCATCTGGTGCGCAGCGAAGGCGGCGGCCCCTTGACCCTGCCGCCGGGCTTGAAAATTGAAATCCGTTCGGACGGAACCGTCATGGGTACGGACTTGGCGCAGGTGGGCGTGAAAACCCCTGTGGCGCTGGGCAAACTGATGTTGCGGGACGCCAGTGTGACGCCCTTGTTGCGCCGCCAGGATGGTTTGTTCAAGAACGCGGCCGGTGACGGCCAGGACATCACCCCCGGCCCGGTTGCGCCAGGCTTGACTTCCGGCGCACTGGAGGGCAGCGCGGTGAATGCCATGAACATCATGGTCAAGCTGATCGACCAGAGCCGTGCTTTTGAGCAGCAGATCAACATGATCAAAGAGGC
>RFRO01000126.1 GCA_009924455.1 Betaproteobacteria bacterium
CCCGGCCGCAGCCTGCGGGCGCAGACAAGCCGTGGCGCAGGATTGGTCGAACTCTCCGCGCGCTGGGTCAACGCAGATGACACCTTCGGACGCTGGACCCTGCGCAAGACGGACAGCGGATTTGCCTCCGACGTTCAGACCCTGCCGCTGGTTGCCAGCACCCGATTGGGCAGTGGGACGATCACATCGAACCTGTTTGCGGCGACCGACGAAGCGCAGATCCACAGTGGCATTGCCGTGCAATTGGCCGAGATTTTTTCGGGTGACGTGGACTTCCATCGCCTGCACCAGGGTGACCGGTTTTCGGTGGTGTATGAAGCGCTGATGGGCGACGACGAGGTCCTGGGATTCGGCAAAGTCCTGAGCGCGGAATTTGTCAGCGGCGAGAAGACCTACCAGGCTGTCTGGTTCCGCCAGCCCGACGATGCCTCCGGCAAAGGGGCCTACTACACACCGCAGGGCGACAGCTTGCGGCGCGCCTTCCTGGCCTCGCCGCTGGAGTTTTCGCGCGTGACCAGCGGTTTTTCCATGCGCTTCCATCCGATTTTGCAAACCTGGCGGGCCCATCTCGGGGTGGACTACGCGGCGTCGATCGGCACGCCAGCGCGCACCGTCGCCGATGGCGTGGTGTCCTTTGCAGGCGTGCAAAACGGCTACGGCAATGTGGTTTTCGTCCAGCACAGCGCGGGGCAAACCACGGTGTACGCGCATTTGAGCAAGTTGCTGGTGCAACCAGGCGAAAAAGTGCACCAAGGCCAAACGATCGGCTTGACAGGCGCAACGGGCTGGGCGACCGGCCCGCATTTGCACTTTGAGTTCCGGGTGAATGGGGTCTTCCAGGATCCGCAAAAATTTGCCCACAGCGCACCCGGCGCGCCTGTGAACGGCGCATTGCGTGCTGCCTTTTTGCAGCAAGCCGCGGCGGCCCAGGCGCAATTGGCCGCGGCCGCTTTGGTCAGCCAGGCCAGCGCGCAGTAAGCGGCAGCACGCTGGACCGTGCTGAGCGATCCAATCCCCACGTGACCCAGGAACAGCTTTACATCGGTTTGATGTCGGGCACCTCACTGGATGGTGTGGATGGCGTATTGGCAGACTTTTCGGGTGAGCGCGTTCGTGTTCTAGGACATGCGACGGCATCGCTGCCACTGCCACTTCGGGAAACATTCCACGCACTGAACCAGCCGGGCGACAACGAGTTGCACCGCGCCGCACGCGCAGGCAACGCATTGGCGGAGGTCTACGGCGCGGTGGTGCGTCGTGATCGCCGATTTCAGAAGCCGTGATGTAGCAGCAGGCGGCCAGGGCGCGCCGCTGGTACCCCCGTTTCACCAGGCTGTTTTCGGCGTTGCGGGGGACGCGCGGGCCGTGCTCAATTTAGGCGGCATCGCCAATCTGACGCTCTTGGATGCGCAACCCGATACACCGCTGATCGGATTTGACTGCGGCCCCGCCAATACGCTGATGGACCTGTGGTGTCGACAACACCAGAAAGGGGATTTCGATGCGGACGGGGCATGGGCGCGGACCGGCCGCGTACACGCGGGTCTGATGGCGGCCTGTCAGGCAGAACCGTTTTTTCACCTGCCCGCCCCCAAAAGCACGGGGCGTGACCTGTTCAATGCAGCGTGGCTTCTAGACCATGTGGGGCGCTTTGACGCCATCCCTGCGCAAGATGTCCAAGCCACTTTGACAGAGCTGAGCGCTTGGGCTGTGGCGTATGCCCTGGAATGCAGCGCGGCAAAGACCGTGGTTGTTTGTGGTGGTGGTGTGCGCAACGGCTTCCTGATGGAGCGCCTGCGGGCACTGATGCCGCAACGCACCGTGGAAGCGTCCGACGTCTGGGGTTTGCCTGCACAACAGGTCGAGGCCTGCGCCTTCGCTTGGCTGGCCCGTCAACATGACCGGGGGCAAGCCGCCAGTCACCCCGCCGTTACGGGCGCGTACGGCGCCCGCATCCTGGGTGCACGCTACCCGGCGTGAACCTTCGCGGGAATATCAGGTCGAGAAAGACGAACCGCAGCCGCAGGTGGTCGTGGCATTGGGGTTCTTGATGACAAACTGCGCGCCCTGCAGATCTTCTTTGTAATCGATTTCTGCACCGACCAGATACTGGTAACTCATCGCATCAATCAACAAGGAGACACCGTTTTTGCTCATGGTGGTGTCGTCTTCGTTGGTGATTTCATCAAAGGTGAAGCCGTATTGGAAACCGGAGCAACCGCCGCCTTGAACAAACACCCGCAGTTTCAGCTCGGGGTTTCCCTCCTCCGCAATCAAATCCGCTACTTTGGCTGCCGCGCTATCGGTGAAGACAATGGGAGCTGGCATTTCGATGTCAGCGGTTTGGGCTAAGGCGCTCATGTGCAATTCCGAGAAAAGTGGTGACTGCTAAATAGTACAGCAAAACGGTCGGGAATTATGGCGCCCCGCCATTGCCCCTTGGACAAGACGGGCCAATGGGCGACGTTGGGCTTACAGAGGGCCCGCGCCCGGCTCAGGCGTTGTTAGCAGCCAGTTTGAGGGCGTGCTTTTCTTCGGGCAGCAAGGGCGTCAGCCGCCCGTCGATAAGGGCACCCTCATGCATCTCGAGGGCGCCATAGAACACATCGCCGCGAATCCGGGCCTTGGGCTGCAACTCAAGCAGCATCTTGGCGTGCACCGCGCCGTTGACAACGCCATTGATGATGATGTGATCCGCCCGGACCTCGCCGTCCACAACAGCGGTCTCCGCGATCACCAGAATGCTGGGGCTGCTTTCCTGGGCCGAGAGGTTGCCCGTTACCTGGCACTCGACCCGCAGGCCTTCGGAGAACGACATGTCGCCCACCAGCTGCGTGCCGCCGGCAATCAAACTTTTGAGGGGGGGTTGCTTCTTTTTGTTAAACATGGCGTTCCTTCCTTTATGGCAATCAAACTACATCTTGGCAGATTGGGTGGCGCGTAGTGTGCCACCTTCGAACAATTTGACCGTCAGGCTTTTGATCAGTACCTGCGGCGGAACCTCGTACAAACCTTCGATCCGGCCGTACTGGCCCATCTTGACCGGAACGCCGCCTGGCCCGCTGCCGAGTCCTGTCCACGGCTTTCCGTTGAGCACACCGGCAAAAGCGACTTCCAAATGGCCCGAAAATTCCGCCGGGTTCTTCTTAGCTTGAATCAGCAGAACCTGCCAACGTACTTTGCCATCCGCCTGCGTGTCGCCCTGAAGGGCCCGAATCGTGACCCCCTCCGCGCCAAGCGAGGGCGTCAGCTTCTCAAAAAACCCGAGGTCATCCCGCAAGCGCCGGTTCTCCTCCTCGAGAGACTTGAGCTGCGAAAGAATTTTTTCGGAGGAGACTTTCTCGGTGGTGATCAGGGTGTTTGCCGTATTGGCGACCGATTGGGCCTCGTCGCGCTGCACATGGGCTTGGGCCAGATCGGCTTCCAAGACCGTGACCCGCTCCCGCAAGCGCACCAACTCGGCCTGCGTTCCACCCTCGATACCTGCAATTTCGCGGCCAAACTCGAAAGCCCACAACCCAATGGCCGCACAAAAGCCAATAACCACCGCCGCCAGGGCCCATCGGATCGGCCAGGGAAACGCGCTGCGCACCATCATGCGGGGCGCGCTGATAGTCAAACGGCGGCGAAGCAGGCGTAAACGCATAGAGGTGAGTTACATGAAAAAACCGCCCAAGCCGTGAGCCGGGGCGGTTTTGATCAGACGCTGACCGGTTAGCGTTTGGAGAACTGCTTGCGACGGCGCGCGCCGTGCAAACCGATCTTCTTACGCTCGACCTCGCGGGCATCACGGGTCACGAAACCAGCTTGGCTCAACGCGGGCTTGAGCGCCGCGTCATAGTCAATCAGCGCGCGGGTGATGCCGTGGCGGGTTGCGCCGGCCTGGCCGGATTCGCCACCGCCAGCCACGTTGACCATGATGTCAAACGTTTCAGCGTGGTTGGTCAAAAACAGGGGTTGCTTGCAAATCATGATCGAGGTCTGGCGGCCAAAAAATGCCTCGATGTCTTTGCCGTTCACCGTGATCTTGCCGGAGCCTTTTTTGATGAAAACACGGGCCACGCTGGACTTGCGGCGACCGGTTCCGTTGTTCCATTCACCGATCATGAGGTCACTCCTGGAATTTCCAGCACTTTGGGCTGTTGGGCGGTATGGGGGTGCTCAGCACCACCATAGACCTTGAGTTTTTTGATCATGGCGTAGCCCAACGGGCCTTTGGGCAACATGCCTTTGACCGCCTTTTCCAGCGCGCGGCCGGGGAACTTGGCTTGCATGTCGCGGAAGTTGGTGGCCGTGATCCCACCCGGGTAGCCGGAATGGCGGTAGTAGATTTTGTCCAGGGACTTGGCACCGGTTACGCGCAGTTTGGCTGCGTTGACGACCACAATGTAGTCTCCGGTATCGACGTGAGGCGTGTAAATGGCCTTGTGTTTGCCGCGCAAACGGAGAGCAACTTCGCTGGCTACTCTACCGAGGACCTTATCGGTCGCGTCAAGCACAAACCACTCGTGCACGACCTCAGCGGGTTTGGCGCTGAAAGTTGACATGAGTTTCTCTCTTTAAGGGAGGGTTTGCCGGGCTCTTTTCCACGGTCGGCGCTCCACTAGCGGGAGCCTCTTAGGTGGGGAATAAAACTTCGCCGCGGAGCCACAAAAGCGCTGCGAAGCCGGGGATTATACAAATCTCCAGGTACTGAGGCCCGGCCCACGCCGAGCCGGCGACTGCAGGCCTCAGTCGATGTATTCCTTCGCGGCACTGATCACCGGGCCCCACTTGGCGATTTCAGAGGCCACAAATTTCTTGTGGTCCACCGGATCCGTACGGTGGTCGGTGATGATCACAGCGCCGAGGGCCTCTTGCTTGGCCATGAAGTCCGGGTCTTTCAACGCTGCCTTCAGCGCGCCATTGATTTTTGCCATGACGTCAGCGGGCGTGCCCTTGGGCGCGTAAAGACCATGCCAAATGGTGACTTCGAACCCCTTGAGGCCCACTTCCTGCATCGTCGGCAAATCTTTGAGCGCTGCGGTCGTGAGGCGCTTGGACGTCGTCACCGCATAAGCGTTCACCTTCTTGGCATCGATTTGCTGCGTCGTGTTGGTGGTTTGGTCGCACATCAGGTCAATCTGCCCGCCAATCAAGTCGGTCATGGCCGGAGCGGTACCTTTGTACGGAATGGAAGTCATATCCGTCTGCAAGGCGCTTTGGACCATCAGACCGCACAAATGCGACGCGGAGCCGATACCCGCATTGCCCAAATTGATCTTGCCCTTGTTCTGGCCGATCCAGCTCACCAGCTCCTTGAAGTTCTTGGCCGGCAGGCTAGGCCGGGAAATCAAGGTCATCGGCACTTCGTTGATCATGCCCAGGTATTCGAAGTCGCTCTCGACTTTGAATGGCATGTTGCGCAACTGGTTGGGCATCGATGCCATGGCGATATGGTTCAGCAGAATCGTGTAGCCGTCCGGCGCTGCTTTGGCAACCTTGTTGGAGCCGATGGAGCTGCCGGCACCCACCGTGTTGTCGATCACGATGGTCGCGCCGCCCAAGGGCTTGCGCATCGCTTCGGCCAAATCACGCGCCACTCGGTCGGTGGGACCACCCGCAGAAAACGGTACGACGATGGTGATGGTTTTAGAGGGATACGACTGGGCGAAAGCGACGGACGAAATCAGTCCAACGGCCAAAGCGGCGATGCGCATATTCATAGGAAGTCTCCAATTTTTTAATCGACACAGTGTAGCTTTTCCCGCCGGGCCCCAACCGGCGGCACAGTGGGGCCGGCACTAAGGATTTCCCTAAGCGACCCCGCGACTACACACCCCAGACGATGGGCTCATTGGCCTGCATACAGCGCCTGAGCATCGCCAGAAAAGGAACCAGCCGCTGGCGCAGACTGACCACCCCGCGGGCGGCAGGCTGCGGCTCACCGGCCTGGGCCGCCTCCGCGCGCAAGCGGTCTTCGGTCGCGATGGCCTCCTCAATCGCCTGCAAGGCACCGGGCATTTGCGCCACCGTGAGAATGCCCCGGGCCTGCTGCTCGGGGAAATTCTTTTCCAGAATACCCAGCAGCTGGCGCCCGTTGGCCTCGAGCATGATCAGGTCACCCGCCGCCTTGGATTTGAACTTGTAAATCATGCTCAGGCGTAACTGCGTGCGTCTTCGATGACTTTTCCGTCATTGGGCAGGCTGCCGCTGGCGCACAGCTCAATGTCGCCGCGCAGCTTGGTCACGTCCCGCACCGCCTGGG
>RFRO01000127.1 GCA_009924455.1 Betaproteobacteria bacterium
CAATTAAATTAGTCATCAAATGTCCGATGCCAACCCCCTGCCATTCGCCGACTTTCGGGATCACTCCACCGAATCCGAAGCAATCAATGGGAAAAGTCATCGGCCAGGAATGCCTCGAGGTGAGGTCTCTTTCCTGAGTCGACGGGATCTGAACCGAATTCCGAGATTGCACCCAGCAGATCGGTTGGGCCACGAGCGCAAAACGCGTCTCAGGATTTTGGGCCATCTGGATTGGGGATGGCGGGCTAGCGGACTCACCACATCTCCTTAGATGTTCAGCCATATTTAAGCTATCAGGAGGTTTGCTTGGAGCAATGGAAATTAGATAAGTTGCGCTCGGTCTCAGATGAAGTTCGCGAATTTCATCCGTTACTGGCAGCGGTGTTCACAAATGACAGAACCATCTCGCGTTTCGAGCGCACACACGGTTCTGGCGAAATGGGTGCTGACTTCGTGTTGGCTCGTCAAGATCAAACTTTAGGCGACGAAAACTTCGTCGGCGTGATCGTCAAATGCGGTGACCTGCCCCCTTGAGACGTACCATTGATTAAGAAGTAGTCCGGTTTTGCAAGGTTAATCTAAAAATTGATTGTTGTTGGAATCAGTGGCAAAGATTTAAATCCTCTGCTGCTGGGCGAACTGTGAGGGAGGAATCCTCCCCAGACTGCTGTGGGGCCTGACTTCGTTGTAGTCCTTGCGCCATTCAGCAATGCAGTCTCTAGCTTGTGACAAGCTCTGGAACCATTGTTCATTCAAACATTCGTCTCTGAACTTTCCATTGAAACTTTCGATGTAACCGTTTTGCATGGGCCTGCCAGGTTGAATCAAAATGTGGCGAATGCCATGCAAAGTTGCCCAAGCCAAGAAGGCGCGGCTTGTGAATTCTGGACCGTTATCTGTGCGAACTGCAATTGGGTAGCCTCTAAATATTGCGGCCTGATCTAAAAGTCTTGTGACATATTGGCCTGAGATTCCAAAGTCCACTGCAATGTCAACGCACTCGTGGCTGAAGTCATCCGCCACAGTGAGGCATTTGATTCTTCTGCCGTTAGACAAACTGTCAGACACAAAGTCCATGCTCCAAACATCGTTGACCTTGCGTGCAATTTGAAGCGGCACACGCTCGTTTGGTGGGCGCTTAACTTTCTTGCGGCGGCGCTCGGGATGCTGCCTTGGGTTGTAAAGTTGGGAGTCCAACACTTTGTTAATGATGAAAAAATTAATCTCGAACACTTTACAAAGCTTTCAAGACGAATAAATAAAGCTCGCCAGAATAATCCCGGTCTTAGAAAGTACATATTGGAGCTTTACGAGGGTTCGATGGAGAAATCCCACCCCAAGCTAATCTAAGTAGCCTTCGACGCGCAACCCCAAATCGATCCCACGCAACAGGGACATTTGGGCGCGACCGATATGCACACTAAGTACCTATCTGGCTTTGCATTCTGTTGATGAAAATGGGTCCCAGATCCCGGCCTGTTCCCAATGAGTTAACTGCTTCGGCGCATTTATCTTAACGCCCATCAAACGGATTTACCACCTGCACCCCACACCCCAAGAAGTCGAACACATTGCGGGTCGTCGGTACCAGTTCGTGCGCGATGGCTGTGGAGGCGATCTGCAAGTCGGGGCCGTTGCGCGTGATGCCTTACGCTCGACTTGATTATACTTATATATAACAAAACTCGGAGAAAAGTCGTGTACACAACCAATTTGCGCAAGGTCGGCGGCTCGGTAATGTTGGCGGTGCCACCGGCGTTTCTGGATCAATTGCATTTGCAAGTGGGCGCCATGGTCGGCTTGGCTATTGATCAGGGTCGTATGGTGGTGGAGCCCAAGCCCCGGCCGCGCTACACGATGGCTGAGCTACTGGCCGCCTCCGACTACTCGCAGCCTGAGCCGGCTGAGGAGCGGGAGTGGATTGACGCTCCCGCTGTCGGTGGTGAGCTGCTATGAAGCGTGGAGACATTTACCTGGTTTCGCTCGACCCGACCGAGGGGCGTGAGCAGCGCGGAAGCCGACCCGTCTTGTTAGTGTCGCCCACCGAATTCAACGAAGCCACCAAGCTGCCGGTGGTTCTGCCCATCACCAACGGCGGCGACTTTGCCCGCCGCCTGGGCTTTGCAGTGCCGCTGTCCGGTATCAAGACCACCGGGGTTGTGCGCTGCGATCAGCCCCGCGTGGTCGACTTGGCCGCTCGGCAAGGGCGCAAAGTGGATACCCTGCCAGAGGCGTTATTAGACGAGGTGCTGGCCAAGGTCGGGACACTGTTTGCGTGACTGTTATCCGACTGAATGTAGCCATTTCAATACCCATCAACCCGGGTCGGAAAAGGCATTAGCCCTCTGCCACGCCAAGCGGCGATCCGCTGTGTCTGGCCCGCCTAGGCCGGTATTGTCTTGCGGCGGAAAGGCCTCGCGCAGTTGCTGGACTTGACCGTTAAAGCTGCCGTCAAGGGGCGCGACAGCCGCCCCGCCCGGTGCAACGTGGTTGGCCAAAGCTAGCACCGTCTCCGTACCTGAATCAAACCCCACATTTTTCAAATGCTGCGCCAGCCCCGCGTCTTTGCTGGTGGCGTGCAGCGGAAACCATTCGGCCAGGGCTTCGGCCATGCGGGTGATGAGTTCGGTGGCGCCTTGTTCGCTGCGCGGCACCACGGCCTGCATGGTTTCCAGAATGGTGGCGTGCTCTTCGGCGTGGCAGTTGTCGGCGGTGAAGCCGGTGGCCAGCATCCAGCGTTCTTCTTGCGCGAAATGTTCCACCGTGTGGTCGATAAAGGCGCGGTACAGCGGCATTTGCTGATCCGGCGGGGTGGCCAGCAGTTGGTTGAGCAGGGTCACGAATTCTTCGTGGGTGTCGTCCATGCGGGCGTCGCCCAGGAACAGCTCGGGAGTCCAGTCCAGGGTGGGGGCGAGGGTGGTAGTTTGGTTCATGAGCCCAAGCTTAATACAGGCAGCCGGCCCGGCCTGCGATACTTGGACCATGACCTTGAGCTACGAATCTTCCGGCGTCAACTACGACCAGCTTGACGCTTTCAAGCGCGCCTGCCAACAGGCCGCGCGCACCACGGCCTCGCTCCTGAGCGCCCACGGTTACGCCGAACCCGCCGACACGCGCGGCGAAAGCTGCTACCTGATGGAGGCCGACGACCACTTTTTGGCCCATGTGGAAGAGGGCCTGGGCACCAAAAATCTGGTGGCCGATGCGGTCTACGCGCAGACCGGCGAAAACTTTTACCGCGAGATTGCCATCGACACAGTCGCCACCATCGTCAATGATTTGGTGACCTGCGGCGCGTTGCCGATCTCAGTGGCCATGCACGCGGCGGTTGGCGAGTCGGACTGGTTTTCGGACGCGCCGCGCATGCAGGCGCTGGTGGACGGCTGGGCCGAGGGCTGTCGCCAGGCGGGCGCGGTCTGGGGTGGCGGCGAGACGCCGACTTTGCGCGGCATTGTTGAGCCGCACGCCATTGTGCTGGCGGGTTCTGCGGTGGGACGGGTTGCGCCCAAGCAGCGGCGCATCACCGGCGCGGTGCAAGACGGCGACGCCATCGTGTTCCTGGCGTCTTCGGGCGTGCAGACCAATGGTTTGTCGCTGTGCCGCTTGATCGCTGACCGCTTGCCTGCGGGCTACCAGACGCCGATTGGCCATGGCGATGCGCGCACCTACGGGCAGGCGCTGTTGGCGCCTTCAGTGATCTACGTGAATTTTGTGCGCGCCTGCCAGCAGGCTGGCATTGGGCTGCATTACGTTTCGCACGTCACTGGCCACGGCTGGCGCAAGCTGATGCGCCTGGAAGCGCCGTTCGTGTACGAAATCCACACCCCGCGCCCCGCGCCCGCGCTGTTTAAGTTCTTGATGGAAGCCGGTCCGATTGAGCTGCGCGAGGCCTACGCCACCTTCAACATGGGTGTGGGCTTTGCGGCGTATGTGGCCCCCGCTGATCTAGAAGCTACTTTGGCCGCTGCGCATGCGGGCGGCTACGACGCCTGGCATGCGGGTACGGTGCGCAAAGAGGGCGCCCGCAAAGCGGTGACCATCCCCGCACTGGACCTGGAATTTGACGGCAGCACCTTGCAGGTGCGCTGAAGCGGGGCGGCGCTGATCAGGCGCCGCTTGCGAAGGCTTGCACTTCGCTCCAGCGCGGCGGCTGGCAGCCAGCGCGGGTGCAGTTGATGGCGGCGGCTTGCATGGCGCTGCGCAGGGTGGCTTCGGTGGAGGCGCTGTGTCCCAGCACCCAATCGGCCACACAGTTACCCCAAAACGTATCGCCCGCGCCCACGGTGTCGACCACGGCCACACGGGGTGCGGGCAGGGCGGCGCTGCTGCCGTCTACCTGTAAATACGCCCCGTCGCCGCCAAAGGTCAGCGCAATCCGGCTGGCCGCCCCCGCGCAAGCGGCTTGCAGCGCTTGCGCCAATGCAGGGGCCGCATCCAGACGCGCCGCGCCAAATCCCAGGGTTTGCAGGTCTTCGTCGCTGGCTTTGATCCAGTCCGCGAAGGGGAGCAGGGCGCGGATTGCGTTGGCGTACGCCTTTACGTCACCGGCCACTTGGGGGCGCAGGTTCACGTCCATGCTTTCGCGGTAAAAGCCGTAGCTGGGCTGGCCATTCTGGATTTGCACCACGGCCAGGGAAGTGGGGCGGGGGCTGCGCTGCGGGCTGATCTGCACACCGTCGGCCTCCAGCTGTGCGCCCAGCTCCTGGCCGAAGCTATCGGTGGACAGGGGGTTGAGGTAATGCACCGTGGCGCCGCGCAAGCTGGCCGCACGCGCCATGTTGTAGGGGCTGCCGCCGCGCAGGGGGCGCAGCTGCCCGTCGGGCTGGGCGATGCAGTCCATCAGGGACTCGCCGAGGACAAAAATGTGTTTTTTCATTGGGGTAGCCAAAAGATGGGACTAATTCAACCACATGTTTTTGGATAAAGCCGCCAAGGCGCGATACTCGGGGCCTCTGCAAACTTGTTTTTCACCATGATGTCGTCGAATTTTCTGCTATTGAGCCGTTTGCCCGCCGGTCGCCCGATTGTGGAGGCGCTCCCATGCTGATCGGTATTGACCCGCTGCTGACGCCTGAATTGTTGATGCATTTGTGCGCCATGGGCCACGGCGAGTGGGTGGCGGTGGTGGATGCGAATTTCACGGCGGATTTTCTGGCCAAAGGCCGCCCGGTTGTGCGCCTGCCCGGCAACAGCCTGGAGCGCGTGAGCCGCGCGGTGTTGTCGGTGTTCCCGCTGGCTGTGGATGTGCCGCACCCGGTGGCTTTTATGCATGTGTGCAACGCCGCCCCCGCGCACCGTACGCCCGCGCAAGACGCTGTGGTGGCCCTGGCCGCCAAAGCCGGCTGCGTGGCCGAGCGGGTGGAGCCGGTGGAGCGCTTTGCGTTTTACGAGCGCATCAAAGCCGCCAGCCTGATTGTCCAAAGCGGTGAAGGCACTGCCTATGGCAACGCGCTGTTTTGCAAGGGCGTGATCCTGGTCTGACCATGGCGGATTCCAAGCCCGCGCTCCCCGCAACGGCATCCGGCCCGGTAGATGCCGGCGTGGGCGACACGCGGCGCATGCGGGGCTCGAACCACACCGGCATGCGGCAGTTCAACGAGCGCATCGTGCTGCAAGCCATACGCCACCACGGTGCGCTGCCCAAGGCGGACCTGGCGCGCGTGACGCACCTGTCCACGCAGGCGGTGTCCATCATCGTGGGGCGCTTGATGGATGACGGTTTGCTCATCAAACAAGACCGGCTGCGTGGCCGCATCGGCCAACCCTCGGTGCCGCTGTCGCTGAACCCGGATGGCGCCTACAGCATCGGCATCCAGGTCGGGCGGCGCAGCCTGCAGTTGGTGGTGGTGGATTTTTGCGGGCAGTTGGTGGAGCGGGTGGACATGCGCTACGCCCACCCCGACCCGGACCAGGTGCTGCCCGGCATTGCCAAGGGTTTGGCCGAGCTGCAGCAACGGCGCGGCGCGTCGTGGAGCCGGGTCGTGGGCATCGGCCTGAGTGCACCGCTGTTTTTGCACCAATGGGCTGACTTGATGGGCGGGCAGGCGGCGGCCGCTTTGGCGCGCTGGGAATCGGTGGACCTGCACGCGCAGGTACGTGCACTGACCGATTTGCCGGTGGAGTTTGCCAAGGACACCACGGCGGCCTGCGTGGCCGAGTTGCTGCAAGGCCATGGCCAAAGCGTCAGCAGCTATTTGTATGTTTTTGTGGGCACTTTCATCGGCGGCGCGCTGGTGCTGG
>RFRO01000128.1 GCA_009924455.1 Betaproteobacteria bacterium
CCATTTAGGCAAGTCGCTCGGCATGGGCTACGTGGAATGCGCGCAGCAAGGCGAGCCCGCTGACGCCATTCTGCAAGGCCATTACGAAATCGAGGTAGCTGGTGTGCGTATCGGTGCTACGCCTTCGCTGGCGCCGCTGTACGACCCGACATCCGCGCGGGTGAAATCCGCCGACTAGGCATCCCAGCAACACGCACCGTATGGCCATCCAAGCAATCCGCCTGCCCACGCCGGACGAACACGTGGAAGGCCACGGTGCGGATGAAGCCCTGGACCCTGGCGCGGCTATTGGCGAGCAATTGCGCGAGCTGCGGCTGGTGAAAAACCTCACGCTTCGCGAAGTCGCCGAGAAGGCCGGCATATCGGTGGGCTACCTCAGCCAGCTCGAGCGCAACCATTCGCGCCTGCCGATTGGCGTACTCAAGCGTCTGAGCGACGCCTTGGGCGTGCACATGAACTGGTTTTTCCAGCAAAACGCAGAGGGCGACGCCAGCGAGCGCGACGTGGTGGTCCGCAGCACGCACCGCCGTCGCATGTCGTTCACGGGCTTGGGTATTCAGGAAGAACTGTTGTCGCCCAACTTGAGCGGCCCGTTGGAAATGCTGCTGAGCACCATCGAGCCCGGCGCAGACAGCGAAGACTATTTCCATGATGGGGCCGAAGCGGGCTATGTGCTCAGTGGGACGCTGGATTTATGGGTGTCGGGCCGCCATTTCCGACTGCTTGAAGGCGACAGCTTCTCGTTCAAAAGCACCGAAGTCCACCGCTGCGCCAACCCGGGCACAAGCGCAGTGCGCGTGCTCTGGGTCATCACGCCACCCCATTATTGAAGCCTCGAAAAGCGGGCTTTTAGCAGCAGCCCGACTGCTAGAATCGCGCCTCGCACGAGCGGCCCTATTGCGGAGAGATGGCAGAGTGGTCGAATGTACCTGACTCGAAATCAGGCGTACCGCAAGGTACCGTGGGTTCGAATCCCACTCTCTCCGCCAGAAAATTGACTTAAATATATGATATGTATAGATATTTTAATTTTCAACTCCACTAAAGATACACCCAAAGATACACTCTGCAATGAGGTCTATTGCCTAAAATTTAGGCAAAACTGATCAGCTTATCACCGATAGGTGCCTAGGACAAGCCGTCCAAGTCGGTGTATCTTTTATCAGTAGCAACTGCGTATGTCGACCGCAGTTCTGCACCTCAACGGCGCTATAACTATAAGTCTGTTCAATCTGGAACTTTTTGAGTCCACAATGTCTGGTCTGAATCGCCCCGGGAATTGAGGAGGGTCCGAACTTTGAGAAGATGGAGCCATGAACAAGAAATCGAATCGTTTTTCACCAGAAATGCGCGAACGCGCTGTACGCCTGGTGCAGGAACACCGGGGCGAGTACCCATCCCTGTGGGCAGCTATTGAATCCATTGCGCCCAAAGTTGGCTGTGTGCCGCCGACCTTGCTGGAATGGGTCAAGAAGGCCGAAGTGGACTCGGGTATTCGCGAGGGCGTGAGCAGTGCCGAACGTGCCCAACTCAAGGCCTTGGAGCGAGAGAACCGGGAGTTACGCCGAGCCAACGAGATTTTGAAGCTTGCGAGTGCTTTTTTCGCCCAGGCGGAGCTCGACCGCCGACTCAAGTCCTGAGAGCCTTTGTTGACCAACACCGTGACACCTTCGGGGTCGAGCCCATTTGCAAGGCTTTGCAATTGGCCCCATCTGGTTACCGGCTTCATGCCAGACGTCAACGCATCCCCACACTGCAAAGCGACAGGGTAAAACGAGACTCGATATTGGTACCGCACATCAAGCGCGTGTGGGATTCGAATTGGCAAGTCTATGGAGCCGACAAGGTCTGGAAACAAATGAACCGTGAAGGTATCGCAGTGGCCCGCTGCACAGTTGAACGATTGATGCGTCAACAAGGTCTGTGCGGCGTGCGCCGGGGCAAAGTCATACGCACCACCACACCCGATAACTCAGCTCCGTGCCCATTGGATAGGGTCAATCGGCAGTTCAATGCGGATCGGCCCAACCAGTTGTGGGTATCGGACTTCACGTACGTGTCCACCTGGCAAGGCTGGCTGTTCGTTGCGTTCGTCATCGATGTGTATGCGCGGCGTATTGTGGGTTGGCGCGTGAGTACGTCCATGCGCACTGACTTCGTGTTGGATGCACTGGAGCAGGCTTTGTTTGATCGCCAGCCTGAGCGTGACGAATCCTTGGTTCACCATTCCGATCGTGGCTCGCAGTATGTGTCCATTCGCTACAGCGAACGCCTAGCCGAGGCGGGTATTGAGCCCTCAGTCGGCAGTCGTGGTGACAGCTACGACAACGCGTTGGCAGAAACCATCAACGGGCTGTACAAGGCTGAGTTGATTCACCGCCGGGGACCTTGGAAGACCAAGGAATCCGTGGAACTGGCAACCCTGCAATGGGTGCACTGGTTCAATCACATCCGACTGCTCGAACCGATTGGATATATTCCACCGGTCGAAGCTGAGGAGAACTACTATCGGCAGCTTGCCAATAGCCGCGAGACAATCAACTTAGACCAATTGGCCTCCACGAAACCCGGGGCGATTCAGTTTCAGATAACATCAGATTCACCTGAGAGATGCTTTAAAAATCGTTGTTGGTAGGGTAAGGGACAGAGCCCATTGAAACTAGAACTAGCATAACAAAATTTGTTTTGACAATGCGCTATCAGAATTTATTGATCAGCAAGGTCATCACGCTGCGCATGGTCTAGGCTCCTTGGTTTCGAATAAGGTACATCCTACCAGCGGCATTTGGCGGCCCGAGCGGTGTGCGCCCCCCGACTGACCGCATATAAATGCGTATTTCTTCCAAGACGCCTACCAAAATTTACGGAATCATGAAAAAAATCACTCTCGCCTTCGCTTCCATGCTGCTTGCGGCCTCCTGCTGGGCCGGGCCTTATAGCGACGATTTAAAGCGGTGCCTTGTGGAATCCACCTCCAAGCGGGACAACATTGTTCTGGTGCGCTGGCTGTCTAAAGCCTTGCTGGCGCATCCCGAAGTCAAAGATCTGGCGGTGATAGGCAGCGCGAAGGCAGCCCAGATCGACAGAGACTTCGCGCGCTATATCGAAAGGCTGCTAGGGGACAACTGCAGCGCACCCTTCGCCAATGTGATGCGGTACGAAGACCCGGACGCGGTCCGCAAGAGCTTCGAGTTTTTGGGGCAAGTAGCCCTGAAAGAGTTAATGGACAACCCGCAAGTCCAAGAAGCGGTGAGCGGGGTCCTGAAGCAACTGGACATGGAAAAAATAGGCAGAGCAATTCTGCTGAACTTCTGACGGACTCAGCCCATCACAACATCCACCAGCAGTTTGAGCGATACCCCGAACAAGCTGACCTGCACCAATAGATAAAACCACCGCTGCGGGACTCTGCGGGTGAGATACGCACCGGCGACCGCGCCGGCCAACGCAAAAGGCACCAGTGCGGCTGCATAGGACAAACCGTCTGCGGAGTAAGGCCGCAGGTTTTGGTAGGGAATGATCTTGGCGGCGTTGATGACCGCAAAAACGATGGTGGCCGTACCGGCAAATTCGGCTTTGGGCAATTGCTGGGGCAGCATATAAACCTGAAACGGCGGCGCGCCTGCGTGCGAGATGAAACTGGTAAAGCCCGCCACCGTTCCCCAGAACCAACCCTTTGCACGCTGCGGCGGCAGCGCAGGCGCATCGCGGTTCTTGCGCAGCCACAGGTTCAAACAAAAACCCAGACCCACCAGCGCAATCAGCAAAGTGATCGCCCGGTCTGAGGCCCACGAAGCGGTCAGCCAACCCACCAGCACCCCGGCGATACCTGCTGGCACCAGAATCCGCACGTTAGCGGCACTGTAGTCGCGCCGGTACAGCCACAGACCGGCGACATCCGAGACCACAAAAATGGGCAGAAGCAAACCGGCAGCCAGCACCGGGGACATGCTCAACGAGAGCACCGGGACAGCCAACATGCCCACGGCGGGCAACCCGCCTTTGGAGGAACCAACCAGAAACGCGGCGAAGGCGGCCAAACCAAACAGGGCATCCAATTGCATGGGGCGATCATAGGCGGGCGCATGCAGAGCGTGCGCACCGGGCGCTGGTGGACAATGAGCAGGCCCGCGTGTCGCGCCGCTGAAAGGCCCATTGTTGTGACCACCACTGCCTACTTCTCCCACCCCGACTGCCTCGCCCATGACATGGGGCCGGGCCACCCCGAATGCCCGGAGCGGCTTGACGCCATCAACGACCGCCTGCACGCCAGCGGCCTGATGGACGCACTGATATGGCATGAACCGCCATTGGCCACCGCCGAGCAAATGGCCCTGGCGCACACGCACGCGCACTTGGAAAACCTGCTGCTGCACCACACCCGTCTGGTCGCAGCTTCGGGGGAAGACCGCGGGGCTTTAAGTTACCTCGACCCGGACACCGCCATGAACCCGCGCACATGGGACGCGGTGCGCCGCGCCGCGGGCGCTGCCATAGCGGCCACCGATGCCGTCATGCGGGGTGAGGCGGAGAACGCGTTTTGCGCGGTGCGTCCGCCCGGCCACCACGCCTGCCACGACCGGGCCATGGGTTTCTGCCTGGTCAACAACGTGGCGCTGGCCTCCAAATACGCGCTCGAACACCACGGACTGGAGCGCGTGGCCATCGTCGACTTTGACGTGCACCACGGCAACGGGACCGAAGACATTGTGGCGGGTGACCCGCGCATCCTGATGGTGGGCTTCTACCAACATCCCTTCTACCCGCACGGCGGCAGCACCTCGGGCGCAGCCAACGTGCTGAACCTTCCTGTGGCCGCCTACACCAAGGGGCCGGCCATCCGCGCGATGGTCGAGGCCCAGTGGCTGCCGCGTCTGGACGCCTTCGCACCGCAGATGCTGTTTGTCAGCGCTGGGTTCGACGCACACCGGGAAGACGACCTGGGCCAGCTCGGGCTGGTGGAGGACGACTACCGCTGGATCACGCAGCAGATCAAAGCGGTCGCCCGACGCCACGCGGGCGGGCGCATCGTTTCCTGCCTGGAAGGCGGCTACAACCTCAGCGCGCTGGGGCGCAGCGTCGAGGTGCATGTGCGCGAGTTGGCCGGGCTCTCTTAGTAGGGTGCCCGATTAAACTCAGCCCATGACCATTCTCGTTACCGGCGGCGCCGGGTTCATTGGCAGCAATTTCGTGCTGGACTGGCTGGCCGGCTGCGATGAAGCCGTGGTCAACCTCGATGCCCTCACCTACGCGGGCAACGTGCATAACCTGGACAGCCTGTGCGGAAACCCGCACCATATTTTTGTGCACGGCGACATTGGCGACGCCGCGCTGGTCGCGCGGCTGCTGGCCGAACACCGGCCGCGCGCGGTCCTGCATTTCGCCGCCGAGAGCCATGTGGACCGCTCCATCCACGGGCCTGGCGCCTTTGTGCAAACCAACATCGTCGGCACCTTCCAACTTCTGGAGGCGATACGGGCCTACTGGGGGGCGTTGGAGCCGGCGGCCAAAACGGCGTTCCGTCTGCTGCATGTATCTACAGACGAGGTATTCGGCTCACTGGCCAAAGACGCGCCGGCGTTCACCGAGACGCACCCTTACGAGCCCAACAGCCCCTACAGCGCGAGCAAAGCCGCCAGCGATCACCTGGTGCGCGCCTACCACCACACCTACGGCCTGCCGGTGCTGACAACCAACTGCAGCAACAACTACGGGCCCCTGCACTTCCCCGAAAAACTCATCCCGCTGATGATCGTGAACGCACAAGCGGGCAAGCCGCTGCCGGTTTATGGCGACGGACAGCAGATCCGCGACTGGCTGTACGTGAAGGACCATTGCAGCGCCATCCGCTGCGTGTTGGCGCAGGGTCGTGTGGGCGAGACCTACAACGTGGGCGGCTGGAACGAAATGCCCAATCTGGATATCGTGCATACGGTGTGCGACCTGCTGGACGAACTGAAACCCCGCGCAGATGGCAGCAGCTACCGCACGCAAATCGCTTTTGTGACCGACCGCCCCGGCCACGACCGCCGCTACGCGATCGACGCCAGCAAAATCCACCGCGAGCTGGGCTGGCGTCCGGCGGAAACCTTCGCCAGCGGTATCCGCAA
>RFRO01000129.1 GCA_009924455.1 Betaproteobacteria bacterium
CGCCATATCGGTCCGCGCCTGCCTGCCCACAAGCCGCATTACCTGATGGGCGTGGGTACGCCTGAAGACCTGATTGCCGGCGTGCAAAACGGCATTGATATGTTTGATTGCGTGATGCCGACCCGCAATGCGCGCAACGGTACCCTGTTCACCCGCTTTGGCGATTTGAAAATCCGCAACGCCCGCCATAAAACCGACCCACAGCCGCTCGACCCCACCTGCACGTGCCACGCCTGCGCGGGCACATCCGGAGTGTCCTGGGCCGCCGGCGGGCGCGACGGATTCAGCCGCGCCTATTTGCACCACTTGGATCGCTGCGGCGAAATGCTGGGGCCTATGCTGGCCAGCATCCACAACCTGCATTACTACGTGAACCTGATGCGTGAAGTGCGGGGCGCCTTGGAAGCCGGGCGCTTTGCCGAGTTTGTCGCCAGCTTCCACGCCGATCGCGCGCAGGGCGTGTAGCGCGTTTTCCTCGCATATCGCTTTGCTACACTGGCCGCCATGTTTATTCACCGCATCAGCATCACAGGTTGTAGTGACCGGGGAGCCTGGCCCTGGCGGCCCGCACCGTAGCTTGCAAGCCCGGCTTCTGCAGCCATCGCAGAAAGCCCATCCCGATGCGGACGCAATCCGCGCACATCCATTTCCCCGGCTCCTGATTGGCGCAAAGACGCTTTGGAGGCGACCCTGACATTGCAAAGGTGTGGCAACTGTGACCACTGAGACCGAATTTCAAACCCTGGCGGCCCAGGGCTATAACCGCATACCGCTGGTGGCGCAAGCGTTTGCCGACCTGGAAACGCCGCTTTCCCTTTACCTCAAACTCACCGACAACGCGCCCTTCACTTTTTTGCTCGAGTCGGTCGTTGGTGGCGAGCGCTTTGGCCGCTACAGCTTCATCGGTTTGCCGGCCCGCACTTTTTTGCGCAGCAGCGGCTTTGGCGCGCAGGCGCGCACCGAGGTCGTGACCGACGGCACGGTTGTGGAAACCTCCGACCGCAACCCGCTGGACTTCATTGCGGATTACCAAACCCGCTTCAAGGTGGCGCTGCGCCCGGGCTTGCCCCGGTTTTGCGGCGGTCTGGCCGGTTACTTTGGTTATGACGTGGTGCGCTACATCGAGAAAAAGTTGGAGGCCAGCTGCCCGCCGGATGAGTTGCATTGTCCGGACATTCTGCTGCTGCAGTGCGAAGAATTGGCGGTGATTGACAACCTGTCGGGCAAGCTGCATTTGATTGTGTATGTGGACCCGGCGGCACCGGATGCCTTTGCGCGAGGAACTGCGCGCTTGGCCACGCTCAAAGCGATCCGTCCGCTGGCCGGAACCCGCCCGCGCGGTGCAACGCCGGAGCTGGATCTCGCCGCGGAAGCCGAGCTCGTAGGCGATCCCAAGGAGCGCGCCGAACACGTGATGCTGATTGATTTGGCGCGCAACGATATCGGGCGGATTGCCCAAACCGGTTCGGTCAAAGTGACCGACGCGTTTTGTGTGGAGCGCTACAGCCACGTGATGCATATCGTGAGCAATGTCGAGGGTTTGCTGAACCCGGGCATGCGCAATATGGATGTGCTGCGCGCCACCTTCCCCGCCGGCACCCTGACCGGAGCGCCTAAAGTGCATGCCATGGAACTGATCGACCAGTTGGAGCCCACCAAGCGCGGGATTTATGGGGGTGCTTGCGGCTACCTGAGTTACGCGGGTGATATGGATGTGGCCATCGCAATCCGCACCGGCATTGTGAAAAACCAGACACTGTATGTGCAGGCGGCAGCCGGCGTCGTAGCGGACAGCGTGCCGGAAATGGAATGGGCCGAGACCGAACACAAAGCACGCGCGCTGCTGCGCGCGGCCGAGTTGGTCGAGCAAGGTTTGGAGTAAGCCATGAAACTGCTGATGATCGATAACTACGACAGCTTCACCTACAACATCGTCCAGTATTTTGGTGAACTCGGCGCCAAGGTCGAGGTGTTTCGCAACGATGAAATCACGCTGGATGGCATTGCCCAGCGTGCGCCGGACCGCCTGGTGGTCTCGCCCGGGCCCTGCTCGCCCAATGAGGCCGGCATTTCTGTTGCCGCCATCCGGCACTTTATGGGCAAGCTGCCGATTTTGGGCGTGTGTCTGGGCCACCAAAGCATTGGTGCTGCTCTGGGCGGCACGATTGTGCGGGCCCAGACCTTGATGCATGGGAAGACCAGCGTGATCACGACGACGCAGGAAGGTGTTTTTGCCGGCCTGCCGCAGCAGTTCACGGTCAACCGTTACCACTCACTGGCGATTGAACGCAGTACCTGCCCGAAAGAACTGGCCGTGACCGCCTGGACCGACGATGGTGAAATCATGGGTGTGCGCCACACCGGCCTGCCCCATGCTGTGCGCATGGAAGGCGTGCAGTTTCACCCGGAGAGCATCCTGACTGAGCACGGGCATGCAATGCTCAAAAACTTTTTGAATTGAAGGACATCCGATGACCCGCATCGTTGATCTGCGCAGTGACACCGTGACCCGCCCGACGCCTGGCATGCGCCAGGCCATGTTGCACGCGGAGGTGGGAGACGATGTGTTTGGTGATGACCCGACCGTGAATGCCTTGCAGGAGCGCATTGCTGCCTTGACCGGCAAAGAGGCCGCGCTTTTCATGCCCACCGGTACCCAAAGCAATTTGTGCGGCTTGCTGGCGCACTGCCAGCGCGGCGAGGAATACATCGTTGGTCAGTTGGCGCATACCTACCGCTATGAGGGTGGTGGCGCGGCGGTTCTGGGCAGCATCCAACCCCAACCGCTGGTGCAAGACGCACAGGGCCGTATGGCCTTGCCCGACATCGCTGCGGCGATCAAACCTGACGACGCGCACTTCGCCCGTACCCGCTTGTTGTGCCTGGAAAACACCTGGAACGGCCACGTGATGCCGCATGACTATGTGACCAGCGCGGCGTCGCTGGCGCGCGCGCAGGGCCTGTCCGTGCATTTGGATGGCGCCCGGGTTTTCAATGCCGCCGTTGCCAACGCGGGTGAGCATGGGGACCCGCTGGCCGCGTTGCGGGACATCACGGACGTGTTTGACAGCGTGTCGGTGTGTTTCAGCAAAGGGCTGGGCGCGCCGATGGGATCGGCGCTGTGCGGCTCCAAGGAGTTGATTGCCAGGGCGCATCGCATCCGCGCCCGGCCTTGCTGGCGCACCTCAAGGCTGCCGGCGTATTGGCCACCGGCATGCTCGGCTTGCGCTTTGTGACCCACCTGGATGTCGACGCGGAAGGAATCGACCACGCCATCGCCGCCATCCGCGCCTTCATTGAACCGCACTGATTCCCCAGGACCCCGCCCCATGTCCCACGCCATCACCATCACGCCGCAGGAAGCGCTGCAGCGCACCATTGAGCACCGTGAAATTTTCCATGACGAAATGCTGCACCTCATGCGCCAGATCATGGCCGGCGAAGTCTCGCCCGTGCTGCTGGCTGCATTGATGACCGGTCTGCGTGTCAAAAAAGAAACCATCGGCGAAATCACCGCCGCCGCGCAGGTGATGCGCGAGTTTTCGACCAAAGTTGAAGTCGCTGACATCACGCATTTGGTCGATATCGTTGGCACCGGAGGCGACGGTTCGCACACGTTCAATATATCGACCTGCGCCATGTTTGTGGCCGCAGCCGCGGGTGCCAAAGTCAGCAAGCATGGCGGGCGCAGCGTCAGCAGCAAAAGCGGTAGCGCCGATGTGCTGGAGGCTTTGGGGCTGAATATCAATCTGCCGCCTGCGGCCATTGCGCAGTGCATCGCGCAGCAAGGCGTGGGCTTCATGTTCGCGCCAAATCACCACCCCGCGATGAAAAACGTAGCGCCGGTGCGGCGTGAGCTGGGCGTCAAAACCATGTTCAACATCCTGGGTCCGTTGACCAATCCAGCCGGCGCTCCCCATATTCTGATGGGCGTTTTCCATGCGGATCTGGTTGGTATCCAGGTGCGCGCCTTACAACGGCTGGGAGCAGAACATGCGCTGGTGGTGTACGGGCGCGATGGCATGGACGAAGTGAGCTTGGGTGCCTCCACTTTGGTAGGTGAGCTCAAAGACGGCGTGGTCAGCGAGTACGAAATACATCCCGAAGATTTCGGCCTGGTGATGGCCAGCAGCCGCGCACTCAAAGTGCAGACGGCCCAGGAGTCCAAAGAGATGCTGCTGCGCGTACTCGACAACGAGGCGGGGCCGGCCACGGATATCGTGGTGCTTAACGCGGGGGCGGCGCTTTACGCGGCCAATGTTGCCCCCAGTATTGCGGAGGGCATGGTGCTTGCGCGCCAGGCGATTGCCGGTGGCGCGGCCCGCGCCAAGTTGGACGCGCTGGTGACCTTGTCACAGGCTTTGGCTGCGGCCTGATCACACATTGGATTTGTACATGTCGGACATCCTGGAAACCATCGTCGCCGTCAAACACCAGGAGGTGGCAGCAGCGCGCAAACGCAAATCGCTGGAAGTGGTGCGCCAAGACGCTGAGTCGCGTGTCTTGACGCGCGACTTTCTGGGCGCGATCCGCGACAAGATTGCAACCGGCCAACCGGCGGTGATTGCCGAGGTGAAAAAGGCCAGTCCATCCAAAGGTGTGTTGCGCGAGGAATTTGTCCCCGCTGATATTGCGCAAAGCTATGCCGAATACGGCGCCGCTTGCCTGTCCGTGCTCACGGATGTGCAGTTTTTTCAAGGGAGCGTGGATGCGCTCAAGCAGGCACGCGCCTCGTGCCACTTACCGGTGCTGCGCAAAGACTTCATGGTCGACGCCTACCAAATTTATGAATCCCGGGCCATGGGCGCCGATTGCATTTTATTGATTGCTGCCTGTTTGGATGATGCACGCATGCGCGACTTCGAGGCCATTGCCCACGGGTTGGGCATGGCGGTGCTGGTAGAAGTCCACGACGCAGGCGAGATGGAACGCGCCTTGCAACTCACCACGCCGCTGATTGGCGTGAACAACCGCAACCTCAAGACTTTCGAGGTGTCGTTGGATACCACCTTGACCCTGCGCGCGCAGGTCGGGCCGCCGCGCATCATCGTGACGGAAAGCGGCATCCGCAGCCGCGATGATGTGCTGCGCATGGGCGCTGCCGGGGTGGGTGCGTTTCTGGTGGGCGAAGCCTTCATGCGCGCGGCCGAACCGGGGCAGGCGCTGGCGGAGTTGTTCTTTCCGGCATCGTGATGGCGGCCCGTGTGTCAGCGCCGGCGGATTGCCTGCGCGCCACGGCTGCACAGCTTTTGGCGCAATGGGCGGTGTACGGCCATTACTACCGCGCGCCCATAGGTCCGGGGCCGCACGCGCCGATGGAAGATTTGCGCGATCGCTTGGAAATCGCGCCGCATGGATGGACGCTGGCTGAAGTGGACGCCCGCGAGCCCGATCTGCTGGTGATCATGATGAACCCGGGCGCGTCCAAGCCGCTGGAAGCGCTGTGGGATGGTGGCAACCCTGCGGACCTGGTCCCAGCACAACCGGACAGGACCCAGTACCAAATCATGCGGCTTCTGCTGGCTGCGCAGGCGGCGGGCCTGTCCTGGCGGCACGCCCGGGTGTTCAATTTGAGCGATCTGCGAACGCCCAAAAGTGCAGAAATGCTTGCCAAGCTGGATTTGTATGGGGCCCACGACCGCCACAGTCTTTTTTCGCTTGGGCGTCAAGCGGAATGCGCGCGCTGGTTTGCGCACCATGCAACACCCGTCCTATGCGGATGGGGTTTGAATCCGGGTTTGGCGGATCTGGCTACCCGTGCGCTGCGGGCCGCCGCTGGCCACCCGTTATTGGGTTTGTCGGACGATGGCCTGCGTTTCCGCCATCCCCTGCCGCAAACCCAAAGTTTGCAGCACCAGTGGCTGCGGGCGATGGTCGATCAAATCTGCGCAATTCCAAAGACTTAGGAACGATTCAGCAACCAAGCTCGCGTCCTGATACAGAAAACTGGCATAATCCTTGGTTCACGATTGGAGAGGTGGCCGAGTGGTTAATGGCAGCAGACTGTAAATCTGCCCTCTTACGAGTAC
>RFRO01000130.1 GCA_009924455.1 Betaproteobacteria bacterium
GCACAGGCCAACCCCGCCTTGGCGGGAGTGCTCGACAAATACATCGGCACCGGCTGGCGACGTGACCTTACCCAGCTGGGTGGTTTGGCTCCCTTGGCGCACAAGCCCGCATTGATCACAGCGCTGCAAGACGCCAAACGCGCCAACAAGCAGCGCCTGGCGGACTGGGTACAGACGCATATGGGGCTGACCGTGCCGGTACACGCCATGTTTGATGTACAGGTCAAGCGCATCCACGAATACAAACGCCAGCTTCTCAATGTGCTGCATGTGATTGCGCGCTACCAGCGCATCCTGCGTGAGCCGCAGGCGGACATGGTGCCGCGTGTGGTCGTCTTTGCCGGTAAAGCCGCTTCGGCCTACCACATGGCCAAGCTGATCATCCAGCTGATCAATGACCTGGCCACAACGGTCAACAATGACCCGCGCGTGGGTGACAAACTCAAGGTCGTTTTCATACCCAACTACAGCGTCAGTCTGGCTGAACGCATCATTCCGGCGGCAGATTTGTCCGAGCAAATTTCCACCGCAGGAACCGAGGCCTCCGGCACCGGCAATATGAAGCTTGCGCTCAACGGTGCGCTGACCATCGGCACGCTGGATGGTGCGAATGTCGAGATTCTGGATGGCGTGGGCGAAGACAATATCTTTATCTTCGGCCTGACCACGCCCGAAGTCGCAGCCACCCGTGCCGCCGGGTACCAGCCACGCCAGGCCCTGGATGCCTGCCCGCAACTGGAGCAGGTGCTGCTGGCCATTCGCGATGGCGTTTTCAGCCCTGATGAACCGCAGCGGTACCAGAATATTTACGATGCCTTGGTGAACTGGGGCGACCACTACATGCTGCTGGCCGATTACCCGTCCTATGTGGCGGCCCAGGACGCCGCCGCCGCCGCCTACCGCAACCCGGACGCTTGGGCCCTCAAAACCCTGCACAACATTGCAGCCATGGGCCCGTTTTCAGCCGACCGCACGATTGCCCAGTACGCCAGCGAGATCTGGAAAACCAAGCCGGTTGCGTTTTAAGCCCATGCGGCGGTTTACATGCCCCAGCGCAGCGCAGCGGTGTGCACCGGCGCGTCCCACAGCGCCAGGAACTCCGGCGTGGCAGCGGTGACCGTGATAGAGCAACCAGCCATCTCCAGCGACGTGACATAAGAGCCGGTGAGGTGGCGCGCCACGCGGATGCCGTGGCGGTCCAGCACTTTGCGGGCGGCGTTGACCATCAGGTACAGCTCGACCAGCGGCGTACCGCCAAAGCCGTTGACCAGCAAAATCACTTCCTGTCCGGATTGCAGGGCCAGGTCTTTGAGCACCGCGCCGGTGAGTTCTTCCGCGATTGCGTCGGCGCTGGCCAGGGGCACGCGGCGGCGGCCCGGTTCGCCGTGTATGCCCACGCCGACTTCCATCTCGTTCATGCCGATTTGGAAAGTCGGTTTGCCCGCAGCGGGCACGGTGCAGGAGGTCAGCGCCACGCCCATGGAGGCGGTGGCTTTGTTGACCGCATCGCCCAGCGCCTTGAGATCGGCCAGCTTGTCGCCGCGCTCGGCGGCAGCGCCCAGAATTTTTTCCACGATCAGGGTACCGGCCACGCCGCGCCGTCCAGTGGTGTAGGTGGAGTCTTCCACCGCCACATCGTCATTGACCACCACCACGGCGTTTTCCTGGTCCAGCATGTCGGATGCCATCTGGAAATTCATCATGTCGCCGGAATAGTTCTTGACGATGAACAGCACGCCCGCACCGCCGTCAACGGCTTGCGCAGCGTTCATCATTTGGTTGGGCGTGGGCGAGGTAAAGATCTGGCCCGGGCAGGCCGCGTCCAGCATGCCGTGGCCGACAAACCCGGCGTGCAGCGGCTCGTGTCCGGAGCCCCCGCCCGAGATCAGCGCGACCTTGCCCGGCTTGTTGCGCTTGCGCCGCACAAACTCATGTTCCGCGCCAAGCGCCACGATGTCGGCGTGCGCGGCGGCAAAGCCGTCCAGCGATTCGGTCAGCACGTTGTCGACGTTGTTCATCAGGTTTTTCATGGTGCGCCTCTGCGTCAAAAAATAAGGGGTATCAGGATAGTCAGGTCGCCTGCAGGCTGTCGCAGACTGCGCCGATGATCAGCGCCATGGAGCGCGATCCGGGGTCCACATGGCCTTTGGCACGGTCGCCCAGAAAGGATGAGCGCCCGCGCGTGGCGTCCATGTCGGCGGTGGCTTGCGCGCTGTCAAAGGCACATTGGCGCACGCGCGCGATCAGATCGGGGCCGCCTGCGGCCAGCACTTTTTGCACGGGGTCAAGCACATCGAGCAGGGTTTTTTGCCCCACTTCGGCTTTGCCCAAGCGGGTCAGCGCTTCGATGCTGGCGCGCAAGGCTACAGCGAAATCGTGTGCAGTGGGCTCGGGTGGCAGCTCTTTGCCCAGCGTCATCAGCAGGGTTCCGAATACCGGGCCGGACGAGCCGCCGATCATGGCCACACAGGTTTTGCCCATGGTTTTGAGCGACTCGTGCAGGCCTTTACCCTCCATCTCGGACAGTTTGGCTTGTATGGCCTGCGCACCCCGTTTCATGTTCAGGCCGTGGTCGCCGTCGCCAATGGCCTGGTCCAGCCCAGTCAGTTCTTCCAGGTGGTCGACCAGCGTTTGCGTGGCGTTTTGGATCATGGGGGTGAAGGACATGGTCGGTTTTCCCTTGAGGCAATGGGTTTTCAGCCGCGTACCCGCAGCCCGGCCGCGTCGAACCACAGGCTTTGGACGATGTGGATGCCGACTTCCTGCCCGGCGTGGGCCAGTTGTTCGGGTGGCGCGGAGACGATCAATTCGGTATCGCTATCGGCCAGACGCAGATGCAAAAGGTACTGGTCGCTCAGGCGCTCGATCCGCTGCACCCGGCCGCGCAGCGGCGCGCCTGCGGCCTCCACGAGTTGCACATGCTCCGCGCGTACCCCCACGGTGTAGACCGCAGCAGGCAAAGCCGCCTGGCCCAGCGCGGCGCGGGGTAAGAGGTTGATGCGCGGCGAACCCAGGCGGCTGGCCACAGCCACCGTGTGAGGGTCTTCGTAGACCTGCTGCGGCGTGCCGAGTTGCACCATGCGCCCGTGGTCGAGCACGCCGATGCGGTTGGCGAGCGTGAGTGCCTCGACCTGGTCGTGCGTGACATAGAGCATGGTGGCGCCGGTGTCTTGCTGGATGCGCTTGAGTTCCAGACGCAGGTCGTTGCGCAGCTTGGCGTCCAACGAGGACAGCGGCTCGTCCATCAAATAAACCGAGGGGTTGCGCACCAGCGCCCGCCCGATGGCGACGCGCTGCATCTGCCCGCCGGAGAGTTTCGTCGCCGGGTTTTGCAGCTTGTCCTCCATGCGCAGCATGCGGGCGACTTCGAGCACTTTGGCTTTGACATCGGCCTCGTTGGTTTTGCGCAGCGGCGAGCGCAGGGGAAAGGCCAGGTTGTCGTAGACGCTCAGGTGCGGGTAGAGCGAGTATTGCTGGAACACAAAGGTCACATCGCGCAGTGCAGGCGCCAGGCGGGTGACGTCGCGTCCGGCGATAGATACGCTGCCGCTGTCAGGCGATTCCAGCCCGGCCACCAGTCGCAAGGTGGTGGTTTTGCCTGCGCCGCTGGGCCCGAGCAGCACCACGAGTTCGCCACTGGCGACCTGCAGCTCCAGGTCGGTCACTGCGGTTTGCGCGCCAAAGCTTTTGCTGACGTGCGAGAGGGCGAGATCAGCCATGGGCAGCTCCCTGGTGTTGCGCGCCGGTCAAGGGCAGGTCGTCACGGGCTGTGCGGATCGCGCGGCCGCTGTCCTGGTCGAACAGGGTGATTTGCGCGCTGTCAAAGGCCAGCCCGGTCTGGTCACCGCGGGCTGCGCGGGTTTGCAAGTCCACTTTGGCGCGTACCACGCTGTCCTGGGCGGTTTTCAGGGTCACGATTTGGCAGTTACCCAGGTATTCCACGCCCATGACTTCGGCGCGCAAGGGCGCATTGCCGTCCAGGCGCACATGCTCGGGGCGCACGCCGTAGAGCAGCGCGCGGGCGCTCACGTGGTCTTGCACGGCGGGCAGCGCAAGGGCTGCATTACCCACAGGCAGATGGGTTGCGCCGCGCGCCAGCGCGGCATGGGTGGGGATGAAGTTCATTGAAGGCGAGCCCATGAAGTCGGCCACAAACACACTGGCCGGGCGCTCGTAAATTTCTTGCGGCGCACCGAGTTGCTCGATGACGCCCTGGTTCATGATGGCGATTTTGTCGGCCATAGCCATGGCTTCGCGCTGATCGTGGGTGACGTACACGGTTGTCGCACCCAGGCGGTCATGCAGGGCGCGCAACTCGAGGCACATCAATTCGCGGAACTCTGCGTCGAGCGCGCCCAGCGGCTCGTCCATCATGAAAGCCAGGGGCTGGCGCACGATGGCGCGCCCCAGCGCCACGCGCTGGCGGTCGCCACTGGTCAGGCCCGAGACAGAAGACTGGAGCAAATGCGTGATGTGCAAGGTGGCGGCGGCCTGCGCCACCCGGGTATCGATCTCGGCGCGCGGCATGCCTTGCGAGACCAGTGGAAAGGCGATGTTCTGGCGCACTGACATATGCGGGTACAGCGCAAACATCTGGAACACAAACGCAATATCGCGGGCAGATGCGCGCTTAAAGGTCACATCCTCCTGGCCCAGAAAAATCTGCCCTTCGGTAGGCAGTTCCAGGCCTGCGATCATGCGCAGGGTGGTGGTCTTGCCGCAACCGGAGGGACCCAGAAGGCAGAAAAATTCGCCGTCGTTGACCACGAAGGACGAGTCTTTGACAGCCACAAAGTCGCCGAAGGCTTTGCGCAGTTGTTGAACGCGGATATCGGCCATGGTGTTACTCAGGAAACTTGGAAACCACCATGAACATCACCGTGCCACCGAGCATGGTGAGGAATGACCAGGTGTACAAAAACAGCGCAAACGGTTGCAGCAGCATGAACAGCCCCAGACCGATCACGCAACAGGCCACCAGCTCCATGGTGTTGCGGCGCAGCCAGCGCGGCCAGTTGCTGTGGGACGTAGCGGAGGTCTGGGTGGCAGGGGCGGAGGACTCGGTGTAGGCCATGGCTGTTCCCTTATTTGCGCACCGCGCCGAACGTGATGCCGCGCAGCAGATGCTTGCGCAAGAGCACGGTGAAGACCAGTATCGGCACCAGGAACAGCGTGGTGCCGGCCGCGACAGCCGGCCAGTCCATGCCGCCTTCGCCGATGATGATGGGAATAAAGGGCGGCGCGGTTTGCGCTTCACCCGAGGTCAGCAAGACCGCGAACGCGTATTCATTCCACGCAAAGATCAGGCAGAAGATGGCGGTGGCCACGATGCCGGTGACAGCCTGTGGCAGCACCACTTTGCGAAAGGCCTGCAAGCGGGTGTAGCCGTCCACCATCGCGGCCTCTTCGTACTCACGCGGGATTTCATCGATAAAGCCTTTGAGCAGCCAGACCGACAGCGACACGTTTACCGCGCTGTACAACAAAATCATGCCCAGCCGCGTGTCGGACAGCCCCAGTTCGCGGTACATCAGGTAGATGGGGATCGCCACCGCAATCGGCGGCATCATGCGCGTGGACAAAATGAAGAACAGCAAATCGTCTTTGAGCGGCACTTTGAAACGCGAGAACGCATAGGCCGCCATCACGCCAAAGCCCACCGACAAAATCGTGGAACCGAACGCAATGATCAGCGAGTTGGCAAAGCGTGGCGCGTAGTTGGAAGGGCCGGCTACGGCCATGTGCTGCTCGCGTGCAATCTGTTCGCAACGCCCTTGCGCGGGCGGCAGGCTGGCCAGGTATTCGTCGGTCTGGCGCGAGCGGGTGGTGAACAGGTTGCAGTAGCCCTCTACCGAGGGGCTGAAGACGATTTTGGGCGGGTAGCTGATCGAGTCGGCGGGGGTTTTGAAGCCGGTCATGATGATCCA
>RFRO01000014.1 GCA_009924455.1 Betaproteobacteria bacterium
CATTTCGCATTCGGCGAGGGGCTGGGTGCATGCCTAGGCCCGCCATCGCCCCAGCCGGACGTGCTGAATTACGCATGGCGTGAATACGGCAACCGGGTGGGCGCCTGGCGTTGCCTGGAGCTGTTTGATTCCCTGGCCATGCCTGCGGCAACCATTCTCAACACGGCGTTGTATGAACACGCGCCCGAACTCTTGGCTGCCTGCGTGAAGCGCGGCGACGAAATGGTGGGCCATGGGCATACCAATGCGGTGCGGCAATCGGTCTATAACGAAGACGAAGAGCGCGTGCTCTTGGCCGGGTGCGCGCAAAGGATTGCGCAGCACAGTGGCAGCGCACCACAGGGTTGGTTGTCGCCTTGGATATCAGAAACGCGTATCACCCCGGATTTGCTGGCAGAGGCTGGTTACGCCTACACGCTGAACTGGTGCCACGATGACCAGCCCCAGCCCATGCGCACCCGCAGCGGCCAGACCTTGTGGTCGATTCCCTATCCGCAGGAACTCAACGACATTCCGATGGTGGTGGCCCGTCAAATGGACGGCGTTGACTTTGCCAATGTGGTAATTGATAACTTCGATGAAATGCTGCAGCAGTCGCGGCAACAGCCGCTGGTGATGGGGCTGGCGCTGCACCCCTACATCGTGGGGCAGCCTTATCGCTTAAGGCATCTGCGCCGCGCTTTGGAACATATCGCGCGTGCGCGCGATCAGGGCTTGGTGTGGATGACAACGCCCGGGGCGATTTACCAGCACATGCAAGGGATAAACCCCTGAGATTTACGCGCTGCGGCGCGGGGTCATCGGGCCGCGGCCTTCGATGTGGCGGAAATTGATACGGCCTTTGGATAAATCGTAAGGCGAGAGTTCCAGGGAAACCCGGTCACCCGCCAAGATGCGGATGTGGTTTTTACGCATTTTTCCAGCGGAATAGGCAATCAGTTGATGTCCGTTGTCCAGTGTGACGCGGAATCGGGTATCGGGCAAAACCTCGTTGACTACGCCCATCATCTCGATTAACTCTTCTTTTGCCATTCATGCTTCCTGAAAAAAATAACCATGCACTATAGCACGGTGCGAAAAATTTAGAATTAAACAAAATGCCAATACTATCGTTTTAAGCAGTATTTAATTGCTAATTAAAGATAATATTTGGCGCATACTACCTTCGTACGAATTAAATGAGCATAGAAATGACCTTGGACAAGTTTGATAAACATATTCTGGAAGTACTCCAAAACGAAGGACGAATCAACAACCAGGATCTCGCCGACCGCATCGGCTTGTCGGCCTCGCCATGTCTGCGGAGGGTGCGGGCACTGGAAGATTCAGGGCTGATTACCGGTTACCGCGCGCTCTTAGACGCTCGCAAGCTGGGACTGTCACTCATGGCATTAACCTATATCTCCATGGACGTGCATACCCCCGAGCGCTTCGCCCATTTTGAGGGTTCGGTTGCGGTGCTACCCGAAATCTTGGAGTGCCTGCTGATTACCGGACAAGATGCCGATTACCAGCTCAAAGTCATCGTGCGGGACATGGACCACTACCAGGATTTGCTACTCAACAAGATCACCCGTATCGAAGGTGTGACCGGTGTGCATTCCAGTTTTGTGATGCGCCGCGTCATCGACAAAACCCGCTTGCCGGTTTAGACGGACTGGCTGCGCCAGTCCGCTATGCGTGGCATTTAACCCGCGTCAGGCAACTCTATCTTGACTTCGAGCACTTCCAGGTTGTCATGGCGGTCCAGGTTGACTTTGATATCTTTGATATCAATTTTGATGTACTTGCTGATCACGGCAATGAGGTCACGTTGTAGATCCTGCAGGTAGTCAGGCTCGGCGGCGTTACGGCCGCTGCGCTCGTGTGCCAGGATCAACTGCAGCCGCTCTTTGGCAACGCTTGCAGTTTGTTTCTTTTCGCCCAACAGAAAAGAGAGAAATGACTTCATTTATTTTCCACCAAACAGACGTTTGATAAAACCCGGCTTCGGGGCTTCGGTGAAACGCATCGGCACGTCCTGGCCTAGAAAGCGGCTGATCACGTCTTTGTAGGCTTCAGCAACGTTGCTGCTTTCCACATGCACCACAGGAATACCCTGGTTGGACGCTTGCAAAACTGCCTCACTCTCGGGAATCACACCGATGAGTTTGATGCGCAAAATATCTTGAATGTCTTCTAAAGACAGCATCTGCCCGAGATCCACACGCGCCGGGTTGTAACGGGTGATCAGCAAATGTTCCTTGATCGGTTCTCTGCCTTCCATGGCGCGTTTGGTCTTGCTGGCCAGCATGCCCAAGATCCGGTCGGAATCGCGCACCGATGACACTTCCGGATTGGTTACCACCAAAGCTTCATCTGCAAAATGCATCGCCATCAGCGCGCCGGTTTCGATGCCAGCTGGAGAGTCACACACGATGTACTCGAACCCCATCTCAGCCAAATCATTCAAAACTTTTTCAACACCGTCCTGGTGCAAAGCGTCTTTGTCGCGGGTTTGCGATGCAGCCAACACAAACAGGTTGTCGCATTGCTTGTCCTTGATCAGCGCCTGGTGCAAATTGGCTTCACCTTGAATCACATTGATCAAGTCATACACCACACGGCGTTCGCAGCCCATGATCAGGTCCAAATTGCGCAGACCTACGTCGAAGTCAATGACAGCGGTTTTATGGCCACGCAATGCCAAACCTGCGGCAAAGCTGGCGCTGGTGGTGGTCTTTCCCACACCGCCTTTTCCTGAAGTTACAACGATAATTTTTGTCATGGATCTCGCTTGGTTAAATAAATAGGTTCAAGGCATCAAAGGTTCTATCAGCAGCTTTTCCTGGTTGTCGTCGCTGAGCCGAATCTGGGTTGGCCGGCCAAGGACATCGCTGGCAAAAGGCTTCTCTGCGGTGCGGTAGATGCCGGCCACCGAAACCAATTCAGCCTCCATGGCAAGCGCAAAAATACGCGCCTTGGTGTTGCCCTTGGCACCCGCCATCGCTTTGCCGCGCAAAGCCGCATACACATGGATGTTGCCATCGGCGACCACTTCCGCTCCGCGGTTCACCATGGACAAAATAATCAAATCCCCGCCTTTGGCGTAAATTTTTTGTCCCGATCGAATCGGCTTATCGATGACCATCGTAGGTGCTGATGCAGAAGCAAGCGGCAGCTCCTTTTGTACCGGGGCTTGCACCACCGGTGGGAACTTCACTGCTGGAGCTGGTACATAAACCTCATGCGCTTCGACCAAACCCAAACGCCGTGCTTCTAACAGCGTGGACGCTGGCGCATGGCGGACCGCGACAGCAACCAATTTGCATTGGCGCAAGACAGTAACCAGGTGGGGTAAATCCAACGATTCGCTGTCAGCAGCCAATTGACCACAATCAATGACCAAAGCATCGTCATTGAAAAAATCCGGGCTGTTACTCAAAGGTCCGAATTGGGACAAGAGCTGTGTCTCTACAGCTACCAAATCACCGGTTTTGAGTATCAGCGCAACCAGTGGCAAATCCGCACTTTTGATCTCAAAAGCCAGGGGCTTCTGGTTGTTGTTTTTTGCGGCTGAAGCAGTGGGCATCAAGGACTGATTTTTTGAGCCGGAGAACCCGGGTTATTGTTCGCGTGGATTTTACTTGATGGGATGTTTCTGGCAGCGCTTTTTGTGAGGGCAGCAGTTCCTATCTTTCTATTAACAAGCTTTAAAAATAAAGAAGAAAAGATAGTTGTAGTAGATAGAGCATCGCGGGTTTTGTGCGTAAGTCCTTTTTCTTCATGTGTATCAACATCTTGGCGTGCTGAATGCCATGCTTGTAAAGTCTTTCAACCTGGATTCGGAATGTGCATAAGTTGTTAGCATGCCAAGGCTGTGTGAATAAGTTGATGTTGTTCACCAACTTATCCCCAACCCAAAACTCCACCGTGTTGATTGTTCAGCGCCTGTTCGCTGGAATTTTCAGCGCGATTATTTTCGTGTCAGGCGGAATACTGGCTGCCCGCATGGGTTCCCGGCAAGCAGAGCGCGCCGGACTGATTCTGGGTTTGTATTACGGCGGTACCGGCGCGGGTATTGTGGTGTCGGCTTTGCTGGTGCCCTGGATTCTGGACCGTATGCAACTGCCGTTTGCCCCCTGGGTTGTGGCGTGGTGGGTACTGGGCGTGGTGTGTTTGGTTTTGGTGGCCCTGTTGCGTTGGCCGGTCAAGGTATTGGATGCTTGGGATGCGGGAGCTGCTGCGCCGCAGGGGTCCGCGCAAGCGGTAGCGTGGTGGCCAATGCGCTATGCGCTTGCGGGCTATGCCTTGTTTGGTTTGGGCTACATCGGCTATATGACTTTTGCCGTGGCTTTGTTGCGTGAACACGGTGCGAACAGCGCAGAGGTGACGTGGTTCTACGCTATTTTGGGTGTGATGGTGATGGCGTCATCGCGCATTTGGGCCGGCTTGCTGAACGCACACCGGGGCGGTGGTGCTTTGGCACGCTTGAATGCACTGCTGGGCGTGGCGGTGGTCTTGCCAACGCTGACGGATAACTTCTTTGTTTTCGTGGCATCCGGCGCGTTATTTGGCGCCGTGTTTTTGAGCATCGTGGCCTCAACAACAGCTTTTGTCCGTTTGAACTTTCCCCCGGCCGCATGGTCCGCAGGAATTGCCGCGTTCACCGTGGTGTTTGCCCTGGGCCAGGTGGTTGGGCCGCTGGCCGTGGGTTGGGTGGCCGACAGCCACGGCGGCTTGGTGCGGGGCTTTTTGTATTCCGCGCTGGCTCTGTGGGCCGGAGCCGTGTGTGCGTGGGTGCAACATCCGGTCGCGCAGCGTGATGAGGCTGACGCGCCTCAGGTTTTGTAAGACGGATCCAGCCGCTCGACTTTGCGCAGCAGGGCGGGCCATGCGAAATCGCCACCCACTTTGCCGCCGTCGGCCTCCAGCATGGCTGCGACGCCTGCCGTGATTGACGGGTTCACATGCACCAGCGGGCCGCCGCTTTGCGCCGTGATCTGGATCTGGCAGGTCGATTCGAAGTTGTGCATGAGCACAAACGCCTCGGGAATGGACGAGCCCACTACCAGCAAGCCGTGGTTGCGCAGCATCAAATGGCTGGCGCGCCCCAAGTTGGCTTGCAAGCGCGGTTTCTCGTCATCCCGCAGCGCCACGCCTTCGTAGTCATGGTAGGCCAGTGAGGCGAGCACATAGGTGGCCTGCTGGCTGATGGGTAGGATGCCGCAGGCCTGTGCGCTGACCGCAACGCCGGCCCGCGTGTGGGTGTGCAAAACGCAGCCTGCGTCTTCGCGCGCGGCGTGTATGGCGCTGTGGATCACAAAGCCGGCGGGGTTCACGGGAAAGGGTGTGTCGATGACCGCCTTGCAGTTCTGGTCAACTTTGACCAGGCTGCTGGCGGTAATTTCTTCGAACAGCAGGCCGTACGGGTTGATCAAAAAGTGGTGCTCCGGACCCGGGACGCGTGCGCTGATGTGGGTGTAGATCAGGTCCGTCCACCCGTAGGCAGCGACCAGCCGGTAGCAGGCAGCCAGGTCGACCCGCAGTTGCCATTCTTCGGGGCTGACTTCATCTTTGAGTGAGCGGATGTGCATGCGGGGGCTCCTTGGATGCGCAATGGTAGCGAGCCTTCTGCGAGCCACGCGCCGGGCTCACCCGTAAAATTCATCGCCCCCTGCCCCCGCGCTGTAAAACCCAAGGACCCCATGCTGTACCCGGAACATTTTGATGTCATCGTTGTCGGTGGAGGCCATGCCGGCACCGAGGCGGCGCTGGCGTCTGCGCGCATGGGCTGCAAAACTTTGCTGCTGACCCACAACATCGAGACCCTGGGGCAGATGAGTTGCAACCCCTCCATCGGCGGCATCGGCAAAGGCCATCTGGTCAAAGAAGTCGACGCCTTGGGCGGCGCTATGGCCTTGGCCACCGACGAAGCTGGTATCCAGTTTCGCATCCTCAATTCCAGCAAAGGCCCCGCCGTACGCGCCACCCGCGCCCAGGCCGACCGGGTTTTGTACAAGGCGGCGATCCGGCGCATGCTGGAAAACCAACCCAACCTGAGCCTGTTCCAACAAGCGGTAGATGATTTGTTGCTGGAGGGTGACCGGGTCGTGGGCGCGGTGACGCAAATCGGCATCAGCTTCCGCGCCACAACCGTGGTGCTGACTGCCGGGACGTTTCTGGACGGCAAGATCCATGTGGGCTTGAATAACTACGGCGCAGGCCGTGCAGGCGACCCGTCTGCAGGCCGCTTGAGTGCGCGCTTGAAAGAGCTTCAACTGCCACAAGGCAGACTGAAAACGGGGACGCCGCCGCGCATTGACGGGCGCAGCATCGACTTCTCGCGCTGCCAGGAGCAGCCCGGCGACGGCATGCCCGGCGGTATGGGCGCGCAACTGCCGGTGTTCAGTTTCATGGGCCGCGCTAGCCAGCACCCCGCGCAGATGCCCTGCTGGATCACGCATACCAATGCACAAACGCATGCCATCATCCGCAGCGGACTGGACCGCAGCCCCATGTTCACCGGAAAGATTGAGGGCGTGGGCCCGCGCTACTGCCCCAGCGTCGAGGACAAAGTCCACCGCTTTGCCGACAAAGAAAGCCACCAGATTTTTCTGGAACCCGAAGGCTTGACCACGCACGAGTACTACCCTAACGGCATATCCACCAGCTTGCCTTTTGACATCCAGCTCGCTTTGGTGCGCAGCATGCAGGGTTTGGAAAACGCCCATATCCTGCGCCCGGGCTACGCCATCGAGTACGACTACTTTGACCCACGTGCGCTCAAACGCAGTTTCGAAACGCGGCAAATTGGCGGTTTGTTTTTCGCCGGGCAAATCAATGGCACTACGGGCTATGAAGAGGCCGCCGCGCAAGGCTTGTTTGCCGGGGTGAATGCCGCTTTGCAGGCCGGTGCGCAGACACAATGGGCCGGCGACACCTGGCTGCCAGGGCGAGACGTGGCCTACATTGGCGTGTTGGTGGACGACCTGATCAGCAAGGGCGTGAACGAGCCCTACCGCATGTTCACCAGCCGCGCCGAGTTCCGTTTGCAATTGCGTGAAGACAACGCGGACGCACGCCTCACCGAAGCAGGCCGCAAGCTGGGTCTGGTAGACGACGCCCGTTGGGACGCTTTCAGCCGCAAGCGCGACGCAGTTTCACGTGAAACAGAGCGCTTGAAATCCACCTGGGTCAGTCCGCAAAAGGTGCCGCAGGCGGATGCGGTGGCGCTTCTCGGCAAGCCCATGGAACACGAATACACCCTCATGGATTTGCTGCGCCGGCCCGATGTGGCCTATGTGGATTTGATGCGCCTGAAAGACGGCGCGTTTGCCAACCCGGCCCTGTCGGAGCCGGCGGCGCAGGATGACGTCGAGTTGCTGCGGCTGGCTATCGTGGAGCAGGTGGAGATCGCGGCCAAATATTCGGGCTACATCGACCGCCAGCGCGAAGAAGTGGGCCGCGCCGCGCATTATGAAAACCTGCGTCTGCCGCCCGAGCTGGACTACCTGCAGGTGACGGCTCTGAGTTTTGAGGCGCGCCAGCGCCTGAGTCAGCACCGGCCTGAGACCCTGGGACAAGCCTCGCGCTTGTCGGGCATCACGCCGGCCACCATCTCCCTTTTGCTGATTCACCTGAAAAAAGGGAACTTCAAAGGCTTTGCCCGCTTGGGCACGGTGCCCGATGAGGGCGCTGAAGTCGGTGCCGACGTGGCCGATGCGGTGGGAAGTTTGACGCCCGGCGTGGAGGCGCTTTGACCCCGTCGGCGCTAGAGGCGCCCTTGCGCGCGGGCTTGGTCGCGCTGTCGTTGGAATTTTCGCCAGCACAGGTGCAGGGCCTGTTGGACTACGCGGCCTTGATCGCCAAATGGACCCAATTCTACAACCTTACCGCATTGCGTGACCCGCCATCCATTTTGAGCCACCATATTTTGGACAGTCTGGCGGTGCTGCTTCCTTTGCAGGCGCACATCCGGCGCACCGGTTGCGATGCGGTTTTAGATGTGGGCTCCGGCGCGGGCCTGCCCGGCGTGGTTATTGCCTTGTGTTGCCCGGGTTTGCGGGTGGACTGACGTGGAACCTCTGGTTGTGCCCCGCTTGGACGCGCAGCGCTGCCTGGTCTGGATGCGTAAAAAAGCGGCATAAATCCGCTGCCGTACACTCTCTCTCGCTCCCCCAATCTCTCTTTGCGAATTTCCCATGCTCGGCGTTACCGATTACGGCACTTTTGTCGCCACTGTTGTGTTGTTTCTGTTCATTCCCGGCCCGGGCAATCTGGCGCTGGTGATGTCCACGGGTAAGGGCCGTATTCCGGGGGGGCTGGCCGCGACTTTTGGCGTGATCGCGGGCGACCAGGTGCTGATGTGGTGCGCCGTGGCCGGGTTGGCTGCGCTCTTGTCGCATTACCCGGCGGCTTTTCATGCGATGCAATGGGTGGGCGCGGCCTACCTGGCCTGGTTGGGTATGCATATGTTGCGTGCCAAGCCGGGCGCGGCGCCTGCCATCCACATCCGGCCGCGCCAGTATTTCCGCCAGGCGATGGTGATCACGCTGATGAACCCCAAGGCAATTCTGTTTTACATGGCGTTTTTCCCCCTGTTCGTCGATCCGCAAACCGAACAAGGTTTGTTGACCTATGCCTTTATGGCTGTCACCATCGCGGCGCTTACTTTTTTATATGGTCTGGCCGCTACGCTCTTGACCCATTTTTTGGCCGAGCGCATCCGCGCCCAACCCCGGGTTGCCCAGTGGCTCGAGCGCGTGGCTGGGGTGTTTTTGTTGGGCTTTGGCGTCAAACTGGCGCTTTCGCAATGAGCCCGGCGCGCCATCGTTTTCAGACGTCGATCAGCGGGTAATCCATGGCAAAAATATTCTGTGTAGCCAATCAAAAAGGCGGCGTGGGCAAAACCACCACCACCGTGAACCTGGCCGCCGGTCTGGCCAAGGTCGGCCAGCGTGTGCTCATGGTGGATCTGGACCCGCAGGGCAACGCCACCATGGGCTCCGGCGTCGACAAGCGCCAGCTGGAAATGACGGTGTACGACGTGCTGCTGGAAGAAGCCACGATCACCCAGGCCCGCAGCCGCAGCGACAAGCTGGCACAAGCCGGCTGCAGCTACGACATCCTGGGCGCCAACCGTGAGCTTGCCGGTGCCGAGGTGGAGATGGTCAGCCTGGAGCGGCGCGAGCGCCGCCTCAAAGCAGCCCTGCAGGCGGTGGACAGCGAATACGACTTTGTGCTGATTGACTGCCCGCCCTCGTTGTCTATGCTGACGCTGAACGGCTTGTGCTGTGCGCACGGCGTGATCGTGCCCATGCAATGCGAGTACTTTGCCCTGGAAGGCCTGACCGATTTGGTCAACACCATCAAGCAGGTCAAGGCGAATTTGAACGATGACTTGCAAATCATTGGTTTGCTGCGCGTCATGTTCGACCCCCGCATCACGCTGCAAAGCCAGGTCAGTGAGCAGCTCAAGGCGCACTTCGGCGACAAGGTGTTTGACACGGTGATACCCCGCAACGTCCGTCTGGCCGAGGCTCCCAGCTACGGCCTGCCCGGCGTGGTCTTCGACCCGGCGTCGCGCGGCGCGCAGGCCTTTGTGGCCTTTGCGCTGGAAATGGTGCAGCGCATCAAGAGCATGTAAGCCCATGGAATCGTCGGCACCTGCGCGCGTTTTATTGCTGCCCGGCTGGCAAAACTCCGGCCCCGCACATTGGCAAAGCCGCTGGGAGGCGTTGTACGGCGACTTGCGCGTGGAGCAACACGATTGGATGCACCCCTTGCGCGGCGACTGGGTGATGCGGCTGGAAGAGGTCGTTCAGGCGCAGACCACGGAAGTGATTTTGGTCGCCCACAGCCTAGGTTGCCTGCTGGTAGCGGCCTGGGCGGCGCAAACCCGGCTGGCCCACCGCGTGCGCGGCGCTTTGCTGGTGGCACCTGGCGACCCGCAGCAGCCCGCGCTGGCGGCGGTCTTGCACAGCTGGACGCCGCTGGTGTTGCCGCATTTGCCCTTTCCCAGCCGTTTGCTGGGCAGCCACAACGACCCCTATTGCAGCCTGGCGCGTGCGCAGAGTTTTGCCGACGCCTTGGGCGCGCAGTGGATGGACTGCGGCGAAGCGGGCCACATCAATGCCGATTCCGGCTTGGGCGATTGGCCGCAAGGGCGCGCGCTGCTCGCCGAGTTTTTGAACACACAACCATAAGCATTCGAAGGAAAACCACCATGGCCACCAAAAAACCCAAAGGACTCGGCATGGGCCTGGAAGCGCTGCTCGGCCCCAAAGTGCCCGATGCACCCGGCCAGCAAGACAGCGCCTTTGGCGCCGGCCAGCCGCACACCCTTTTGCTCAGCGACATGGTTCCGGGCATGTACCAACCGCGTACCCACATGGACGAGGGCGCGCTCTACGAGCTGGCTGAGAGCATCAAGGCGCAAGGCATCATGCAGCCCATCCTGGTGCGCCAGTTGGACAAGGAGTACGCCGCCTTGCACCGGCCGGAGGGCTCTTCGCGTCCGGTCTACGAAATCATTGCCGGCGAGCGGCGCTTCCGCGCGGCCAAGCTGGCGGGGCTGGACAGCGCGCCGGTGCTGGTACGCAACGTACCCAATGAGGCTGCAGCTGCCATGTCGCTGATCGAGAACATGCAGCGCGAAGACCTCAACCCCCTGGAAGAAGCGCAGGGCTTGCAGCGCCTGATCAAAGAATTCGGCCTCACCCATGAAACCGCCGCCCAAGCCGTGGGTCGCTCGCGCAGCGCGGCCAGCAACCTCTTGCGCCTGCTGAATCTCGCGGATCCCGTGCAAACCATGCTGATGGCCGGTGACCTGGACATGGGCCACGCCCGCGCCCTGCTGGCCTTGGACAAGGCCAACCAGATCAGCGCCGCCAGCCAGATTGCGGCCAAAAAAATGTCCGTGCGCGAAGCCGAGAGTCTGGTGAAAAAACTCGGTGCCGAGTTTTCGCTCAAGGCCGTCAAACCCGCGCGCGAGAAGTCGCGTGACATCAAACGCGTGGAAGAAGAGCTATCCGATTTGTTTGCCGCGCAGGTGGAAATCAAGGTCAAAAAACGCGTCAAACGCGCAGGCCGCTTGACCGAGATGGGCGAGCTGAGTATCCAGTTCGGATCGCTCGATGAGCTCAACGGCCTGATCGAACGCCTATCGCCCCACGTGGCCCGCTAGCGTGCGGCGACCACCGGCGCACCCTTTCGTGTTCCAGCGTTTTGTTCCGCCCTGGCCCGCGCCGGCATTGATCGGCTGGGGCTTGAGCTGGGCCGTGTTCCGCTGGTTGCTGCAGTCTGACATGTCCCCCGGCATGGCCAGCCCGATTGCCGCCATGGTGGGTGTGGCCATCAGTCCCATGGGCCGCAGTTGGTGGCGCAGGTTGGCGATTGCTGCAGGTTTTCCCATTTCGCTGGCGGTGACGGTGTTGGGCACGCAATCCGATCTGGCCGCTTGGGTATGGCTATTCCCGCTGGCGTTGTTGCTGCTGGTGTACCCCATCAACACCTGGGCCGATGCGCCTTTGTTCCCCACACCGCGCAAGGCTTTGGTGGGCCTGCGCGCCATCATCCGGCTGGACCAGAACGCCCGCGTGCTGGACGCCGGTTGTGGGCTGGGACACGGCTTGCGCGCTTTGCGGCTGGCCTACCCCAAGGCGCAGTTGGAAGGCGTGGAGTGGAGCGGTAGTCTCTTTGTTTTGTGCAAAGCGCTGTGCCCCTGGGCCACGCTGCAGCGGGGCGATATGTGGGCCGTGGACTGGGCTGCCTATGACATGGTGTATCTTTTTCAGCGCCCCGAGAGCATGCCGCGCGTGGTGGAGAAAGCGCAGAGTATGCGCGCAGGTAGCTGGCTGGTCAGTCTGGACTTTGAGGCCGTGGGTATCGTGCCCCATACCGAGCTGACCACACCCGCAGGAAAGTCCATCTGGGTGTACCGGCTGCCTTTGCGCCACGCGCAATAAGCGCCGCTTAGCCCTGATCCAGCGCGAAAATTTTTCCGGGGTTGAGGATGTTGAGCGGGTCCAGCGCCTGTTTGATGCTGCGCATCATGGCCACTGCGCCAGCGCCGGTCTCGGCGATGAGGAAGTCCATTTTGTGCAGGCCGATGCCGTGCTCGCCGGTACAAGTGCCGCCCAGGCGCAGCGCGCGGTCAACCAGCTGGCTGTTCAGGCGCTCGGCGGTTTCGCGCTCGGTGGCGTTGGCCGGGTCGATCAGATACCCCATGTGGAAATTGCCGTCGCCCACGTGGCCGACCATGAAATACGGAATACCCGCCTCGGTGGCTTCTTGCACCGAATCCAAGAGCGCATCGGCCAGGCGTGAAATCGGCACACAGGTGTCGGTGGTGATGCAGCGGCAGCCCGGGCGCGATTGGACGCCGGCAAAGTAGGCGTTATGGCGCGCCGTCCACAGCCGCGTGCGCTCTTCGGGCGTTTGCGCCCATTGAAAGCCGTGGCCCCGGTTGTCGGCCACGATCTCCTGCACCGCGGCAATCTGCTCTTGCACGCCCCCGGGGGAGCCGTGGAACTCCATCAGCATCATGGGCCCCTCTACCAGCCCCAGTTTGGAATGCTGGTTGACCATGCGCACCGTGTTGCCGTCCAGCAGCTCGCAGCGCGCAATCGGGATACCCAGCTGGATGATCTGGATGGTGGTGTTGACCGCGTCGGCCAGACTGTCAAACGCACAAGTCGCGGCCATGATGGCTTCGGGCAGTGGATAGAGCTTGAGTGTGATTTCGGTAATCACACCCAGCGTCCCTTCGCTGCCCACCATCAGGCGCGTCAGGTCGTAGCCGGCCGATGATTTTTTCGCCCCGGTTCCGGTGCGGATGACGTCGCCGCTGGCGGTCACTACTTCGAGTGCGAGTACGTTCTCGCGCATGGTGCCGTAGCGCACCGCGTTGGTTCCGCTGGCGCGGGTGGCGCACATGCCGCCGATGCTGGCGTCTGCGCCGGGGTCAATCGGAAAGAACAGGCCGGCGGACTTCACGGCTTCGTTGAGCTGCTTGCGGGTCAAGCCGGGTTGTACAGTCACGGTCAAATCGGCGTCGTGGATGGCCAGCACCTGGTTCATGCGCCCCATGTCCACGCTGATGCCGCCCTGCACCGCCAGCAGATGCCCTTCCAGCGAAGAGCCCACACCAAAAGGAATCACCGGCACCGCGTAGCGCGCGGCGATTTGCAGCAGGCGCTGCACGTCCTGCGTGCTCTGCGCAAACACCACGCCGCCCGGGGGCGGTACATCAAAAGCCGACTCGTCGCGCCCGTGCTGCGCACACACGGCGGCTGCGCTGGAAAACTGCGGACCAAAAGCCGCGCGCAACTCTTCCAGCATGGCCTGGGGAGGATGCCGCATGGCGGCGTGCGAAAAAGCCTGTTGTGCAGACAGCGGTGCGTTCATGGTGCGATCCCGGAATATGCAAAGCGTCAATAATGCCACTTTCACAGGAACATCGACATGGGAAACCGTTTGACACAAATTGCCACGCGCACCGGCGACGCAGGTACCACCGGCCTGGGAGACAACTCCCGCGTCTCCAAAAACAGCTTGCGCGTGCACGCCATGGGCGACGTGGACGAGCTCAATTCCCACATCGGCGTGCTTTTGTGTGAGGACATGCCCGAGCGCATGCGCGCGGTCTTGACCGAGATCCAGCACCAACTCTTCAACCTGGGTGGCGAGTTGTCCATTCCCGGCTTTGAACTGCTCAAAGAAGAAGCGGTGCTGGCGCTGGACCAGGCGCTGGCCGAGTTCAATGCCGGCCTGCCCGCATTGCTGGAGTTCATTCTGCCCGCTGGCACCCGTGCCGCTGCGCTGGCGCATGTGTGCCGCACTGTGGCCCGCCGGGCTGAGCGCGCGGTGGTCGCCTTGGGTAATGAAGAGGCCTTGAAAGAGCACCCCCGCCAGTACCTCAACCGCTTGTCAGACTTGCTGTTTGTGATGGCTCGCGTGCTCAACCGCCACCGCAGCGACGGCAGCTCGGGCGACGACGTGTACTGGAAAAGTGAGCGCGTGGCGAAGAATTAAGTCGCCGAGCCAGTCTGTGCGCCGGGCTCTTTTACATCTCGTCTTGCCACCAGTACCACTTGTAGAGGAACTGCTGGCCCAGGCGCCGTAAGGGCGCTAAAGCTTCTGCGCGGAAGAGCTTGAAGAAGTTGGGGTATTCCAGCGGCGAGTTGTAAATCGGCAGGTCAAATACCGCGTCGTTCCCGTCTTTGCCGGCCACCCGCTGTGCCACCCGCTTACCCGCCCAGGTGGAAAACGACACGCCGTTGCCGCCATAGCCCACCGCGTGCCACACGGTTTGCGCCGGGTCGGGCCGGGTGATGCGCGGCATCATGTCGTGGCTCACATCCACCCAACCCCACCAGGAGTAATCGATAGGGATGCCGGCCAGTGGCGGGAATTTGCGGGCAATCGCGTCGGTCAGCAGCTTCAGGTGCTTGGGTTCTTGCGCATCGGCCCCGGTGATGGAACTTCGGCTGCCCAGTTGCAGCCGGTTGTCACTGAGCAGACGGTAGTAGAAGCGCAGCGTGCGGGTATCGGTCAAAAAGGTTTGCGAGCGGAAATTGGTGGCTTTCAGTTCCGCATCGGTCAGCGGCCGGGTGACCACTGAGTTGGAGAGGATGGGCAGAATCTTGTTGCGCAGCACCGGGCTTGCGCCCTGGCCGGTGTAGCCACCGGTGCACAGCACCACGCGCTTGGCCCGCACCGTGCCGCCGGGCGTGCGCAGGTGGTGCACGCCGTTAATGGTTTGCCAGCCCTGCACCGGGCTGGCGGTGTGGATCTTCACGCCCAACGCACGGGCCTTGCGCATCAGGCCGAAGGTGAATTTGAGCGGATGCACGCCCACGCCTTCGGGCTCCCACATGGCGGCTGCCGCGTCGCGTTCGTCGCAGTAATTGGCGCGCAGGTCTTCCGCGCTCATCATCTGCGTGTCGTAGCCAAAAATCTCCCGCCGCACCCGGGTTTGTTCTTGCAAGTAGGCCACTTTTTCGGGCCGGTGCGCCACATACAAATGCCCGCCGTCGAATGCGTCGCAATCGATCTCGCGCGTGAGCTGGCGGAAATTTTCAAAGCCGGTGCGGATCTCGGTGTCCAGCTTTTTGGCGGTTTCCAGGCCCCAGCGTTCAATCCACTGCGAGCGGGTCAGGCGGCCGCTGGCGTTTTGCCCTTGGCCGCCGCTGCGGCTGGAGCAGCCCCACGCGGTCTGGTTCGCCTCCAGCACCACGGCCTGGATGCCGTGGTCTTGCGCCAGGTACAGCGCGGTGGACATGCCGGTGGAGCCGGAACCGATCACCACCACATCGACGTCCATGTCGCCGCCAACCGGGCCATCGTCTTCTGGCTGCGTGCCGGCGCTCGCCACCCAGTAGGTGGGCGCGTAGGCGCGTCCCGCGCCGGGGTTGGCGTCCACCAGCGGGTCGTAGCGCGGGTCGTAGGCTTGCTGGGCAGCGTGGGGGGCGGTGGTGGTGCTCATGGCGTGGCGTGGCCGCAGGGTTTTATTTGGCGGCGGGGATATTGGGGCGGGCTTTGCGGAACACGTTTTTCACCAGAATTTTGCCGTCTTTGAAGGTGAACAGGTCGACGCCGTCGGTCTCAATCCGGCTGCCATCGGCTGCGGTGCCTTCAAACGTCCATTCCGACACACCAAAGTCGCCATGCACAAAGTGCTTGCCCTTGGTCCACTGCACATCGGGTACCGCTGCCCAGGCGCCTGCAAATGCCTTGCGCACGGCCTCGGTGCCGCTGTGGCGCGTGCCGCAGGCCTGGTCGCCGGCGGCAGTCAGGAACACACAGTCGGGGTGCATAAAAGACATCAGCGCGTCGATGTCGTGGCGGTTCCAGGCGGCGCTGAAGGCCTCGAGGGTGGCAACCGTGATGGCAGCAGTCATGGGCAGTACTCCAAAAGCAGAAGCCCAGAGCATAGGCAGGCCAGCCGGAGCCTGAAAGAGCCAGTTCCCACCATTCGCCTGTGCCAGCACCAGCAGCCGGGGAGGTGCCAGTACCTATACTGGCCCCATGTCAGCGCACCCACGTACCAAAGGCGCGCAGTGGGAAACCCTGTTCGCCCTGCCCGACAAACCCGCCCTGCCGCTGCAGCAGCGCCTGCGTTTGTCGGTGGTACAGGCCATTTTGGACCGGCGTCTGCCCGGCGGGGCACCGCTTCCATCGTCGCGCGAGCTGGCAACGCTGCTGGGTCTGAGCCGCAACACCGTGACAGCCGCCTACACCCAGCTGATGGACGACGGTTTTTTGGAGTCCCGCCCGCGCAGCGGCGTATTTGTGGTTCCCTCGCCCAGCGGACTGGACATGCCCCAAGGCGTACCCCATGGTGCGGTGGCTGACCCGGCTGTCCCCGCGCAGCGCCCCGGCTCTGAGCGCGCGCAGCCCGATTGGGGTGCCCGGGTCGTGCGCTCGCTCGTTGATCAACGCACCCTGGCCAAGCCGGACCAATGGCGCCAATACCGCTACCCCTTTGTTTACGGCACCTACGACCCGCTGCTCTTTCCCTCGGAGGCGTTTCGCGAATGTTGCGTCCACAGCCTGGCGCGCTCGCACCTGCCGCAGTGGACGCCGGACTTTGAGCTCAGCGACGTGCCCGAGGTCATTGAGCAAATCCGCCTGCGCCTGCTGCCCAAGCGCGGCGTGTTCGCGCTGCCCGAAGAGATCTTGATCACGGTCGGCGCGCAGCACGCCTATTACCTGCTGGCCGAGGCCCTGTTTGATACGCAGCAGCGCGTGGGCTTGGAGGAGCCGGGTCATCCGCACGCGCGCAACAGCTTTGCCTTGCGGGCGCCACAGTTTGTGCCGCTGCCGGTGGATGCGCACGGTTTGATCGTGGACGACCTACCGCGCCTGGACTATTGCTTTGTCACCCCTTCGCACCAAAGCCCCACCACCCACACGCTGAGCATGGAGCGGCGCACGGCTTTGCTGGCGCAGGCAGAGCGCAAAAACTTTGTGGTCATTGAAGACGATTACGAGGCTGAAAACCTGTACCAGGGCCAGCCCATGCCCGCGCTCAAAAGTCTGGACAAAGTCGGGCGGGTGATTTACGTGGGCTCGGTGTCCAAAAGCCTGTCGCCCTCGCTGCGCCTTGGCTACATTGTTGCGCCGCGTGCTTTGATCGCCGAGCTGCGCGAACTGCGCCACGCCATGCTGCGCCATCCCAGCGCGTTTTTGCAGCATGCCTTTGCTCTGTTTTTGTCGCTGGGCCACCACGAGACCCACGCCCGCCGTGTCAACGCCGCCATGCAAGAGCGCATGCAACTCGCCGCCGCCGCGCTGGCCACGCATCTGCCGGATTTTTCGTACACGCTGCCCTCCGGCGGCGCGTCGCTCTGGGTCCAGGCCCCGGCTTGGGTCGACGCCGCCGAACTCGGCCTGATTGCCCGCAGCCACGGCGTGTTGATCGAAGCCGGCGATGTGTTTTTCCAGAACCCGCCCTACCCCTGCAACTACTTCCGCCTGCGCCTGTCGTCGATTCCGGCCGGCCTGATCACCAGCGGCATCGAATCCCTGGGCCGTGCGGTGGAAGAGCTGGCGCGGGCGCGGGGGGCGGTGCGTAAGGTGGGCTTGCGGGTGGCTTGCGCATTGCCCATACAAGCGCCGGGCGACACCGTAGCGCGCTAGAGTTGGAGCGCTCGCACGCGGGCTTTTGTCTCACTACCCCACACTTTGAAGAGAACCCTATGAATCTGTTTCGTTTATGCATGGGCATCTGCGTGCTCGCCAGCAGCGTCGCTTTCGCTGGCGACAGCAGCCCGCCAACACCCCGTGACCTCGAATTGGAAAAAGCCAAAACTGCGATTGCCCGCAAAGACTGGCCAGCGGCACTGGCCGTGCTGGAGACCTACACGGTGGCCAATCCGCGCAACGCCGACGGCTTCAATTTGATGGGCTACAGCCTGCGCAACCAAAACAAATATGACGAAGCACTCCTTGCGTACAAACAGGCCCTGACGCTGGATCCCAAACACAAAGGCGCGCATGAATACATCGGCATCGCCTACATCCAGTTGGGCCAGTTGGATAAGGCCAAAGAGCACCTGGCTGCTCTAGACAAAATTTGCACCTTTTCGTGCGAGGAATACCGGGACTTGAAGAAGGCGATAGCCAAGGCGCAGTAGCCGGCTTTTAAGTTTGTCCCGGGTATGGGCACAGGATGAAAGCCTGTTCCAATGCCATGGCCCCGCCAGGTCGGTGTGGCGCAACCCCGACCAGGAGAAATACCATGTGGGATGAACGTTACAGCGCCGAAGAATATGCCTACGGCACTGAGCCCAACACCTTTTTGACCGTCAACTTTGCGCACTTGCCCAAGGGTGAGGTTCTGAGTCTGGCCGAGGGCGAGGGCCGCAACGCGGTGTTTCTGGCGCAGCAGGGCTATGCGGTCACAGGCGTGGACGGCTCGGAAGTGGGGCTGGCAAAGGCCAAAGCGCTGGCCGATTCGCGTGGTGTGGTGGCCCATTGGGTGCATGCCGACTTAGCGCATTACGAACTCGGCGAAAACACATGGGATGGCGTCGTCTCCATTTTCTGCCCACTGCCCCCCGCCATCCGCCAAGCCTTGTACCGCAAGGTGCTGGCCGCGCTCAAACCCGGCGGCGTGTTCCTGCTGGAGGCCTACACGCCCGCACAGATTCAGCACGGCACGGGTGGCGGCAAGTCGGTGGAGCTGATGCAAACCGCAGCGTCACTGCGCGCTGAACTGCCTGGTTTGGACTTTGTGCATTTGGTAGAACTGGAGCGCGATGTCGTGGAAGGTGTGTTCCACACCGGGCTGGGGGCGGTGGTGCAGGCAATCGGGGTCAAGCCTGCGTAGCGCAACGCCCTAACCCCTGCGCCCCCGCACACTCTCGGCCAACACGCACAAAATCTCAAACAGCATGGTTGCGCCCACCAGCGCGGTGTTGCCGCTGGGGTCAAACGGGGGCGAGACTTCAACGACGTCGCCGCCGATCAGGTTCAGGCCGCGCAGGCCGCGCACTATGTGCTGGGCTTCGAGCGTGGTCATGCCGCCGATCTCGGGCGTACCAGTGCCGGGGGCGTAGACCGGGTCGAGCGCGTCCACGTCAAAGCTGACGTAGGTCGCGCCATCGCCCACCACGCGGCGGGCTTCGGCAATCGTTCCCGCTACGCCCAGCGTGTTGAACTCGTCGATGTCGATCACGCGGATGCCTTGCTCCTGGCCCCAAGTGTCTTCGGCGTCGCTGTAGAGCGCGCCGCGGATGCCGATTTGCACCGTGCGTTTGGGGTCCAGCAAACCTTCTTCCACGGCGCGCCTGAACGGCGTGCCGTGGGTGTACTTGAAGCCACCGAAGTAGCCGTCCCAGGTGTCGGTATGCGCATCAAAGTGCACCATGCCCAGCGGGCCGGTGTGCTTGACGATGGCCCGCATGACGGGCAGCGAGACCAGATGGTCGCCGCCCACGGACAAGGGCGCAATGCCCGCGGCGCAGACACCGCTGAAGAAAGTCTCGATGCGCGCCAACGAATCCATCAGATCCACCGGGTTGACCGGCGTATCGCCGAGGTCCGCGCAATTGCAAAGCGTGAAGGGCGCGATGCCGCTGGCGCGGTTGACGTTGCGGATCATGGTGGAGATGTCGCGCACCTGGCGCGGGCCGTGGCGCGCACCAGGGCGGTTGGTGGTGCCGCCGTCCCAGGGGATGCCGACCAGGCCGATCTCGACATCGGCAAATTCGGCATCGGTTTTTTGCACATAGGGCAGGCGCATCAGCGTGGCCAGTCCGGCAAAGCGCGGCATCACCGAGCCGGTGATGGGTTTGAAAAATTCGCGTGGCGTGCTCACATCCGCCCCCTCCAAGGTACAACCTTCTTCTCGACCCAGCGCATCAGCAAATCAAACGCAAAGGCCACCGAACCGATGACGATGATGCCCATCACCACGATGTCGGTGCGCAAAAAGTTGGACGCGTTCAGCACCATCTGGCCCAGACCCACATTGGCCGCGACCATTTCAGCGGCCACCAGCGTGCTCCAGCCGAAGCCGATCGAGATACGCATGCCCACCAGAATCTCGGGCATCGCGGCGGGCAGCACCACATGCCAGATCACCTGGCTGTAGCTCGCACCCATGGAATAGGCCGCGTTCATTTGCTCTTGCGAGGCGCTGCGCATGCCGGAGCGCGCAGCCATGGCCAAGGGCGCAAAGCAGCTGAGGTAAATCAGCAGCACTTTGGGTAGCTCGTCAATGCCAAACCAGATGATGATGAGTGGCAGGTACGCCAGCGGCGGCAGTGGGCGTAGCAGCTCAATGGGCGGGTCGAATATGCCGCGCCAAAAGCGTGACATGCCCATGGCAATACCGACGGGAATCGCCGTCAGGCAACCCAGCGTGAATGCGGCAAAGACGCGCAGCAAACTGGCCAGAAAGTGCTGCCACAGCGGTTTGTCGTTGGCGGTGCCGGTCAGGTACTCGTAAAACTGCTGGAACGTGGCTTGCGGTGAGGGCAAAAAGATCGGCTTGATCCAGCCCATGTTGGTGGACACAAACCACAGCACAAAAAATGCGGCGATGGTCACCGTGGTGATGAAGGCGCTGGAGCCTTCACCAGGAATTTTGAATGCGCTGGTTTTGAGCGCGGGGGTGGATGCGTTAGACATGGACAGCCTCGCGTTGGTGGATGATGGACAGGACTTCTTCACGCAGGCGGATGAACTCGGGCTCGGACTTCACTTTGCGCGGGTCGCCGTGCTCCAAATACTGGCGCGAGAACGGCACATCGTCGTACGTGTGCGTGATCCGGCCGGGGCTGGGGCTCATCACGATCAGGCGGGTCGCTAAAAACAGCGCCTCTTCCACCGAGTGGGTGATGAAGAACACCATTTTGTTGGACTTGGCCCAGGCCTGCAGCAAAATTTCCTGCACGGTTTCGCGGGTGAAGGCATCCAGCGCGCCCATGGGCTCGTCCATCAGCAGCACCTCGGGGTCGCTGGCCAATGCGCGGGCGATGCCCACGCGCTGCTGCATGCCGCCTGAGAGCTCGTACACCGCGCGGTCCGCATACTTTTCCAGGCCCACCAGGCCCAGCTTTTCCTCGCCAATCCGCCGCCGCTCGGCGCTGCCTATGCCGCGCATGCGCAGGCCCAGACAGACGTTGTCGATGACGGATAGCCAGGGCATCAGCGCGTGCTTCTGGAACACCACGCCACGGTCTGCGCCGGGGCCTTCGACATGCGTGCCATTGATCAACACCTCACCGCTGGAGGGCGGTAAAAAACCGGCAATGCAATTGAGCAGCGTGGTCTTGCCGCAACCCGATGCGCCAAGCGCGACGACAAAGTCGCCCCCTTGCATCGTCAGGTTGACCGGCGCAAGCGCTTGCAGCGTCCCCCCTTTGACGGCGTAGTTCACCGTGAGATTCTTGATTTCTAGGACGGGCATGGTTTGTGATCCTGCGGGGATTAAAAAAAGGGGCGGACCCGGTGAAGAGTCGCCCCTGGGGCTGGCATCGCGCCAGCTTACTTCATGGCTTCCTTGAGGTAGCTGGTGTCTACGAAGGCGCTGTAGTCCGGCTTGACTTCTTGCAGGCGGCCTTGCTCTTTCAAGAACGCAGAGGTATTGGCCAGGGTCTTGGCCGCACCGCCACCCAACCAGGTGGCCGACATTTGCGTGGCGGCGTCGGGCAGACCAAAGGCGGCCATTGCTTCAGGCACGTCTTTTTCGTCGGCCTTGGTCCACTTGGCAACCGCTTTGACTTCGGGCGAACCCACGGCCCACTTGGCGGTATTGGCGCGGTAGTTGGCGTCCGCTTTGGCAATGGCTTTGATCATGGCGACCACGAAGTCTTTGTTTTCAGCCGCCCATTTGGCATTCACGACCAGGCCGTCAAACGTCGGGTAACCTTTCTTGCCCACGTCACCGGAGTTGGCGATGGCTTTGCCGGTGCGGCGGATTTTGGACAGAACCGGATCCCAGATGAAAGATGCGTCGATGTCACCACGCTCCCAGGCGGCCGCGATTTCGGGCGGGCGCATGTTCATCACGTTCACCGACTTGGCATCCACGCCTTCGAGCTTCATGCCGACCATCAACGAGTAGTGGGCGGTGGACACAAAAGGCACAGCGACTTTCTTTCCGACCAGGTCTTTCCATCCATTGATGTTGGAGCCGTTGCGGGCGACCAGGGTGTCCGATGCGGCGATGTCGTCCAGAATCCAGACCAGCTTGACATCTTGCCCTTGGCTGGTGGCTGCAGCCAGTGGGCTGGAGCCGACTTCGCCCACTTGCACGTCACCGGAGGCCATGGCCTTGATCACGTCACCACCGCCGCCGAACATGCGCCAGTTGATCTTGTATCCGGTGGCTTTCTCAATTTCGCCGGACTCCATGGCAATGCGGTAGGGCAGCACCATGTCCTGGTGGGCAAATGTGACCTCTCTTTTGGCCTGGGCGAAGCTGCTAATCGCAGTGGCGGCAAGCAGCAGCGCGAGCACGGTCTTGTTCATGAGAAAACCTTTCATTGGAAAATTGTTTGCGAAATGCGAATGGCATGCTATGCCTCTTCACACAACCCCCTTGCATGAGCTTATGAGTTTGTATGCGCCGCTGGGATGCGACTAGTGCCAGTTGGATGCATTTATAGTGCCAGCCCAAGCCAGACGATAGGGCGCATAAACAGCGCGTTGCCGCCCCAAAGCCGTGCTGTTTGCGCGCGCAGGCCCTGTCAGCGCTCACTTTTTTGAATACTGCCCGAATGCATGCGCAGCGGCTTTGCTGTTACTGTGCAGGCCTGCTATGGCACCGATGCGCGGGTTTGCCCTAGGCCCCGACTTTTCATAATTTGCGTCTTATGCATCCACTTTTGCTTCGCTTGCTGCCTTTTTTGCGCTGGTGGCCGCGCGTCAACCGCGATAGTCTGCGTGCCGATGTGCTGGCCGGTTTGACTGGCGGCTTGATACTGGTGCCCCAGGGCGTGGCTTTCGCCACGATTGCGGGCATGCCGCCCGAGTACGGCCTGTATGCCGCGATGCTGCCGGCGGTGGTTGCGGCGCTGTGGGGCTCGTCCTGGCATCTGGTGTCGGGGCCGACCACGGCGATCTCGATTGTGGTGTTCGCCACCATGAGCCCGCTGGCCGAGCCGGGCAGTCCGCAGTTTGTGGCGCTGGTGCTGACGCTCACCTTCTTCGTTGGCGTGTTCCAGTTGCTGCTCGGCATTTTGCGCATGGGCACGCTGGTGAACTTTGTGTCGCACACGGTGGTGGTGGGCTTCACCTCGGGCGCTGCGGTCTTGATTGCCGCCAGCCAGGTAAAAAACTTCTTTGGCCTGCCGATTCCCCGGGGCGCTTCGGTGGCTGCGGTTTTGCAGGGCCTTTTTGCGCACCTGGCCGAGGTCCAGCCCTGGATTTTTCTGGTGGCGTTGGCGACGCTGTTGGTGTGCGCGCTCTCCAAATACCTGTGGCCGCGGCTGCCGCACATGATTGTGGGCATGGTTGCCGGTAGTGCATTGGCCGGGGCACTGAACGCCTGGTTGGGTCCGCAGGCCACTGGCTTGGGCAGCATCGGCGCTTTGCGCATCGGCTTTCCGCCCCTGTCCAGCCCGGACTGGTCCTGGGACACGGCGCAGCGCATTGCCCCGATTGCCGCCGCCGTGGCCCTGTTGGCGCTCACGGAGGCGGTGTCCATCGCCCGCGCCATGGCCTTGTCCAGCGGCCAGCGGATCGACGGCAACCAGGAGTTCATCGGCCAGGGCCTGTCCAATATCGTCGGCGCATTTTTCTCGGGCTACGCATCCAGCGGCTCCTTCAACCGCAGCGGATTGAACTATGTGGCAGGGGCGCAGACGCCGCTGGCGGCGGTGTTCTCGGCCGGGTTTTTGCTGCTCATCATGTTGTTCCTGGCCCCGCTGGCGCAGTACCTTCCCACCGCCGCGATGGCGGGCATTTTGTTTGTGGTCGCCTGGGGTTTGATCGACACCACGCAGATTGTGGAAACCTGGCGCGCCAGCCGCAGCGAGTTTGGCGTGTTGCTGGTCACGTTTTTAGCCACGCTCACGCTTCAGCTGGAATTTGCGATTTACGTTGGCGTTGGCTTGTCGCTCATCTTGTATTTGCGCCGCACCTCGCAGCCCGGCGTGGAAGACGTCAAACCCGTACCCGGGCGCAGCACGCCGATATTCAGCACCGATACCGGCCTGCCCGATTGCCCGCAGCTCAAGATCGTGCGCATCAATGGCTCGTTGTTTTTCGGCGCGGTCAACCACCTGCAAGAAGCTTTTCAGGCCATTGATGAAGCTAACCCCGCGCACCGCCACGTGCTGCTGGTCGCCTCCGGCATCAACTTCATCGACCTGGGTGGCGCACACATGTTGGCGCAAGAGGCAGCGCGGCGCAAGGCGCTGGGCGGCGCGCTCTACATCACCCACTTGAAAGATGAGCCCATGACCACGCTGCGCCAAAGCGGCGTGTACGACCAGATCGGTTCCAGCCACTTTTTCCGCGCCGGGCAGGACACGCTGGCCATCCTCAAAAACCGCCTCGCTGCCGATGTGTGCGCACGCTGCACGGTGCGCGTTTTTGCGCCCTGCGGCCCGGCGGGTTCAGGCGCGCGGCCGTAGCAGCGTCAGGATCTCGCCCAGCGTGTGCGCGCTGCGGTGGTTTTGCATGTCCAGCACCACGCTGCGCGCATAGAACGCGCTCAAATCCAGCCCCAAACCCACGCCGCGCAGTTCAATCTGGCCCGCCCGCTCGATGCGCGCGGCCGTCGCTTGCAGATCGCGGTCCAGGTAATACGTGTCGTTGGCCAGCACGGTTGCGCCGTCCATGGGGCTGCCGTCGGAGAACACCAGCAGGATGCGGCGCTGCGCCTGCACGGCTTCCAGGCGCGCCGCCGCCCAACGCAAGGCTTCGCCGTCCAGGGGCTGCCGTCGGAGAACACCAGCAGGATGCGGCGCTGCGCCTGCACGGCTTCCAGGCGCGCCGCCGCCCAACGCAAGGCTTCGCCGTCCACGCATTCGCGAAACAGCTCGGGTTTGAGCAGCGCGGCCACGCCGCTTTTGCCGCGCCGCCAAGGCGTCTCGCTGACTTTGAACACGATGTGGCACAGCTCATTGAGCCGCCCCGGTGCCGCCGGTTTGCCCGCGCGGCGCCAGTCGCGCATGGCCCGCCCGCCGTTCCAGGCGCCGGTGGTGTAACCCAGCAGTTCGGTATGCGCGCCGGCCAGCTCCAGCGCGCGCAGCAGCACATCGAGCAGGGGCGCGAGTTGCGCCATGTGTTGCTTCATCGAGCCCGAGCAGTCCAGCAGCAGCCCCACCACGCAGTCGGTTACCGGGGTTTGGTGCGGTGTGCGGAACAGGCGGCGCTCGGTGGGGCTGGCCACCAGCTGCGCCAGCCGCCGCCCGTCGATCAGCCCGCTTTCCTGCCCGCTGTCCCAGCCGTCGTCCAGGGGCTGCGCCAGCAGCGCTTGCAGTGCGCGCGCGAGCCGCGCCGGGTTGATGCCAGTCTGCGCCACCGCTGTGTCCAGCGTGGCGCGCAACTCGGTCAATTGCGCGGCGCGCACCAGGCTGTTGGCGCTGGCCTCGCGGTCATACGCGGTGGTGAAGGCGCGGTAGCTGCCCGCGCCGGATTGCGGCGCATCGCGGGCCAACAGCGCACTGGCCAAACCGCTGTCTTCGCCGGCTTCAAAGTCCACCCAAATTTGCAGCCAGGCGTCTTCGTCCTCG
>RFRO01000131.1 GCA_009924455.1 Betaproteobacteria bacterium
TTGCTGGTGGCGCCGCCCAAAAGCGGCAAGACGGTGATGATGCAGCACATCGCGCACGCGATTTCGGCCAACTACCCCGACATCCACATGATGGTGCTGCTGGTCGACGAGCGGCCTGAAGAGGTTACCGAGATGCAGCGCACCGTCAAGGGCGAGGTGATCGCCTCGACGTTCGACGAGCCCGCTGCGCGCCACGTGCACGTCGCTGAAATGGTGATTGAGCGCGCCAAGCGCCTGGTCGAGCTGAAGAAAGACGTGGTGATCCTGCTTGACTCCATCACGCGCCTGGCACGGGCCTACAACAACGTGGTCCCTTCCAGCGGCAAAGTGTTGACCGGCGGCGTCGACGCCAATGCACTGCAACGGCCTAAACGTTTTCTAGGCGCGGCACGCAATGTGGAAGAAGGCGGATCGCTGACCATCATCGCCACCGCCCTGATCGACACGGGCAGCCGCATGGACGAGGTGATTTTTGAAGAATTCAAGGGCACCGGCAACTCAGAAATCCATTTGGACCGCCGCCTGTACGAGAAACGGGTTTTCCCGTCGATCCAGCTCAACCGCAGCGGAACCCGCCGCGAAGAACTCCTGTTGCAACCCGAAATTCTGCAAAAAACCCGGATCCTGCGGCAATTCTTGTACAGCATGGACGAGGTGGAGTCCATGGAAATGGTGCTCAAGCAGATGCGTGCAACCAAGACCAACAGCGAGTTTTTTGACATGATGCGGCGCGGCGGCTGAGGCCTGCAGGCCCCGCCATCACCCGAACACCTATAATCGAAGGCTTTTCGCGCTAAGTACAACGGACTTGGGATTGGGCAGTATCTGCCCGAGGGCCCGGTGCGGCTGGCGCAAGCGATGGAGCACATGATGAAAGACGGCATTCACCCCAACTACCGCGAGGTCTGTTTCCTCGACCTGTCCAACAACTTCAAGTTCGTGACACGGTCCTGCGCCAACACCAAAGAGATGATCAAAATGGACGACGGCCGCGAGTTGCCCTTGTACAAATTGGATACATCCAGCGAATCGCATCCTTTCTACACCGGAACCCAGAAGTCGGTAGACAACATGGGCGGCCGTGTGGAGCGCTTCCGCAACCGGTTCGGGAAAACTGCCGTCAAATAAACACAGCGGCAGTGGCTTCATCCGAATCGGATGGCCACAACCCCGGCCCATGAAGGCAACCCGGTTCTCCGTGTTGCCTTTTTTCTTTTGACATGCCTATCCACCATCGACCATGAGCCCCACCAGCCCGGCACTTGTTTCGCAGGACGCTGTGCGCAGACTCGCCCGTTCGGTGCTGATGCTGGTGTGCACGGTCTATGTTCTGGCGGGATTTGTCGGCCGGGATGCCTGGCGCAATGACGACGTCGTAGCCGTGGCACACATGGGCGAAATAGCCCGTGGCCACAGCAGCTGGCTCCAACTTACGCTGGCTGGGATGCCAACCGAACACCCGGGATTACTGCCCTATTGGCTCGGTGCGGCCAGTTTGAAGCTGCTGACCCCGGTAGTACCGCCCGATATGGCGGCACGCCTGCCCTTCATGGTGTTGCTGGTACTGGCACTGGCTTGCACCTGGTACGGCAGTTATTACCTGGCGCGCGCGCGCGCCGCCCAGCCGGTGCCCTTTGCGTTCGGCGGCGAAGCCAAGCCCAAGGACTACGCCCGCGCGCTGGCGGACGGCGGGCTGCTCGCCTTGATCGCCTGCCTGGGCCTGGCCAAGCTGGGCCATGAAGCCACGCCGGCAGTCGCACAGCTGGCCCTTGCTGCGCTGCTGTTCCTGGGCTATTGCATCCGCCCGTATCGGCCTTGGCAGGGCACGCTTGCGGTCAGCACCGGAGTGCTCGGCCTGACCCTGTGTGGAGCGCCTGAAGTCGCCCTCATGCTGGGCATCGGGGGCGCGGTGCTGGAATGGCGACAGGCCCACGCAGCGCAGGGCGACGACATGCGGCTGCAGGACCCCAAGGGGCTTTGGCTGATCGCTGCTTGCAGCCTAGCGTCCGGCTTTGTTGCCCATGCCGGGGGGCTGTGGCAGTCACCCACTTATCCTTTTGTCCTGGCCGAGGTTCAATGGAACGGCTACTTGCAAATGCTGGTCTGGTTCATGTGGCCGGCTTGGCCCATCAGTGCCTGGGCGCTGTGGAGTTGGCGCCGCCAGCTGTGGAACTGGAACAGCAACCGCCACTTGGCCTGGCCCTTGTACTGTGTCGTCATCATCTGCCTGGCCAGCCTGCGCTTTGATAACGCGGACACGACCTTGTTGTTGGCGCTGCCGCCCCTTGCGGCGCTAGCGGCCTTTTCGCTGGTCACCATGAACCGGCAAATGGCCGCGCTGATGGATTGGTTTGCGGTCCTGTTTTTCTCGGTCTGCGGCATCATCATCTGGGTGGTCTGGGTCGCCATGCATACGGGGGTTCCCGCGGCACCCGCTGCCAACGTGGCGCGCCTGCTACCGGACTATGTGCCCCGTGTCGTCTGGTGGGAACTGGTACTCGCGTTGGCGGTCAGCGGTGCCTGGTGCGCACTGGTGCGCTGGCGCAGCGGACGCCACCGCACAGCCATTTGGAAAACGCTGGTTTTACCGGCAGGCGGTGCGACCTTGTGCTGGTTGTTGCTGGCCACCCTGTGGATGCCGCTGCTGGACTTTGCCCAAAGCTACCGGGGGCTTGCGCTGCAGGTGCAACGCAGCATTCCAGATGGCCAATGCGTACAAGCCATCGGGCTGGATCGGCACGAAATCGCCGCCCTTCGGTGGTACGGCCAAGTCAAGCTGGCCGGCCCGTGGCAATTGGAGAGCTGCCCCTGGTTACTCGTCCAAGCTGTGGGCGAGGACAACAGAACCGAAACGCACGTCGATCTCACGCAATGGCGGCAGTCTGCGGTGATCAGCCACTTTGTGGTGTACCGCGACTCAGTCGTGCTTTACCAGCGCCGCTGAGCGGGTTGCTTCTGCCCGCACCCGGTGCGCGGGCAACACCATCCGAAACGACGAACCTGATCCCGGCGTGCTTTCAATTTTCAGCTCTGCGTCGTGGCGCTGCAGTACGTGTTTGACAATGGCCAGCCCAAGACCCGTTCCTCCGGTCTCACGCGAGCGGCTTCTATCCACCCGGTAAAAACGTTCGGTCAAGCGGGGGATGTGTTCCGGCGCAATCCCGATGCCCTGGTCCGTCACCGTCAAAGCGCCTTGCCCGCTTGCGTCGCGGCTCCACGTCACCCGGATCGATTTATCCGCCGGGGTATAGCGGACTGCGTTACCCACCAGATTGAACAAGGCGCTGTGCAATTCGGTCTCCGATCCGGCGATTTCGTCATCCGCGTCGACATCCACATGGATTGCCTGCGCGTTGCCCCACACCAGATTGGACAGAGCGCGCCCTTCGTCAGCGCATTGGCGCATCAGCGAGCCCACGCGGATCCATCCGTGCTCCGCAGGAAACGGGCTGCCTTCAAGCTTGGAAAGGGTCAACAAATCATCCACCAGCGATTGCATACGTGACGCCTGCTGCGACATCAGGTCGAGATACCGAACCTGCTCTTCGTCACTCAATTGCAAGGTTTGCAAGGTCTCGACAAAACCACCCAAAACGGTGAGCGGCGTGCGGATTTCGTGCGACACATTGGCAACAAAGTCACGGCGCATAGCCTCCGCTTGCTCAATGGCTGTGACGTCGCGCGACAACAGCAGGCTCCGACTCTGTCCGTACACGTGCAGCTGCACCGAGATGCGTTGCGCCGACGAGCGTCCGGGAGACCTCCCCGCAATCAACACACTGTGCTGAAAATCGCGGGCGGCAAAGTAAGCCGCGATGATCGGGTCCCGTACCAGATTCGTGAAATGCTGCTGTGCATCGCGCCGGGGATCGAAATCGAAATGCTCGGCGGCTGTCTGGTTGAACCACTCGATACGGTCATCCGCGTCCAGCAGCACCACGCCGTTGGGCGAGGCCTGCATGGCTGCCAGAAAATCTTCCAGGCGTTTATCGCTGTGGGCGAGCCGGTCTTTGTGCTTACGCCGCTGGCGAATCACATAGGTGGCCAGCTCTATCCATTGCGCCGATAAGCGCGTGGGCAGCGTCGCATCAGGCGTTCGCAGCCACTCGACGAGCCTGGCAACCTGCTTGGCCTCGACCACCTGGACCGCCAGCGAGATCGCGCAGAACAGTCCCAACCAGAGGCTGCCCCAATGCATGTCCAGCGGTAAAAAATAGCGGGCCAGCACCGTTGCGCCGGTCGCGAGCAGCACCTGCCAGACCACTCTGACAAGCAGTCTGTGCAAGCTTGAGTCACCCGACAGACCCTATGCCCCGGCTTTAGCAGCCATCGAAGTTTCGGCCGCTGCTGGCTTTGCCGTGAGGCGGTATCCGGCACCTCGCACGGTCTCGACCATGGCGCCGGCGGCTCCAAGGGCCTCGCGCAGACGCTTCACATGCACGTCCACCGTTCGCTCCTCGATGTAGACATGGTCTCCCCAGACTTTGTCCAGCAACTGGCCACGGCTGTGCACGCGCTCGGCATGTCCCAGGAAATACTGCAGCAGCTTGAACTCGGTCGGCCCCAGCTTCAAAGGTTCATCCAGGTAACTGACACGGTGCGTGTCGGCGTCCAAGGTCAGACCGGCTACGGTGAATCGCTCCTTGGACAAATCAGGACCACGGCGGCGCAACACGGCGCGCACCCGGGCCAGCAACTCTTTGGTCGAGAACGGTTTGGCCATGTAGTCATCCGCGCCGGCGTCCAAACCTGCCACGCGGTCCATCTCGTCACCACGTGCCGTCAGCATGATGACCGGAACCTCTTTGGTTCGGGGCTCCGCCCGCCACCGCTTCGCCAGGGAGAGTCCACTTTCGCCAGGCAGCATCCAGTCCAGGAGAATCAAGTCGGGAAGCGCGGCGTCAATTTCCCGCTGCGCGGACGCACTGTCCATCGCCCAGGTCGGACGGAACCCGTTATGCCGCAAGTTGACGGCAATCAGCTCGGCGATCGCCGGCTCATCTTCCACCACCAGAACCGCGGGCATGCTTCTCATTTGATAACCGATTCAATCGTCGAAATCGGGGTGTGACGCACGTCTGCACCCTTGACCACGTAGATGATGAACTCTGCGATGTTCTTGGCGTGGTCGCCAATACGTTCCAGTGCCTTGGCCAGGAACAGCAAATCCAAGCTCGCGGAAATTTTCCGCGGATCTTCCATCATGTAGGTCACTAGTTTGCGCACGAAGCCGTCAAATTCTTTATCGATCAAATCGTCTTCTTTGAGAATGCTCAAAGCGACCTCCACATCGAGGCGGGCAAATGCGTCAAGCGCCTTGCGCAGCAAGCCCGAGGCCAGATCCGCAGCAATGCGTAGCTCCAATGAAGGCAGCGAGCGAGGAGCGCCGTCGTTGATGATGGAGACCACCATGCGCGCAATTTTTTCGGCTTCATCACCGGCGCGCTCGAGATTGGCCGTGGTTTTCGCGATGGCAATCAGCAGGCGCAAATCACGCGCCGTGGGCTGACGGCGTCCGATGATGCTGGAGATGTCGCGGTCAATCTCTACTTCCATCTCGTTGACACGGGCTTCGTTGTGCATCACGCGCTGGGCGATCTCCACATCAAATTCCGACAAGGCCATGATGGCGTGCAAAATTTGCGCCTCCACGAGGCCGCCGAGCTCCATGACCTCGGCGGAGACAGCCGTGAGTTCGCTGTCAAACTGGGTGGATAAGTGCTTATCTGGCATGTTGGTTCCTAATGGGCGGTTCGTTGAGCGGCTAATTCGGTAAAACTAATCAACCAAAACGGCCGGTAATGTAGTCTTCGGTCTCTTTGCGTTGTGGCTTGAAAAACATTTGTTCAGTG
>RFRO01000132.1 GCA_009924455.1 Betaproteobacteria bacterium
ACCACCACCTCGCGCACGCCGGAATAGCCCCGCGCCAGGCTGGCGGCCTTGAGCGCCAGCATGAGACGCATCACGGCGGGCTCCAAGGGCTCGCCCACGCCTACGCAGTGCGAGCGGATCAGATTGCACTGCAAATCGGCGAGTTGCGATTTGCTGATGCGCTGGTTGGCCAGTTTGCCGAAGCCGGTGTTAACGCCGTAGACCGGGGCGTCGCCGTCTGCTGCGTCCTGCACCACCTGCTGGCTGGCGCGCAGGGCGGCTCGGCTGGCATCCGGTATCTGCAAACGCACACCGTCCGCGTGGATAACCATCAGCTGCTCCAGCGTCAGCGCGCCCGGTTGGATGGTGATGGGTTCGCCCATATCAGCGGGCTTTCATGGGCAGATTCAAGCCCTGTTCGCGGGCGCATTGCTCGGCGATCGCGTAGCCCGCATCGGCATGGCGCATGACGCCGGTGGCCGGGTCGTTCCACAGCACGCGGCCCAGGCGGTCGGCGGCCTCAGGCGTGCCGTCGGCCACGATCACCACGCCGCTGTGCTGGCTGTAGCCCATGCCCACACCGCCACCATGGTGCAGGCTGACCCAGGTCGCACCGCTGGCGGTGTTGAGCAAGGCATTGAGCAGTGGCCAGTCGCTGACCGCATCCGAGCCGTCTTGCATGGCTTCGGTTTCTCGGTTGGGCGAGGCGACCGAGCCGCTATCGAGGTGATCGCGCCCGATCACGATGGGGCCTTTCAGTTCGCCAGTGCGCACCATCTCGTTGAAAGCCAAACCGGCCAGATGTCGCTCGCCCAAGCCGATCCAGCAGATGCGCGCTGGCAGGCCTTGGAAGGCAATGCGCTCGCCGGCCATATCGAGCCAGCGCAGCAAGCCGGCGTTGTGGGGGAAGAGTTCTTTCATCTTCGCATCGGTCTTGCGGATGTCCTCCGGGTCACCGCTCAGGGCCACCCAGCGGAAGGGGCCAACGCCCCTGCAAAACAGCGGCCGCACATAGGCTGGCACAAAGCCGGGGTAGTCAAAGGCATTGGCTACGCCGAAGTCCTTGGCCACCTGGCGCAGGTTATTGCCGTAGTCCACCGTCGGAATACCCATGGCATGAAAATCGAGCAGGGCGCGCACATGCACTGCGCAGGATTCGCCTGCGGCTTGCGTGAGCGCGGCGTGCTGCGCCGGGTCTTTTTGCGCGGCCTTCCATTGCGCCACGCTCCAGCCTGCAGGCAAATAGCCATTGATGATGTCGTGCGCCGAGGTCTGGTCGGTCACGATGTCCGGGCGCGGGCCACCGGCTTTGGCGCGGCGCACCAACTCGGGCAGCAGATCGGCCGCGTTGCCGCACACCCCAATCGACACCGCCTCTTTGCGCGCAGTGTGGTGGGCGATGAGCGCCAGCGCCTCGTCCAGATTCGCGGCCTGCTTGTCCAGGTAACGGGTGCGCAGGCGAAAGTCGATGCTGCTTTGCTGGCATTCGATGTTGAGCGAACAGGCCCCGGCAAATGTGGCCGCCAGCGGCTGCGCACCGCCCATGCCGCCCAATCCTGCCGTCAGCACCCAGCGTCCACTCAGATCACCCTGGTAGTGCTGGCGTCCGGCTTCGACAAAGGTCTCATAGGTGCCTTGCACAATGCCCTGGGAGCCGATGTAAATCCAACTGCCCGCCGTCATCTGCCCGTACATCATGAGCCCGGCGCGGTCGAGTGCATTGAAGTGTTCCCAGGTGGACCATTTGGGCACGAGGTTGGAGTTGGCAATCAGCACGCGGGGTGCGTCGGTGTGGGTGCGGAACACGCCCACCGGCTTGCCGCTTTGCACCAGCAGCGTCTCATGGGGCTGCAACTTGCGCAAGCTGTCCATGATGCCGTCAAAGCAAGCCCAATTGCGCGCGGCCTTGCCGATGCCGCCGTACACCACCAGCTGGTCCGGGTTCTCGGCCACCTCGGGGTCAAGGTTGTTTTGCAGCATGCGGTAGGCGGCTTCAATTTGCCAGTTGGCGCAGCTCAGCTGGGGGCCGCGCGGGGCGCGCACCGGGCGGGCCTGGGCGGTAGCGAATGGGGGCAGCACAGAAGATGGGAGCGAGGCATTCATGGTCAAAACAGATTCGGTAACGCCAATGTGCCGGGTGACACAACAGCATTTAAGGGTTTGTCAGGATAGTGTAGTTGTCTATACAACTTGTACACTAGCGGGAAAACCCTGAGGCGCTTCGCCACCATGTCACGCACCGACGTACCGGCCTACGAGCAGGTCAAAACTTTTGTCAAAGCACAGATCCACAGCGGTGCTTTGCGTCCGGGCGATGCCGTACCGAGCGAGACCGCCTTGCAAGAGCAGTTCGGCCTGAGCCGCATGACGGTCAACCGCGCCATGACAGAACTCGCCGCCGAAGGGCTGCTCACCCGCACACGCGGCTCGGGCACGGTGGTGGCGCAATGGCACCGCATCAGCAGCACGCTGGCGGTGCGTGACATCCACGAGGAAGTGCTGGAGCGCGGGCACCGCCATAGCAGCACCGTGCTGGTGCTGGAGACCGTCAAAGCCGACGGCGTGTTGGCGCAGGCCTTGGGGGTGCGCGCAGGCGCGCGGCTCTTTCATTCGGTGATGGTGCATTACGAAGACGGCGTTGCCATCCAGCTGGAAGACCGCCACGTCAACCCGGCTGCCGCGCCCGACTATTTGCAGGTGGACTTTCAGACCACCACCCCCACGCAATACCTGTTCGCCTGCGCCCCTTTGAGCGAAGCACGCTATACCATCGAGGCCGCACTGCCCACAGCCACCGAGGCCAAAGCCCTGGGCATTCAGCGCAGCGAACCCTGTCTGGTCATCACCCGCTGCACCATCAGCGGCGCGCGGGTGGCCAGCCAGGGGCGTCTGGTGTATCCGGGCATGCGCTACAGCCTGCAAGGGAATTTCCAGCTGTGAACACCATTCCCGCCTGGCAGTACATCGCCCTGGCCAACACCCAGCCCAGCCCCTGGAAAAACGGCGGCGGCACCACCCGCGAACTACTGACCTGGCCCGACCCGCAGGATTGGACGCTGCGCCTGTCGGTGGCGCAGGTAGAGGCAGACGGTCCGTTTTCGCGCTTCGAGGGCATCACCCGCTGGTTTGCCGTGCTGTCCGGTGCCGGTGTACGCCTGCACATGGGCGCATCCGGCCATACCCACAGCCTGACCGCATCCAGCGACCCGCTTGAATTTGACGGCGCGCAGGCTCTGGATTGCAGACTGATCAATGGCCCCACGCAGGACTTCAACCTGATGGCCCGCAGCACACGCCATCCCCACAGCCGTATGCAGCGGGTGGCAGGCCACATGTATTGGCACCTCGAAACGCCCACCTTGCTGGCCGTCTGGGCCAACAGCGCACCCGCCCTGGTTGAGTGGTCCGGCCACGCGGGTCTGGCCATTGCACCCGGCACACTGGCCTGGGCTACGCTGGCCCAAGCAAACCTACGCACCCGCCTCACGGTGCAGGGCGCGGATGCCTTGTTCATGGAGATCGGCCTATGACGCTCAGCCTGTGGACCCACTGCCAAGTCGCCACCATGCAGCCGCAAGCCGCCCTGCCCTACGGCCTTATCCAGGACGCGGCGCTGGTGCTGGACGGGCCGCTGCTGCGCTGGGTCGGACCGCGCAGCGAACTGCCGCCCGATCTGGCCCGCGCCTGCGACGTGCGGCATGAGGCCGGGGGCGCACTCATCACGCCCGGCTTGGTCGACTGCCACACCCATCTGGTGTACGGCGGTGACCGATCTGCCGAATTCGAACAGCGGCTGCACGGTGCCAGCTACGAAGACATTGCCCGCCAGGGCGGCGGCATTGCGTCCACCGTGCGCGCCACGCGCCAGGCCAGTGCGGAACAGCTCAGCGCCTCGGCCAGTACCCGCCTGCGCGCGCTGCTGGCCGACGGCGTCACCACGGTGGAAATCAAGTCCGGCTATGGCCTGGCGCTGGAGCCCGAGCGCCGCTGCCTGGAGGTGGCACGCGCTTTGGAGCGCAGCCACCCGGTATCCGTGCGCACCACTTTTTTGGGCGCGCACGCACTGCCACCCGAATTTGCCGGACGCAGCGACGACTACATCGACGCTGTGGTAGCCATGCTCGCCGAACTGCATTCCCAAGGTTTGGTCGATGCGGTCGATGTGTTTTGCGAGCGCATCGGCTTCAGCCCGGCGCAAACCGCCCGCGTCTTCACCGACGCGCGGGCGCTGGGACTTCCGGTGAAGCTGCATGCCGAGCAACTCAGCGACAGCGGAGGCGCGCAACTGGCCGCCGGCTTTGGCGCGCTGAGCTGCGACCACCTGGAATGGTTGAGCGCCGAGGGGGCCGCCGCCATGGCCGCAGCCGGTAGCGTGGCGGTGCTGCTGCCGGGCGCGTTTTATTTTCTGCGCGAGACCCGCGTGCCACCCATTGATGTGCTGCGCCAGCATGGCGTGGCCATGGCGGTTTCAACCGACTGCAACCCCGGCAGTTCGCCCTGTACCTCGCTGCTGCTGATGCTCAATATGGCCTGCACCCTGTTCCGCCTCACGCCCGAAGAAGCGCTGGCCGGTGTCACGCGCCACGCCGCGCAGGCCCTGGGTCTGCAGGACCGTGGCGTGCTGGCTGCGGGCCTGCGCGCCGACCTGGCCATGTGGGACGTACAGCACCCGGCCGAACTGGCCTATGCCTTCATCAGAGGACACCGACTGGCATCTGGCCCAGTTGTACGACTTTGCGCAGGCGCTGGGTGCCAGCGTGCTGCAGCCCCGGTTCAGCCGCTACGTCATTGACCTGAACCGCCCGCCGGATGATGCGCCCATGTACCCCGGCGCGTCCAACACTGAGTTGTGCCCCACCCGCTTCTTCAACGGCGACGCTTTGTACCGTGCAGGCTGTGCCCCCGACGCACAAGAGCGTGCCCGTCGACGCAGCGCCTATTGGGAGCCTTACCACCACGCACTACAAGCTGAGCTGCAGCGCCTGCACCGCACGCACGGCTATGCGCTCTTGTGGGATGCGCACAGCATCCGCTCCGAAATCCCCTGGCTGTTCGAAGGCGTCTTGCCCGGCTTGAACATCGGCACCGCCAGTGGTGCCAGCGCCGACGCATCCATCAGCCAAGCCGTTGCCGATGTGTGCGCCCAGCATCCGCAAACCAGCCATGTGGTGAACGGCCGCTTCAAGGGCGGTTACATCACCCGGAACTACGGCGCACCCGCCGCGCGGGTGCATGCGGTGCAACTGGAGATGTGCCAAAACCTCTACATGCACGAGACGCCGCCCTACGCTTACGACCCGGATCTGGCCCGGCGCATCCAACCGCAACTGCGCGCCATGCTGCAAGCCGCACTGCACGCCTGCGAGGTCTTGTATGCCGCTTGAAAACCGCCGCTTCTTTGCCGCGCAGGCCTGGGTAGCCGGTGCCTGGGCGCACGATGTGCTGCTGGAAGTGGACGCCGCCGGGTCTTGGTCTTCGGTCCAAACCCATGTCCCCCTAAAGGCTCGCCAAGGTGCATCCGTGCTCGCTGGCCCGGTGCTACCCGGATTGGTCAACGCCCACAGCCACGCTTTTCAGCGCTCCATGGCCGGTCTGGCGGAGCAGCGCGGCGCGCAGGGCGATGACTTTTGGAGCTGGCGCGAACGCATGTACGCCGTGGCGTTGCGCATATCGGCCGCGCAGCTCGAGGCGGTTGCCACCCGGCTCTACACCGAGCTGCTGGCAGGCGGCTACACCCAGGTCTGCGAATTCCATTACCTGCACAACGCCCCGGCTGACGCCCCGGCCGCCGACCCGCTGGACATGTCCATGGCGCTGGTGCGGGCTGCG
>RFRO01000133.1 GCA_009924455.1 Betaproteobacteria bacterium
CTCGGTACCCGTCGCCAAAAGGCTGAAATCCAGCAAGCGTTGGGTGTAGTCGTAGGTCGGCCCCAGCAACTGGCCGCCCGGCAGGTCTTTGAAGGTGGCCGATACCCGCCGCGCCAACACCATGCGGCCGGTATCGATGGCCTCGGTATAGGCCAGTCGCGGCAGGGTTGCGCGGTAGGCGCGCAGCAGAAAAATCGCCTCCACCAGATCGCCGGCACTTTGCTTAATCGCCAACGCCGCAAGCTGCGGGTCGTACACCGAGCCTTCGGTCATGACCCGGTCCACAGCGAGACGCAATTGCTGGCTGATTTGCGCCACGCTGAGTTCCGCGACCGCCGGGTCACCCCGGCGCTCTTGGGCCAGCAGGCGGTAGCTGTTGAGGATAGCGGCCTCGCCGCCTTTGACGGCTACGTACATGCGCGCCCCTTACCAGCGGCAACCAAGCGCACACTGCGCGGGAAGCCCAAGAGCACGTCCTCTGCGCAGCAGAAGATATCGACACCGCAGGGGGCATGGGCCTGCATGGCATGGTGCTGCTGCACAAAGTCCGCGTCCATACCGTCCACGGCCAGGGTGATGGCGTCGCGCACCCCCGGGCCACGCAGTGTGACAGCGCCAGCGTCAGCCTCCGCAGCCGTGCGCCACCCCGTTACGCCTACGACGCAGGTTGCCGATTGGTCGGGGTATTCAGCGCTTCCTTGCTTCAATTGTTGAATCGGCGGCAGTTCGGCAATGGAGGCAGCCCACACAAAATCGGCCTTGGAACCATCCGTCACCAGCTGACAACCGGTGTGGAATCGCAGCCAGGCTGCAGCTGGGCCTGCGGCCAAACCAGGCGAAAGCCACAGCGTGCAATCCTGGTCCAGCAGGGCCAGCAACACGCTCGCAGCGACCGCGTTCGTGCCCGGCGTGGGCGATACCAAGGCGGTCTGCGGGATGCGTACGGGCGTTCCCGGCCGTGCCATGGCGTCGAGCGCGCTGCGGAACACCGCCTGGCTGTCTGCGGTCGCGTCGGCAAAGCCCGGCGCCATGTCCTGGAGTGATAGCACGCTCATGGGGCATCCTCATCGCCGCGGTCGGAACCGGTTTCGCGCGCTACGGTGAAGAACTCGACCCGGGTCGACTGGGTTTGCACCCGCTGCTGCGCCGACGCTTGCGCTTGCATCTGGGCCAGCGGCGCGATCAGCACCGCATGCCAGTGGGCGTGCAGGGCGCTTTCCTGCAACAGTGCATCGGCCAAAGCCACCAGAAGCGCCTGCCGATGCGAGCAACCCAGCACGTAGCCCACACCCACCTGCCGCGAGCCGGTCAAGGCCGCATCGGGGCGGACGACGCAGCGGGTGACGGTAGCCTCGCCCAGATTGAAGCGCTGGCCGGTGCCACCGGCGCGGGCGCGCACCATCACCAGCCCAGTCTCCGCCGGGCGCAGCCATTGGTGCGCACCTTTGGCCAGTGGCCCCAGGTGCTGCTCCAGAAAGTCCAGCGGGGCGCGCGCCAGAACGCCCAGCCAGCGCTGCCGTGGCGCGTGATCAGGGCTTGGCGTCGCAGTCACCGCGCAGAGCCCCCCATGGACAAGGCATCCAGCGTCATGCGTTTGAAATTTTTGACATCTAAGGTCGCAGACTAATCAGAAAATATGTCTTTTGGGTGACGATACGCCCACGCCGCCTGCCCTCGCACCATGCTCGACACCGCCATTCACCGACACGCCGCCTACTATGCGCCCGCCCCGCATGGCCTCCTGGCGCAGCTGGGCGCGCAATGGTTGGGGCGTTGTGCACAAACCAGACGCGCTGTGCAGCAACCGGATTTTCCGCACATTTCTCCAGAGGATTTGCGCAGCTACACCGCCGCAGCCGCCCGCTACGGATGGCACGCCACCATCAAAGCGCCCTTTTCGCTCCAACACGGCGTGGAAATGGATGCCATCCCGGCGGCGTTTGCGGCCTGGGCTAAAGGGCGAACCGCACTCACACTGCCGCCGCTTACGCTGCGCAACATGGGTGACTACCTGGCGCTGATACCGAACGGACCATCCAGCGCCTTACAAGAGATGGCCTTTGACTGCGTGCGCGCACTGCATCCCCTGGCCCAAGCGCTGACTGGGCAGCAAATTGCCCAGCGGCGCCTCGCGCAGCTCACGCCGGAGCAGGACGCGATGTTGTTGCAGTGGGGATATCCCTTTGTGGGTGATGCATTTCAGTGGCATATGACGCTGACCGGTTCGCTCAAGGGCCTTGGCCAGAGCGAGGTACACAAGCTTCAGGACGCCGCGTTGGAGTGGTTTGCCCCGGTGCTAAACCAGGCAGTGGAACTCGATGCCGTCTGCTGGTTTGTCGAACCGGTGGCTGGTGGCGATTTTTACGAGGCACAGCGCTTTGCGCTGAGGCCCGCGTGAACGCCGGTCTGATTTACATGGTCGGGCCTTCGGGCGTCGGGAAGGACAGCCTGCTCGCCTGGTTGTCACACCGTCCGCAGCATGACTTTGCGACGCCCCTGCACATCGCACGCCGGTCCATTACCCGCCCTGAGGACGGTGGGACGGAAAACCACGAAGCGCTCACAGAGCAGGCGTTTTCCACACTGGAAGCTGCTGGTGGCTTCGCTATGTGCTGGGATGCCAACGGCCTGCGCTACGGAATACGCAAGTCAGAACTCGCCGCCTTGGATCAGGGGCATTGGGTTGTGGTGAACGGCTCGCGGGCCTATGTGCCAACGCTGCGACGCGATTGGCCGGGTGCGTCGGTGCTGCACATCCAAGCCCCTGCGGATGTTGTGCGCGCGCGGCTGCAGGCGCGTGGCCGGGAGGCAGGCGCTGCGTTGGAGGCTCGCATCCAGCGCTCCCAGGCGCTCAGCGCGGCCCGCGTGGCTGGCGATATGGAATTACTGAATGAAGGTAGCCTGGACGAAAGCGGCCAAAAACTGCTGAGGCTGCTCGCTGCGCGCGCCCGAGCCGGGGCAGATGGGGCGCTCAGGCCAGCGCCGGAGTGACGGCAGCCGCGGGTGGCATGGTTGCAAACTCGCCAGCCACCTGGTGCCAGTACACCAACTCCAGTCGACCATCCATGTGCTCCACCAAGGCACTCAGGCTTTCCACCCAGTCGCCGTCGTTGCAATAAAGGACACCGCCAATCTCACGCATTTCCGCGCGGTGGATGTGGCCGCAAATCACACCGTCATAGCCACGGTGGCGTGCCTCGTTGGCCAATGCGACTTCAAAGTCGGAGATGAAATTCACCGCCATCTTGACCTTGTCTTTGAGATAGGCCGACAAGGACCAATAGGGGAACCCCATGCGCTTGCGGATCAGATTGAAGTAGCGGTTAACGCGCAGGGTCAGCTCGTAGGCGTTGTCACCCAGATAGGCCAACCACTTGGCAAAGCGGATCACGCCGTCGAAGTAGTCACCATGCGTAATCCACATGCGGCGGCCATCGGCCGTGGTGTGGACCGCATCGTGCATGACTTCAATACCACCAAAATGGTGGTCGCAAAAACCACGGGCAAACTCGTCGTGGTTGCCTGGAACAAAAATGACCTTGCTGCCCTTGCGCGCCCGGCGCAAGAGCTTTTGCACCACGTCGTTGTGCGCCTGGGGCCAAAACCAGCGTTTGCGCAACTGCCAGCCGTCCACAATGTCGCCGACCAGATAGAGGTATTCGCTGGGATGATGCTTGAGAAAATCGAGCAGCGCTTCGGCTTGGCAGCCTGCGGTGCCCAAATGCAAGTCGGATATAAAAACCGAGCGGAACCGGGGTTCTGCGTCATCATCCGGCGCCATGGGCATAGCCATCGCGGCGGCAACAAAACCTTTTACACGGGAATCCATCGGTGTCTCATCGTGGTGGCTTCATCCGTTTGCAAGCGCTACCAGTGCGCTACTTGCAGTGAAGTTTGGCGAAGCTGAATGTCAACAATGCGTCACCTGCATGAAGCTTTTGTTACGGCACACCTGCGCATGTAGAGACAATGGGGCATGTCCCAGACCGATACCTACCCGAGCGCCGCGCTGGCGCATGCCGTCGAACAGTTTCGTTTGGCCTGGGGCACCGCAGGTAGCGCCGCGCCATCCTGCGAAGTGCCGCGTGATTTTTTACCCTGGTTCTGCGGCGAGCAACAGCTGGGCCACCTCAGTGTCGAGCGCGCCCACTTGCTCGCCCACCATCTGCCTCACAGCCGCCTACAGCCCAAGCGCCTGGACTGGGATGCCGTGCATTGGAGCGTAGATGCGCGCAGCGACGCACTGCAACGCGTTTTGTTAACGCTGCGCGAAGCGGGCCACTTACCCGGCTGGCGGAATGAACTTTTCAGCTTTCTGAGATCCGACTCCAAGGAGCCGCTCCTGCGCGCGGAGCGGGCCGGATTTTATTTTTTAGGTATGCGCAGCGATGCGGTGCATATCAACGGACTGACCCTTGACGGGCGGATGTGGGTCGCCCGTCGCAGCGCCAGCAAGGCCGTCGATCCGGGGCGATTGGACAACCTGTGCGCCGGCGGATTGGCCGCACATGAGGTCGCCATCCAAGCCGTGCACCGCGAGTTGTATGAAGAAGCGGGGCTGCGTCTGCATGCGCGCCACAGCCTGTGCAGCGCAGGTAGCGTCAGCGTGGGCCGGGTGCAAGATGGAGGTTGGCACGAGGAACGCTTGCGGGTTTACAACCTGCTGCTTGCCGACGATGAACAACCTGTCAACCAGGACGGGGAAGTGCAGGATTTTCAGCTGATGGAGGCCCAGGACATTGCCCGTCTCATCGTCGACGGGCAATTCACGCCGGATGCTGCGGCAGCGATAAGCCAGGGGCTGTTGACCCCCGGCTGATGCCCCATCAGCCCTCAGGGCTGCTTGACGATCACCGGCTCAATGCGGAACACATCGGCGCTCTTCACATCCACATGCACTTTGACCCAATGCAGCGAGGGGCTGCCAAAGGTTTGCAAGCGGGTGAAGTTGGGCAGCAGCTTGGTGGGGCTGTACAAGGGCTTGTCGAGTTTGAAGAAGTGGGTGTCGCCGTGCACAAACAAAACCTGACCGCCGAACTGCTCGGTTTCCTTGGCGAGTTGCGCCATGAAGTGGGCCAGTCAAAGCCGGGGTCGCCTTGGGTCACGATCACAATGCCCGCAGCTTTTTGCGCTTTGGCTTGTTCGAATGAGGCACGCATCCAGGCCACGTTCGCAGCGTCACGCTCCAGGTACTCGGCATTGGCCTCGTCGCACTTCACAGCGGTGCGGGCGCTCTTGTTGGTGCACTCTTTGGCACTCATGATCACGTTATTGTTGCTGCCCGGCTGGTTCACGCCGACAAACACCACGCCGCCGTGGCTGAAGCGGGTGTTCTCCACGAATTTCTCACCGAGTTTGCCCTGGTGCTCCAGCGGCATGGTCGTTTGGCCCAAGCTGTTGGTATTGGGGAACATGACTTTGCGGATATGGGCCAAGCGCTCCAGGGTGTCATAGCCGCCGTTGTTGGTGCGATGGCAATCGGTCCACTCGTTGTCGCCGGGAACATAGACCACTGGCTTCGCCATGGAGCCGAACATCGCCAGGGCATCGGTATAGACATTGTCCGAGCAGACAGAGCTTCCGTCTTTGATATCGCCGTCGTAGATCGAGAAGGCGATGTCCGACTGGTTGATGCTTTGCAAAACTGCAGGGAGCTTGGTGTCATCACCGGCTTTCTTGTAAGGCATATCACCCCACAGGCCAAAGCTGAACGGTTTGCTGTCAGCGGTCGTGTCGGCGCTTGCCAAGGCTGAAAAAGCGCACAAGACGGCAGTAACAAGC
>RFRO01000134.1 GCA_009924455.1 Betaproteobacteria bacterium
AAAGAGATGATCGAGGCCAACTTGCGCCTGGTGATCTCGATTGCCAAGAAATACACCAACCGCGGCCTGCAGTTCCTGGACCTGATCCAGGAAGGGAATATCGGTTTGATGAAAGCGGTGGACAAGTTCGAATACCGCCGCGGCTACAAGTTCTCGACCTATGCGACCTGGTGGATCCGCCAGGCGATTACCCGCTCGATCGCCGACCAGGCGCGCACCATCCGCATTCCGGTGCACATGATCGAAACCATCAACAAGATGAACCGCATCAGCCGCCAGCATTTGCAGGAGTTCGGCTACGAGCCCGACGCCAGCGTGTTGGCCGAGCGCATGGAAATCCCGGAAGACAAGATCCGCAAGATCATGAAGATCGCCAAAGAGCCGATCTCCATGGAAACGCCCATCGGCGACGACGATGACAGCCACCTGGGTGACTTCATCGAAGACGGCGCCAACACCGCGCCCATGGAAGCGGCCATGCAAGCGGGTCTGCGCGATGTGGTCAAAGACATCCTCGACAGCCTGACGCCGCGCGAAGCCAAGGTGCTGCGCATGCGCTTTGGTATCGAGATGGCCAGCGACCACACCCTGGAAGAAGTGGGCAAGCAATTCGACGTGACGCGCGAGCGCATCCGCCAGATTGAAGCCAAGGCGCTGCGCAAGCTCAAGCACCCCAGCCGCAGCGACAAATTGCGCAGCTTCACCGACACGCTGTAATTCTGTGAGCGACCACGCCCAGCCCTTTGTGCTGGCCGGCGTGATGGGCTGGCCGGTGGCGCATTCGCGTTCGCCGCTGATCCACAGCCACTGGATTGCGAAGTACGGTCTTCGTGGCGCATACGTGCCGCTGCCGGTGCAACCCGACACCCTGGAGACGGCGCTGCGGGCACTGCCCGTGCTGGGTTTTGCCGGATGCAATCTGACGATTCCGCACAAGATCGCCGCCGTCGACATCGTCGACGAACTCGAACCCCTGGCCCGGCGCATCGGCGCGGCCAACACCATCGTGGTGCGGGCTGACGGTTCGCTGCTGGGGCGCAACACCGACGCTTTTGGTTTCATCGCCAACCTGCGTGAAGCCCAGCCCCAATGGAAGGCCGATGCCGGACCGGCCGTGGTGCTGGGCGCAGGCGGCGCAGCCCGTGCCGTTCTGGGTCGGTGACCAACGCGGCTGCGGGCAGGGTATCCAAGCGGATATCCAGCGGCGCTTGGATACCCTGCCCGCAGCCGCGTTGGTCACCGACATCGTCTACACCCCGCTGCAAACCCCGTTACTACAGGCCGCAGCCGCCCGGGGCAACCCGACGGCGCAGGGTCTGGGCATGCTGATCCACCAGGCGCGCCCGGCCTTTGAAGCCTGGTTTGGTGTACTGCCGCAAACCACGCCCGCGCTGTGGGCGGCGGTGACTGCCACCCTGTAACCAACCTTCGCTTTTTTTCACCCCCAACTCAAGGAAGCCCCATGCACACATCCGCCTCTGGCCTGCAATACGAAGACACCGTCCACGGCGAGGGCGAAGTCGCCACCTCCGGCCACCAGGTCACGGTGCACTACACCGGCTGGCTCTACCAGGACGGTGAGCAAGGCGCCAAGTTCGACTCCAGCAAGGATCGGGGCGACCCCTTTGCCTTCCGCCTGGGTGCGGGGCAGGTGATCCAGGGCTGGGACGAGGGCGTGGCCGGCATGAAAGTCGGCGGTGCCCGCACGCTGATCATCCCGGCTGGCCTGGGATATGGCGCGCGCGGCGCTGGCGGCGTGATTCCACCCAACGCGACCCTGAAATTCGACGTCGAGCTACTCGGCGTGCGCTGAGCGGCCCAGGCCCTTACCGCCGTTTACAGCATTTCTGCCGCCCCGGACTTGAAAACCGGGGGCGGCGTCTCCACCTCGAGCACTGATTTCCACCCGCACCGGACCCGACCATGAGTGATACGCCCCATCCCACGCCGCCCCAGGACCCCCATGCCGAGGGCGCAGAACCCGCGTTTTTAGAAGACCCCTTGGCCCAAGCCCAGGCGGAGCTGGCGGTTTTGCAAGCCAAAAACGCCGATTTAGCCGACCAATTCCTGCGCGCCAAGGCCGATGTGGAAAACGGCCGGCGCCGGGCGGAAGACGAGGTGAGCAAGGCGCGCAAGTTCGCGGTCGAGAGTTTTGCCGAGAGCCTGCTCCCCGTGGCCGACAGCCTGGAAGCGGGTCTGGCGATCAAAGACGGCACGATTGAGCAAATCCGCGAAGGCGCGCAGGCGACGCTGCGCCAACTCACAAGCGCGCTGGAGCGCAACAAGGTGGTGGCCATCGATCCAGCGCCCGGCGCGAAGTTCGACCCGCACCAGCATCAGGCCATCAGCGTCGTACCCTCGGAACACGAGGCCAACGCGGTGGTGTCGGTGCTGCAAAAAGGCTATTTGATCTCGGACCGGGTGCTGCGCCCTGCCCTGGTCACGGTAGCCGCCCCCAAATAAGCGGGTCGCCCACACCCACAAGATCCACGCCGCCTCTTGAATTTGCCAACCGGCATCCCCAAGTGCGGTTCATCAGTCAGCGGCGGGTGCCGCTGACACGCCAAAGCAACCGAATTTATTCATCAGCAGGAGTTCACCATGGGAAGAATCATTGGCATTGACCTGGGCACCACCAACAGTTGTGTGGCCATCATGGAAGGCAATGTGGCCAAGGTCATTGAAAACGCCGAAGGCGCGCGCACCACACCGTCCATCATCGCGTACCAGGAAGATGGCGAAGTCTTGGTCGGCGCATCGGCCAAGCGCCAGTCGGTCACCAACCCCAAGAACACGCTGTACGCGGTCAAGCGCCTGATCGGACGCAAGTTCTCGGAAAAAGAAGTGCAAAAGGACATCGACCTGATGCCCTACAAAATCGCGGCAGCTGATAACGGCGACGCCTGGGTCGAAGTACGCGGCAACCGCATGGCGCCGCAGCAGGTAAGCGCCGACATCTTGCGCAAAATGAAAAAGACCGCCGAGGACTATCTCGGTGAAGAAGTCACTGACGCGGTGATCACCGTGCCGGCCTATTTCAATGACGCGCAGCGCCAAGCCACCAAAGACGCCGGCCGCATTGCCGGCTTGGATGTCAAGCGCATCATCAACGAGCCGACCGCTGCCGCGCTGGCCTTCGGCTTGGACAAGAACGAAAAAGGCGACCGCAAGATTGCGGTGTATGACCTGGGTGGCGGCACGTTTGACGTGTCCATCATCGAGATTGCCGATGTGGACGGCGAGAAACAGTTTGAAGTGCTTTCCACCAACGGCGACACCTTCTTGGGCGGCGAGGACTTTGACCAGCGCATCATCGACTTCATCATCGCCGAGTTCAAGAAAGAACAAGGCGTGGACCTCAGCAAAGATGTGCTCGCGTTGCAACGCCTCAAGGAATCGGCTGAGAAAGCCAAGATCGAGCTCTCCAGCAGCTCGCAAACTGATGTCAACCTGCCCTACATCACGGCGGATGCTACCGGCCCGAAACATCTGAACATCAAGCTCACCCGCGCCAAGCTGGAGAGCCTGGTGGAAGAGCTGATTGAACGCACGATTGCGCCCTGCCGCATGGCGATCAAAGACGCCGGCGTCAGCGTGGCGGACATCCATGACGTGATTCTGGTCGGCGGCATGACCCGCATGCCCAAGGTGCAGGAAAAGGTCAAAGAGCTGTTCGGCAAAGAGCCGCGCAAAGACGTGAACCATCGAAACCCTGGGTGGCGTGATGACCAAGATGATCACCAAGAACACCACCATCCCGACCAAGTTCGCACAGACCTTCTCGACGGCTGATGACAACCAGCCGGCTGTGACGATCAAAGTGTTCCAGGGCGAGCGCGAGATGGCGTCGGCTAACAAGTCGCTGGGTGAGTTCAACCTCGAGGGCATTCCGCCTTCGCCACGTGGCACACCGCAAATCGAGGTGTCGTTTGACATCGACGCCAACGGCATCTTGCACGTGGGCGCAAAAGACAAGGGCACCGGCAAAGAAAACAAAATCACCATCAAAGCCAATTCGGGTCTGACCGAAGCCGAGATCCAGCAGATGGTGAAAGACGCTGAGCTCAATGCAGCAGACGACAAGAAAAAGCTGGAGCTGATCCAGACACGTAACGAAGCCGATGCCAACATCCACAGCGTCAAGAAGAGCCTGACCGAGCATGGCGATAAGCTCGACGCTGGTGAAAAAGAAAAAATCGAAGCGGCGATCAAGGACCTCGAAGCTGTGATCAAAAGCGACGACAAAGACAGCATCAGCGCCAAGAGCACGGCGCTCATGGAAGCCAGCCAGAAGCTGGGCGAAAAAGTCTATGCCGAGATGCAAGCCAAGCAGGCGGCGGAAGCGGGCGGCGGCAACGCTGGCACCGAGCAGCAGGCCAAACCCGCAGACGACAACGTGGTCGACGCGGAAGTGAAAGAAGTGAAGAAGGGCTGAACTTCAGCACAGCCCTGACGCTGTGCACGCGCCGCGTTGAACACCCCCAGGTGGTCAACGCGGCTTTTTCTGTTCTCAAGGGCACGTTTTAAGTATGGCAAAACGCGATTTTTATGAGATCTTGGGCGTGCCCAAGAACGCTTCGGACGAGGACATCAAAAAGTCCTACCGCAAGCTGGCGATGAAGTTCCACCCCGACCGCAACCAGGGTGAAGCCGCCAAAGAAGCTGAGGTCAAATTCAAAGAGGCCAAAGAAGCCTACGAGATGCTGTCCGACCCGCAAAAGCGCGCCGCCTACGACCAGCACGGCCACGCCGGCGTGGATCCGAATATGCGCGGCCCGGGCGGCGAAGGCTTTGGCGGTTTTGCCGAAGCCTTTGGCGATATTTTTGGTGAGATGTTCGGCCAGCAGCAGCGCGGTCGCGGCGGGCGCCAGGTCTTCCGCGGTGGCGACCTCAGCTACGGCATGGAAGTCACGTTGGAAGAGGCTGCCAAGGGTAAGGACGCGCAAATCCGCATCCCCACGCACGAGAACTGCGAAGTCTGCTCTGGTACCGGCGCCAAGCCCGGCACCCAGGCCAAAACCTGCGGCACCTGTGGCGGCGCTGGTGCGGTGCAAGTGCGCCAGGGCTTTTTCAGCGTGCAGCAGACCTGTCCCACCTGCCGGGGCATGGGCAAAACCATCAGCGACCCGTGCATCCCGTGCGCCGGTCAGGGCAAGATCAAAAAGCAGAAAACCCTGGAAGTCAAAATCCCCGCCGGCATCGACGGCGGCATGCGCATCCGCAGCGCCGGCAATGGCGAACCCGGCACCAACGGCGGGCCACCGGGCGACCTGTACATCGAAATCCGCCTCAAAAAGCACGATATTTTTGAGCGTGATGGCGATGACCTGCACTGCTCGGTGCCCATCAACATCATCACCGCGTCCTTAGGCGGCGAAATCGATGTCCCCACCTTGGACGGCAAAGCCGCTATCGATTTGCCAGAAGGCACGCAAAACGGCAAGCAGTTCCGCCTGCGCGGCAAGGGCATCAAAGGCGTGCGTGCCAGCTACCCCGGAGATTTGTACTGCCACATCACCGTAGAGACCCCGGTCAAGCTCACGGAACACCAGCGCAAGCTGCTCAAAGAGCTGGACGAGTCGTTCAAAAAGGGAGGCAGCAAGCACTCCCCCACCGGCGACAGCTGGACCGACAAGCTCAAGGGCTTTTTCAGCTAAGCGCGCCACATGCAGGGCCATGGCTACCTGACGGCCGCCTTCTACCTGTTCGTAGAACTGCCCGACTGCGCCGCGCTGCAAGCGCCCCTGCTGGCGCGCTGCGAGGCCTTG
>RFRO01000135.1 GCA_009924455.1 Betaproteobacteria bacterium
ATCTGGCCGCTGCGCACGGCACCGTCCAGGGCCAGGGGAATCGACGCGGCCGAGGTATTGCCGTGCTGGTCCACGCTGACCACGACTTTGTCCATGGGCAACTTCAATTTGCGGGCTGTGCTTTGCATGATGCGGATATTGGCCTGGTGCGGCACCAGCCAATCGATATCGGCCTCGGTCTTACCGGCTTTGGCCAACACCGTGCGGGCGCACTCTTCGAGAACACCTACCGCCAACTTGAAAACCGCCTGACCGTCCATTTGCAGCAAGGGCTTACCAGAGACAGCCCCGCCGTTGACATGGCCCGGCACACACAACAAATCCACGTGCCGGCCATCGGCATGGATGTCGGTGGCCAAAATGCCGGGGGTCTCGGACGCTTCAAGCACCACGGCACCGGCGCCATCCCCAAACAACACACAGGTGGTGCGGTCCTGAAAATCCAGAATACGGGAAAAAATCTCAGCGCCCACCACCAGCGCACAGCGCGCGCCACCGGTGCGGATCATGGCGTCGGCCACGGTCAAGGCATAAATAAAGCCGCTGCATACCGCCTGCACATCAAACGCCGCACCGCCGGGCGCCCCCAATTTGCTTTGCAAAATGCAGGCCGTGGACGGGAAAACCATGTCCGGGGTCGAGGTGGCAACAATGATCAGGTCCACATCGCTTGCGCTGCGTCCTGCCGCTTCGAGCGCCTTGCGGCAAGCTTGCAGGGCTAGGTCGCTGCTGAATACACCCGCATCGGCGAAATGGCGGGCCCGGATCCCAGTGCGCTCGACGATCCAGTCATCCGAACTCTCGACACCTTGGGTCGCCAACTGGGCCACCAAATCGGCATTGCTCAGGCGGCGCGGGGGAAGGTAGCTGCCGGTTCCGGTGATGCGGGAATAGTGTGTCATGCAATCGAGTCGAAGTTATCTCAGCCTTCCGACACCGCGCCGGAGACCGCCAACAGGGGCGCGGCGCGGGCGACCCGGGCTTTGACGCGGTCCAGCAAATCGTGTAGGGAAGCATCATAAGCCCGCTCCAGCGCAAAGCCGAAAGCCCGCACATCGGCCGATCCGTGGCTTTTGAAAACCAGCCCGCGCAAGCCCAAGAGCGCGCCGCCGTTGTATTGCCCCGCGTCCAGGCGGGATTTGATGGCCATCAAAACCGGACGCGCCACCAGGCCCATCGCCATGGTCAGCCAGTTGCGGCCAAACTCTTGTTTGATAAAGCTGCCAATCATGCTGGCGACGCCCTCACCCGTTTTGAGCGCCACGTTACCCACAAAACCGTCACAGACAATCAAATCCACCACGCCGGCACAAATATCGTCGCCTTCCACGTTTCCCACGAAGTTCAAGTCGCCCGCGGCGGCGGCGGCGCGCAGCAATTCGCCCGTCTGCTTGATCATCTCGTTGCCCTTGATGGCCTCTTCACCGATGTTCAGCAGCCCCACGGTTGGCGCATTGCTGCCGCGCAAGACCGACACCAAGGCGGAGCCCATCACAGCAAACTGGAAAAGATGCGCAGGCGAACAATCCACATTGGCGCCCAAATCGAGCACGGTAGTGGCGCCGCCGCGCGCGTTGGGAATCTGGGCGGCAATCGCCGGACGCTCAATACCATCGAGGGTTTTGAGCACATACCGGGAAATGGCCATCAAGGCGCCGGTATTGCCGGCGGACACCGCCGCATGGGCTGCGCCGGACTTGACCTGCTCCACGGCCACCCGCATCGAAGAATCTTTCTTCTTACGCAGCGCCACCTCGAGGGGGTCATCCATGGCAACCACCTCGGTGGCGACAACGCACTCGGCGCGGGGATGGGAAAAATCGGCGAGTGCGGTCTGCGTCCCCACCAGTATCACGCGGGCTTGGGCATGTTTGTCTAGGAACTGGCGGCAGGCCGCCAAGGTGACCGCCGGACCGTGGTCACCGCCCATGCAATCAACCGCAATCGTGTGCATGATGGGGTGAAAAGGCGATACAGGGGCGGGACACAAAAACCAAAAAGCCCGACGCTAGCAATTTCGCATCGGGCTTCAGGGGAATCAGAACCCCGGCAATCAGGCTTCGGTCTTGGTCTTGATGACTTTACGGCCGCGGTAAAAGCCGGTGGGGCTGATGTGGTGGCGCAAATGCACTTCACCGGTGGTGGGCTCGACCGCGATGCCTGGGACAACCAGCGCATTGTGCGAGCGGTGCATGCCACGCTTGGACGGGGACTTTTTGTTTTGCTGGACTGCCATGATGGGCTCCTAAACGAAAGCGCTGCACAGGGGCGGCGGGTATAACGGGGTAATGCGCTGGACGGACCCGCGCGAAAAGCCTGCGAGTATATCCCAGGGCGGTCCGGCAGCAGCCGTGGCAGCTCCGGGCCCTGCAGTTTCAGCCCCCGGAGGGGCCGCGCTTCAAACCGGCAAGAACCGCAAACGGATGCACGGGTTCCGCACCCGCGGTATCAAAATCCGGATCGGCCACAGCCAGACGGGGCGGCTGCGGGCAACTCTCATGCATGGGAACCAGGGGCATGGCCATCAGCAACTCGTCTTCGACCAACTCAATCAGGTTGAACTGGCGCGCAAACACCAGCACGTCTTCCTCGCACTCATCGTCTTCCACGGCCGCCAAGGCTTCGTTGGCAACAAAACGGAAATCCCGCTCAAAAGCCACTTCCATGTCCGCCGGGCGCAAACAGCGCTGGCATTCGAGCTGCAAATTGCAGTTGCCGCGCACATGCAACCAGACTTGCGGGTGTCCGGTGGCATCGAAGCGCTCGCTGCCCGAGGCCTCGAACCCCACCTCCAGCAGCACGCTCGGATCCAGGGTCTGCGCCTGGAGGCGGGGCATATCCGCCAGCGCCACCTGCCCCCGCACCGTTGCAGCGGAGCGGGCGAACGCCGCCAGAGGAAGTATGCGCGGGTCGTATTCAGTGGCCATGGGGCCAGTGTAAGAGAATCCTCGGATGCCGAACGCCGCTCCCCGCTCCCTGATTTTGGGCTCCACTTCCGCCTACCGGCGCTCCCTGCTGGAGCGTCTGCGCATTCCCTTTCGTGTGGCCGCGCCCGATGTGGACGAAAGCCCCATGGCGGATGAAGCGCCCCAGCAACTGGCGGTGCGGCTGGCTTTGGCCAAGGCACGGGCGGTTGCCCGGCAATTTCCGGATAGCGTGGTGATCGGATCGGATCAGGTGGCGGATTTGCACGGTCAGCCCATGGGAAAACCGGGCAATTTCGCGCGCGCGCAGGCGCAGCTGCAGCGCATGAGCGGCCACACCGTGCTGTTTCACACCGCTGTGGCGGTGGTTTGCGAGGTCGATGGATTCGTTCAGCAGGCGCTGGTTCCGGTACACGTGCGTTTTCGCACCCTCAGCGAGGCGGAAATCCGTTTCTATCTGGAGGCGGAAACACCTTATGACTGCGCCGGCAGCGCCAAAAGCGAAGGCCTGGGCATCGCGCTGCTGGAGCGCATCGACAACAACGACCCCAGCGCTTTGGTCGGGCTGCCCTTGATCGAGACCGCGCGCATGCTGCGTGCGGCCGGCATTCCCATTTTGGGAAGCGCTTGATGCATACGGCAAAGCCCGCGCCGGGCCGCCTGCTGCTGGTACCGGCCCCGCTGGATTTCGCTTGCGATGTGCTGACCGATGTGCGCGACAGCATGCCCGATAGCAGCCTGCGCGCCGCAGCCGCCATCCGCTACTGGGTGTGCGAAAACGCCAAATCCGCGCGCGCCTACCTCGGACGCATCGGCGCGGTACACCCCCTGTGCGCGCCCCTGCAATCCATGCATATCCAGGAGCTGCCCCGCGAGGTCCACAAAAAGGGCGACCACGACGGCAGCTTTGACGCCCGCCACCTGCTCGCCCCTGCCCTGGACGGACAGGATGTCGGGCTGCTGAGCGAAGCGGGCATGCCCGCCATCGCCGACCCGGGCAGCTCGGTAGTGCGCGCCGCGCACGATTTGGGCATCTGCGTGCTGCCGCTCATGGGGCCGGTATCGCTCATGCTGGCATTGGCCGCCAGCGGCATGAATGGACAAAGTTTTGCGTTTGTGGGCTATATACCCAGCACCCCGGCCGAACGCGTAGCGCGCATCCGCAGCCTGGAGGCGCTAGCGCTGGGCAGCGGCCAAACCCAGTTGCTGATTGAAACGCCCTACCGCAACCCGGCATTGCTAGCCAGCCTTTTACAGACATTAGGGCCGAACACCCGCCTGGCCACTGCCAGCGGGCTGGGCATGCCGGGGCAGATCTGCCGCAGCGCGAACATCACAACATGGCGCAGCAGCGGCTGGGAGTGCGACAAACGCACGCCCACCGTCTTTGCCATCGGGCGCTAGGCCCGGGCTTTAGCGCAAAGGCAGCGGATTGCGCAGGCTGGTGGCGATTCCCTGCCCGATCGACGCACCAAAGCGCTTGACCAGGCGCTCGGCCACGTTGTCGCGCCGGGTGTAGTCAATCAGCTCCTCGGCCTTCACGACCTCGCGGGCCACATAGTCCAGGTTGGCGAGTTGGTCAGCCAGACCCAGTTTCACTGCCTGGTCGCCAGTCCAAAACAGACCGCTGAACGTCTCTGGCGTTTCTTTGAGGCGTGCCCCGCGTCCGGCGCGCACGGCAGCGATGAACTGCTGGTGGATGGCATCGAGCATGGACTGCGCGAATTGCTTTTGTTTGTCGGAAACCGGGCTGAAGGGATCCAGAATGCCCTTGTTCTCACCCGCGGTCATCAGGCGCCGCTCGACACCGAGTTTGTCCATCAAGCCGGTAAAGCCGAACCCGTCCATCAGTACGCCCACGCTGCCCACGATGCTGGCCTTGTCGACGAATATCTGATCGGCCGCCACCGCGATGTAGTACGCAGCCGATGCGCAGCTGTCTTCCACCACCGCGTAGACTGGCTTTTTGTGAAGCACTTTGAGGCGGTAGATTTCATCGTTGATGATGCCGGCCTGCACCGGGCTACCGCCGGGTGAGTTGATCAGCAAAACCACCGCCAAGGAACCCTCGTCCTCGAACGCGCTGCGCATGGCCGAGACCACGGTGTCGGCGCTGGCGTCCGCGTCGGCCGCAATTTCGCCCTTGATCTCCACCACCGCCGTGTGCGGGCGTGTCACGTCAGTCGGTGCCACTCCGTGGCGCAAACCGAACCAGGTCAAGGCAATAAAAAACACCAACCAGGCCAGCCGCAAACCAGAGCGCCAACGGCGCGCCTGGCGTTGCTCAGCCAGCGCGGCCATGGCAAATTTTTCCAAAGTCACACGCTCCCAACTGGGTTCGGTAGCAGCGGGTGCAGCGCCACGGGAAGGCGCGGACGCTGCAGGTTCAAGGGGTTCGGTCATGGGCAATCGCAATCAAGAGGAAGGCAGAAGTATGACAGTGCGGGGGTAAAACACTCAGCCGTTGGCAAGAATCCATGCATGCAACTGCGGGACCGTGTCGGCAATACACAAAGGGCCCAAAGCGGCAAACGCATGGGGCGCGTGCGCGCCATAGCTCACCGCCGCGCTGGGGCAGGCCGCATTGCGCGCCAGCTCCAAATCGTGGGTGGTGTCACCCACCATGAGCGTGCGAGCGGGATCCACGGCCAGTTCCGCGAAAATTTCATGCAGCATTTGGGGATGCGGTTTGCCCCGGGTCTGGTCGGCGGTACGGGTGGTGTCAAACATGCCTTGCAGGGCGACATTTTTCAAGGCTTCGTCCAGACCACGGCGGCTTTTGCCGGTGGCGACGGCCAGCAAATAACCGCGC
>RFRO01000136.1 GCA_009924455.1 Betaproteobacteria bacterium
CCAGGACACCGCGGCTGCGGCAATCCACAAGTCGCCGGGCACAAATTCCACCTCGCCCAGCCGCTGCCATTCGCCTTGCACCACCACATGCACCACGCCCGCCAGCGCGCCCACCACGCCCAGCGCCTGCCGCTTGGAAAAAGGCTCGCGCAGCCACAGTACCGAGCCCACGGCAATCATCACCGGCGAGGCGGCGTAAATGAGCGAGATGTTCAACATGCTGGTGGTCTGCCCGGCAAAGTAAACCGCCGCACCGCATATCCACATGCCGCAGCCACCCAGCACCAGGTAATGCCAGGCGTAGCGGCGGATATGCGCACGCTGCGCCCACAGCTCGGCGTGCGTAAAGGCCGCCAGAATCGTCCCGGCCAGCATCCAGCGCCCGATCGCCAGCACATGCGGCGTGATCACCCCCGGCGCGCGCCGCGCGATGACCGAATTGACGATCCACAGCAAGGGGATGACCCAGATCAGCAGCTGCGCCACACGGGTTTTGGGGTGCGCGGCAGAGGGTGCTGCGTCGGCAGACGAGAGGGGTTCAGTCAAAGGGGTTCGGTTCAACAATAGGCAGCGGCAACGCTACCACAGCCCACCTGGCGCGCCCCCGCACCCCGGCGCTTTACAAAATGCGCGAGAAGCGTTCGCGGCTCAGGTCGTCTTGCAAGTAGCTGTCAAACACCATGGCGATGGCGCGCACAAAAAACCAGCCGGTATCGCTGACCTGTATGCCCTTGGTGTCCAGCGCCACCAAGCCCGCGTGTGCCAGCGGCTGCAGCGCCCGCAACTCGGCGGCGAAATAGTCCGCAAAGTCGACCATCCAGGCGCTGGACACCACCTCAAACTCCACCGTGCCCTGGCACATCAGCGCCATGATCACGGTGCGCCGCAGCAGCGCGTCGCGGCTCAGGGCCAGGCCGCGCACCACGGGGAAGCGGCCCTGGTCCAGCAGCGCGTAATAGTCTTCCAGCGTCTTCGCGTTCTGGCTGTAGGTGTTGCCGATGCGGCCTATGGACGAGACGCCCAGCGCAATCAAATCGCAGTCCGGGCGGGTGCTGTAGCCCTGGAAGTTGCGGTGCAAACGCCCCTGCCGCTTGGCCACCGCCAGCGCGTCACCGGGCAGTGCGAAATGGTCCATGCCCACGTACACATAACCCGCGCCCATCAGCACTTCCAGCGCGTGCGCCAGCAGCGCCACCTTGGTGCTGCCGTCGGGCAGGTCTTCAGCATGGATGCGCCGCTGCGGCTTGAAGCGCTGGGGCAAATGCGCGTAGGCGTACAGCGCAATACGATCCGGCCGCAGTTCGATCACCTGCTGCAGCGTGCGCTCCATCGACGCCAGCGTCTGCTTGGGCAGCCCGTAAATCAGGTCGACGTTGATCGACTCCAAGCCCCGTTCGCGTGCGGCGTGCACCAGGTCAAACACCTGCTGCGTGGACTGCACGCGGTGCACCGCCTCTTGCACATCGGGGTCAAAGTCCTGCACGCCAAAGCTCAGCCGGTTAAAGCCCAGATCGGCCAGGGTTTGCAAGCGCGACACGGTGACGGTGCGCGGGTCGACTTCGATGGCGATTTCGGGTTTGGCGGTCAGGCTGAAGTTGGTGCGCAGCAGCGCCATCAGCTGGGCCAATTCCTCGTCGCGCAAAAACGTGGGGCTGCCACCGCCCAGGTGCAGCTGCCCCAGCGGCTGGCGCGTTCCCATGATGGCGGTGTGCAGCGCCAGTTCTTTGGCCAGGTATTCCAGGTACAGCGTACCCCGGCTGTGGTGTTTGGTGATGATCTTGTTGCAGGCGCAGTTGTAGCACAGCGATTCGCAAAACGGAATGTGCACATACAGCGACAGCGTGGCCAGCCGTCCCGGCCCGCCCAGCGTTTGCGTGAGCACCCCGCCGTAATCGGCGCCGTCAAAAGCCTCTACAAACCGGTCCGCCGTGGGGTAAGACGTGTAACGCGGCCCGGCGATGTCAAAGCGGCGCAGCAGTTCCGGCGAGGGCGTAGCCGGTTGGGTAAGGGGAAGGGCCATGGTTTCCGAGGCAAAAAGGGTGTGCCCGAATGTGGCACCCCCCGTCCCCGGCCGATTTGACGTCCGTCAAGAAACCGGCTCTTTATGCCAGTGCGTCCGGCACGGCGGCCCCGCGTTCCAGCGCCGCGCGCGCGGCTTGCCAAACCTCGCGCGGGCTTTGCGGTTTGCGCTTGTGGTCGCTCCAGACCTGACGCCACAAACGCCCGCCGCGCTGGCCGTGGTAGAGCCCCAGCATGTGGCGGGCAATCGCGTACCACGGGCAGCCGTCCTCGATGAAAGCGCGCTCCATGTAGGCCACCATCGCCTCTTCCACCGCCTCGCGGGTGAGGGTTTGCGGCGCGGCGTCAAAGTACCGCGTGTCCCAACCGCTGAGCAGCCAGGGCTGGTAATAGGCCTCGCGCCCGATCATCACGCCGTCCACTCGCGCCAGGTGCGCTGCTATTTGCGCGTCCTGCGTGATGCCGCCGTTGACCACGATGGTCAGGCGCGGGAAGTCGCGCTTGAGCTGGTAGGCCAGTTCGTAGCGCAAGGGGGGAATTTCGCGGTTTTCTTTGGGCGAGAGGCCTTGCAGCCAGGCGTTGCGCGCGTGCACCATGAACACCGCGCAACCCGCCTCGCTCACTGTGCCGACAAAGTCGCGCACAAAGCCGTAGTCCTCGTTTTTGTCGATGCCAATGCGGTGCTTCACCGTCACCGGCAGGCTCACCGCGTCGACCATCGCTTTCACGCCATCGGCCACCAGCGCCGGCTCGTTCATCAGGCAGGCCCCAAAGGCCCCGCGCTGCACCCGCTCGCTCGGGCAGCCGCAGTTCAGGTTGATCTCGTCATAGCCCCACTGCGCCCCCAACCGCGCCGCATGCGCCAGGTCCGCCGCCTCGCTGCCGCCCAGCTGCAGCGCCACCGGATGCTCCTCGGCGTTGAAGCGCAAGTGCCGCTCCACGCTCCCATGCAGCAAAGCGCCCGTGGTCACCATCTCGGTGTACAGCCGCGTGTGGCGGCTCAGCAGCCGGTGGAAGAAGCGGCAATGGCGGTCGGTCCAGTCCATCATGGGCGCGACGGAGAGGCGCCAGGGGCTAAATGGGTGCGTTGGATGCATCCGCCTGAAGATACCCCAAGCCTTCTAGTCCCAGCTATCGCCCCCACCGCTGTCCCAAGAACCACTGTCCTGAATCCCAAAGTCCTGGCCGCCCATGTCGGCGTTGGCATCGGGTGGGGCGTAGTGGGTTTCGGGCGGAGCCGCGTGCGGGCTGGCATCGCTGCCGTGTTCGCCGCCCATCAGGTTGCGGCCAATGGCTTCGGCTGCCATGACGCCGGCACCGACTGCCAGGCCCGTGGCCACGCCGCCCATGATCCGGCCGCCCAGGCTGGGGCCTTGTTGCGCGTACTGTGGACCGTATTGCGGACCGTAAGGTTGTTGGCCGTAGGGAACCGGTGCCTGGTTGCCAAAGGTTTGCGGGCCGTTCAAGCCGGGGTTGGCTACCGGTATGGCGTTACCAAAAACCGAAGGCCGCGGGCGCGAGGCGCGGTTCACCAAAAAGATCAGCAGCGCAATACCGGCGCCGCCAAACAGCAGGATCAGGCCCCAGGGCAGGGACTTTGCGGCAGGCGCGGGCTCGGCAGCGGGTGTGGCAGCTGCGGTGGGTGTGGCGCTGGCGGAACCCGCGAGTTGCGTGCGCAGGGCTTGCACCGATTCTGCTTTGGCAAAGGGCAGGCCGGGGGCGAGCTTTTCGGCGGTGGCCAGCGCTTCGCGGGCGCGCGGCAGCTGGCCTTGGCGGGCGGCGATTTCGGCCTGCACGTAGTGCGCTTTGGCGCTGTTGGGGTGGCCGATCAAGACCTGCTGGATCATGGTCTGCGCTTTGTCGAGCTCCCCGCTTTTGGCGGCGGCGTAGACCTGGTCCATGGTTGGTTCGGTTTGCGCCAGAGCGGCGCCCCAGACCAGCAGCATGGCCAGGGCGCATGCGCTGCCAAGGCTGCGCCAGACGAGTGAGGGGGTGCGGTTGATCAGGTGCATCTATGTTCTCCGGTATGCGGCGTGGGTGTCCACGCGCATGATGTGCGGGCATTGTGACGGCTTACAAGAGGCGGGCGTATGGCCAGCGGGTAAGCCGTGCGTAAAGCGGGGCTATAGTCTGCGGCGCACGGCCGCCGGCCGCCTTGTTCTGCCCCATCCGCATCACCGTGACCATTCAAACCGACGATTTTTCGCCCCGCCCGGCGCAGCCTCTCCGAACTGCCAGTACCGCCTCTGCCGGAGTGGACGCCGCGCGCATGGTCTCGGGCGCGCCGCTCTCAGGTGGCGAAGAGGCGGTGGAGCGGGCGCTGCGGCCCAAGCTGCTCGATGACTACGTGGGCCAGGCCAAGGTGCGCGAGCAGCTGGAGATTTTCATTGGCGCGGCCCGCAAGCGCGACGAGGCGCTGGACCATGTGCTGCTGTTCGGCCCGCCGGGCCTGGGCAAAACCACGCTGAGCCACATCATCGCCCACGAGCTGGGCGTCAATTTGCGCCAGACCAGCGGCCCGGTGCTGGAAAAGCCCAAAGACCTGGCAGCGCTGCTGACCAACCTCGAAAAAAACGATGTGCTGTTTATCGACGAGATCCACCGACTCTCGCCGGTGGTGGAAGAGATCCTATACCCCGCGCTGGAGGACTACAAGATTGACATCATGATTGGCGAAGGCCCGGCGGCGCGCTCGATCAAGCTGGATTTGCAGCCCTTCACGCTGGTGGGCGCCACCACGCGCGCCGGCATGCTGACCAACCCGCTGCGCGACCGCTTTGGCATCGTGGCGCGGCTGGAGTTTTACAGCGACGCGGAGTTGCAGCGCATCGTCACCCGCAGCGCGGGGCTGCTGCAGGTGCCAATGGCAGACGAAGGCGGTTTCGAGATCGCCCGCCGCTCGCGCGGCACGCCACGCATTGCCAACCGGCTCTTGCGCCGGGTGCGCGATTACGCCGACGTCAAAGGCGTGGGCACCATCACCCTGGACATTGCCAACCGCGCCCTGCAGATGCTCGACGTGGACCCGCAAGGCTTTGATGTGATGGACCGCAAGCTGCTGGAGGCGGTGATCCACCGCTTTGACGGCGGTCCGGTGGGGCTGGACAACATCGCCGCGAGCATTGGCGAAGAGCGCGAAACCATTGAGGACGTGATCGAGCCCTACCTGATTCAACAAGGCTATTTGCAGCGCACCCCGCGCGGGCGGATTGCCACGCTGGCCGCGTACCGGCACCTGGGTGTGACCGCGCCGCGTGCGGCGGGCGGGGATTTGCTGGGCGATTAGGCCGGGGCGCAGAAGCTCAGGCGCTGCCCTCGTCCAGCGGCGCCGTATCCTGATTTTCCAAATGCTGGGCGTCTGCCCAGCCCACCAGGGTCAGCGACTGCGGCGTGTACAGCAGCCGGTTGATGGCGCAGTTGCCCAACTCCCAGGTCCGCGGCGCGTTCAGGGCCTGACCCGTGGCCAGCCGGTACAGCATGTCGAGCACGCCGCCATGGCTGACCAGCGCAATGTGTTCGCCCGGATGCTGCGCGGCGATAGCGTGCAGCGTGGCAGAAATCCGCTGGTGTACCGCCGTGGGACTTTCGCCGCCGGGCGGCGCCCAATGCGGGTCGCGCTGCTTCCAGCGCAGGGCTTCTTCGGGGTGCAACT
>RFRO01000137.1 GCA_009924455.1 Betaproteobacteria bacterium
GCCCATCATCGTGGTGAACAAATCCGGCGGCGCAGGCGCGGAAGGGTTTCTGGATGTCAAGGGTGACAAGGGCAATCCGCACAAAATCATCATCACCTTGTCCAACTTGTTCACCACGCCGCTCGCAACCGGTGTGCCGTTCAGCTGGCGTGATCTGACACCCGTATCCATGCTGGCACTGGACCAGTTTGTTCTGTGGGTCCATTCCGACACGCCGTATAAAACCACCGCAGACTACGTGGCGGCGATCAAGGCGCAACCCGACAAAACCTTCAAGATGGGCGGGACCGGCTCCAAACAGGAAGACCAGATCATCACGGTGCTACTGGAAAAAACCATCGGCAAGAAGCTGATTTACATCCCGCTCAAAGGCGGCGGCGATGTTGCGGTTCAGTTGGTGGGCAAGCACATTGACTCCACCGTGAACAACCCGATTGAGGCCGATAACCACTGGCGTTCCGGCGCCTTGCGCCCCTTGTGCGTGTTTGACAAAGAACGTCTGCCCTACAAAACCAAGATGACCGCCACCCAAGCTTGGAGCGATATCCCGACCTGCGAATCGGCAGGACTGCCGGTGGACTACCTGATGCTGCGCGGTATCTTCATGACGCCCGGTGCGACCGAAGACCAGGTCAAGTATTACCTGGACCTGTTCCAGAAAGTGCGCGCCTTGCCTGAATGGAAAGCCTTTATGGAAGAAGGCGCGTTCAAGCAGACCAACCTGTCGGGTAAAGAGTTTGTGGACTGGTTGGGCAAAACCGAACAACAACACCGCGACCTCATGAAGGAAGCCGGTTTCCTGGCCAACTGATACGCGACCCGCGAGGCGCGCCCACACCATGACAACTCCAAACCACCAGGAGGGGGAAGACCGCGACGACCGCCCTGCCACCCTGACACGCGGCCCCGAGCTGATCGTGGCCTTGATCATTGTGGGCCTTGCCGGCCTGGTTATCACCGACAGCATGCGTGTCGGGACTGGCTGGGGCGATGAAGGGCCGCAGGCGGGTTATTTCCCCTTCTACGTCGGCCTGATTCTGCTCACCGCCAGCGGCTTGATTGTCTTGACAACGCTGCTGAAATGGGGGCGCTCCAAGGCCGTGTTTGCCACCCGCGAAGAACTGGTTCCGGTTTTTCAGATGCTGGTACCCATGGTGATTTACGTGGTCGCCTTGGTCTACCTGGGCATTTATCTGCCCTCTGCCCTGCTCATCGGATTTTTTATGCGCCGCCACGGCGACTTTGCGTGGCCGTTGACCCTTGGCGTGTCGGTGGGCGTGCCACTGGCTTTCTTCCTGGTCTTTGAGAAATGGTTTCTGGTTCCCTTGCCCAAGGGCCCGATTGAAAATATGCTGGGGTTCTAATGGAAGAAGTCAACAATCTCTTCGCCGGTTTTGCCGTTGCGCTGACGCTGCCCAACATCCTGTACATGCTGATCGGTATCACGCTGGGCGTGTTGATCGGGGTACTTCCCGGCTTGGGCGGAGCCAACGGTATCGCCATTCTGCTGCCGCTGACGTTCTCCATGAACCCCACGTCGGCGATCATCATGCTGTCGTGCATTTACTGGGGCGCGTTGTTTGGTGGTGCAATCACCTCGATTCTGTTCAATATCCCGGGAGAGCCCTGGTCAGTCGCCACCACTTTTGACGGCTACCCGATGGCGCAGCAGGGAAAGGCCGCGCAGGCGCTGACGGCGGCCTTTACCTCGTCCTTCATCGGCGCATTTTTCGCCGTCGCGCTGATCACTTTTCTGGCACCGGTGCTGGCCAAATTTGCACTCAACTTTGGGCCTGCGGAGTATTTTGCGGTCCAGTTATTGACCTTTTGCAGTTTCGTGGGCATGAGCAAGGAACCGCCCACCAAAGTCATCGTCGCCATGATGCTGGGCTTTGCGCTAGCCACCGTTGGCATGGACACCGTGACCGGACAGCTTCGCATGACCTACGGATTTCCGGTGCTACTCAAAGGCTTTGATTTTTTGATCGCCGTAATCGGTCTGTTTGGCATTGGTGAGATCTTGCTCACCATGGAAGAAGGCCTGGCGTTCAAAGGCAAGTCGGCCAAGCTCAATCCCAAAGTCGTGTGGGAGACCTGGAAGACGCTTCCCCAATATTGGCTGACCTTTATCCGCTCCACCGCCATCGGATGCTGGATGGGCATCACGCCCGGCGGCGCAACACCCGCATCGTTTATGAGCTACGGCATCGCGCAGCGCATGTCCAAGGAGCCTGATTCCTTTGGCAAAGGTCAAATTGAAGGTGTGCTGGCGCCCGAGACGGCGGCACATGCGGCGGGAACCTCGGCCTTGCTGCCCATGCTCACGCTGGGTATTCCGGGTTCACCCACCGCAGCGGTGCTGCTGGGCGGTCTGATGATCTGGGGCTTGCAGCCCGGCCCCATGCTGTTTGTGGAGCACAAGGACTTCGTCTGGGGTTTGATTGCCTCGATGTACCTGGGCAATATCGTGGGCCTGTTGGTCGTCTTGACCACCGTGCCCTATTGGGCTGCGTTTTTGCGGATTCCATTTTCAGTCATTGCGCCGGTGATTGTGGTGATTTGCGCCATCGGAGCCTACACGGTACACAGCGCCATGTTCGACGTCGTGATGATGATGGTCTTCGGGGTGGTGGGCTATTTGTTCAAGAAGCTCAAATACCCCATGGCACCGCTGGTACTGGCATTGGTTCTGGGCGATATGGCCGAGGCCAGTTTCCGCCAGTCCATGCTGCTGTCACAGGGCAGCGTGTCCATTTTCTGGTCCAACAAGCTGGTGGGTGGCATTGCCGGGCTGGCGATGGTCATGCTGTTATGGCCGCTGATCGGGGCTGTGAAAAACTGGTTCCGTCCCAGCACGCACTAGGACTGCGTCCCTATTTGCAAGCAAACTGGAACTGGGCCTCGTCTAGCGCGGCCGCTGCAACCGGCCCGAAAGCGCCAGCTGAATCGTAACCATAGAGGGGGTCACCTTTGGTCAGGTGGTTGGCAAACAGCATGGTCTTCAAGGACCGGTGTTGGCGGTTGGCGCAGTCGAACTCTTTGAGCTCCCGGATGGACTGGTAGTTGGTCCACAGCAGGGGTGGCGGCAGGCGCACCGACTGGGTGGCCTTGTAATCCGCCATGAACCACATCCGCATCACGTTGCCGGTCTTTTTACGGGTGTTGGTCTCACCGTACAGATTGAAATCATCGGTTTTGGCAACGAAGGACCAGTCGGCCCAGACTGGCATGGCGGCAAACAAGCTCAGCAGTATCCATCGGCGCATGATGCGATCTCCATGTGACGCCCCGGCTTTTTCTGCCACCGGACCCTGCGCACCTTGTGCAGGTCTATCGGAGCAAAAAGATCCAAAGCAAGATAACGGCAGCGCCGGCAAGCCACCAGATCACAGATCCAGAGCTTGCAACCGGCGTCGGAACGGGCGTTGCATGTGAATCGACCGCAGACGCATAAGCTTGAGGATATTTGGCTTGCATAGCTGCATCGAATCGTTTGAAGAAATCTTCTGCCAATGATTTGGCCGCCCCGTCGATCAGGCGCTGCCCCAGCTGAGCCACCTTGCCGCCAACCGAGGCTTGCACCGAATAACTCAGGGTATGGCCGCTCCCTTTGGGCGTCAACTGCACCTTGGCGCTGCCCTTGCCGTGACCGGCAGGGCCGCCCTGCCCCTCAAAACTGATGGTGTAGCTTTGGGGTGGATGGATATCCGAGAGGACAATTTTCCCCGTGAATTTGGCGGCGACCGGGCCGATCTTGAGCGCCATACCGATGGCATAGGCATCCTGGCCGGTGGACTCCACCTTGTCGCAGCCCGGAATGCACTGCTTGAGCACCTCGGGATCATTGAGCGCCTCCCAGGCTTGTTGTTGGGTGATGGCTAATTCGCGGCTGCCTTGCATTTCCATTGTCAATCCTTTCGGTATCGGTTCACGTGCTTTCCCATCTAGCGCCGCATCAGTTGCGCCAGGCTGTGGGCCAGGTCTTCCAGCTTGGTCAGGTTATGGATCGCCACCATGCCGTGGGCCACGCGGTTCAAGGCCTGCGCGCCCTGCGCCAGCGGTGCGTAGCCCTCAAAGCGCAAAAGCGGGTTGAGCCACAAAATCCGCCGGGTGTGCAGTTTGAGCCAGGCCAGCTCCCGCGCAAGCGCCTGCGGCTCCCCGGTATCCAGGCCATCGGTGACGATCAAAACCAGGGTCCGCCGCCCGACCAGCTTGCGCGCATGGTGCCTGCGCAAGCTTTCCAAAGACTGACCAAGCTGCGTCCCGCCGGCAAAATCTTCGATCAGCGCATTGGCGTGGTCCAGCATCGCGTCGGTGTCGCCTAGCCTGAACGCGCCGGTCAAATCCGTCAACTGCGTGCCAAAGGCAAACACCTCGCGCCGCTTGTGCTGCCGGGTCGCAGCGTGCAAAAACGCCAACAACAAGCGCGCATAGCGCTCCATGGATCCCGAGACGTCTACCAGCACCAGCAATGGCAGAGCCTGGGCGCAGCGCTGGCGCCTGGGCAAGTGCAGCATCTCGCCGCCCAAACGGACCGACTCCCGCGCCAGGCCGGGCCAGTGCAGCTGCGCACCACGACCCCCTGTGCGCATGCGGCGGCTGGGCACCTGCGGCAAGGGCAAGGCAATATCCCGCGCCAGGCGCTCCACCAGCTGGTACTCGGTGGCAGACAGCGCGTTGAAATCCGCGTGGCGCAGGCGCTGCACATCGCTGGCGGTCATGGCCGCATCGAAGTCCACTTTCTGGTCCTCGCCGGTGGGTTTGGCCTGGTGACCCAATTGGGTTTGCGGCGACAGGGCCTCGCGCACGCGGGGGCGGCGCTTGCTGGGCTCCGCTTTACCTTCCGCGCTGGGCAGCATTTGCGCTAGCAGCTTGTGCGCCATATTGGGGTCGCGGAAAAATGCATCAAACAACTCACGGAAAACCGCGCGGTCCTGCTCGCGGCTGACCAGCACGGCCTCCAACGCGGCGCTGAGGTCATCGCGGTTGTGCAGACCCACTTCCATAGCGGCCTGCGCTGACAAAGCGATGCGGGAGCTATCCACCGGCACACCGGCACGGCGCAAGGTGCGTCCGAAAGCGGCGAGGTTGCCCGCGAACTTGCCGGTTCGCGCGTCACCCAGACTCATGCAGCGGGTTCCGGTGGGGCGAGCACATCCCCGGCCATGGCCAGGGTCAGCGCTGCGACATCCTCACGCTGTTTGAACATGATGCCGGCGGTATCGCGCATGACTTCCGGATCCAGCACCAGCGTGTCCAATGCCACCAAGGCCTTGGCCCATTCGACGCTCTCGGCGATTCCCGGCGCCCTTTGAAAGGCATTGGAAAAAGGCATGTTGCGCAGCCGGGTCACGACGTCGGCGACCTGCTGGGCCAATTCGGCGGGTGCCTGCGGCACCTGGGCGCTGATGATGGCCAACTCGCGGTCCCGCTCCGGGTAATCCTGCCAGTGGTACAGGCAGCGCCGCTTGACCGCATCATTGAGCTCACGGGTGCGGTTGCTGGTGAGGATGGTCACGGGCTTGACGGCGGCCCGCACCGTGCCGATCTCCGGAATGCTGACCTGGTATTCGCCCAGGTATTCCAGCAAAAACGCTTCAAAGGGTTCGTCCGCGCGGTCCACCTCGTCAATCAGCAACACCGCGCCGGGCGCG
>RFRO01000138.1 GCA_009924455.1 Betaproteobacteria bacterium
TCGTCGCTGATTTCCTGGCCGAACAGGTGGATGGAGACTTCCTTGCCGTGCTGCTCGGCCAGGTCGTGCAGTGCTTCCTCTGCCACGGTGAGCATGCCGCCAGTGCCGCAGGAGCCGTCGTAGAGCGAATAGGTGCTGGACTCGATACGGTCGGCCACCGGCAGGAATAACAACTTGGCCATGAGCTGCACCACGTCGCGCGGGGTGAAGTGTTCGCCTGCCTCTTCGTTGTTTTCTTCGTTGAAGCGGCGGATTAGCTCCTCAAACACCGTGCCCATGCCGTGGTTGTCCAGGGCGGGCAGCTTGATGCGGCCGTCGGCATCCTTCACCGGCAGCGGCGCGAGATTGACCTCAGGGACGAGGAAGTCGTCGATCAGGTAGCCGAGGACGTGGGAATCCACCAGCTTCTGGATCTGGTTGCGGAAGTTGAACTTGGTGAGGATTTCCTGCACGTTGGGCGAGAAGCCGTCCAGATACGCAATGAAGTCATCGCGCAGGCGCTGCCCCGCCGCGCTGGCTTTCAGCTTGGCCAGGGTGAATTCCGAGACGTTGTAGAACGCCTGACCCGCCGCCATGCGCAGCGCGCCGTCCTGCTCGGCCACTTTGTGGGTGTCCAGGAACTTCTTGCGCTCGAGCACCGCGTCTTTCGTCGCTTCGAGCACGGCATCGAGACGCCGCAGCACGGTGAAGGGCAGGATCACGTCGCGGTACTTGCCGCGGACGTAGACGTCGCGCAGGCGGTCGTCGGCAATGTTCCAAATGAAGTCGGAGATCCACTTGATCTGACTTTGGTCGTGAGTTGAACGCATAGTTCTCATTATTCTTTTCTTTTGATTTCTAGAACTTGGAACGTCTTGGTGGCCCTGCCCGCTAGATGCAGTGCCGAAGTCTCCCCAATTTCAGTAGCAGTGGTCTTTAGAGCCCGAGATTAATTTAATTGGTTTTTAAATCAATGTTTTTACATTGGCTATGCGTCCTGATTGCTTTGGGCAGTCCGAGTCGCTATGTATACAAACCGACCGCCCAGTCAAGTGCCCTGCGCAAGCCGCAGCATCAAAGTCATTGGATGTGCAGGCGATTCCCTAAATCCGTAGTACGCATAAAACTGGCGGGCACCGTCGTTGAGCGCATGCACCAGCATGGCCCGCACACCGGTGTTGCGGGATACCAATACGCAGCGCCGCACAGCATCCTGAAGCAAAGCCGCACCCACTTTCATCCCTTGCGCCCTTTTGTCGACAGCCAAGCGGGCAAGCACCATCACGGGGATCGGATCGGGCATGTTTTGGCGAACGACGCGCGTGGCATCGCGGTGCGCAACTGCCCCCGCCGCCAAAGCGTAATAGCCCATCACCTCCCGCGCCGCGTTGGTGACGACGAAGGTGCGGCTGGCACCGCTGCCCTGGTTGCTCAGTGCGCGGCGCTTGAGCCACTCGTCGAGCACGGATTCACCGCAAGCGAACCCATGGATCTGGTGGTCCGAGGAGAGTGGCTCGGGAGCGCGCAGATTCATGCGTCGACCCAGGGCGCCTTCACCGAGAACAAACGCTCCAGCCCAGGATTGGGCTCCAGAGGGCCGTCCAGCAAGGCGGTGAACTGCTGGAATTTCTCATCATCTAGATTGAAGAACACCTGGTCCAGCAACACCGACTGGGCCTTGTCACAGGCAGCCTCCAGCATGAAGTCAGACCGGTTTTTTCCTAGTAGCTGCGCGGCCTGATCGATCAGCTTGCGCTGCTGGGGAAGGGCTCGCAAATTGATGGCGGCGTCACGCATAGTTGTCTCCAAACGAATACACAAAAGATATACGAATCTTAGCCAGACGTGTAGCTGATGTCAATACATGCACCATCCGCTGCGGGCTGGGCAGGAATATTCCCATGCCCACGCCAAGGCGGGGTCGCTACACTGCATTTCGCCATCCGTTTTCATACCCGCCAACCCCACAACCCCATAAAGGAAACCCACATGGGACACCTCAGCACCCACGTGCTCGACACCATGCACGGCTGCCCTGCCGCTGGTATGGGCGTTGTCTTGCAGCGTATGGAGCGCGGGCAAGCAGTCACCTTGCGCACCCTCACGCTGAATCATGATGGCCGCTGCGATGGCGGCCCGCTGCTCGATGCGGCCGCCATGGCTGCAGGCCCGTACCGCCTGCTGTTTGCGGTGGCACCGTACTTCCGCGCGCGCGGCGTGGTGTTGCCGGACCCGGCTTTTTTGGACACGGTGCAAATCGACTTTGGCATCGCCGACGCACAGGCGCACTACCACGTGCCGCTGCTGGTTTCGCCCTGGTCCTACTCCACCTACCGGGGCTCCTAGCCCATGGAAACCTATCTGTTGGAGTGGGCGGCGCTGCTCTTGCGCTGGACCCATGTGGTGGTGGCAATTGCCTGGATAGGCGCGTCGTTTTACTTTGTGTTTCTGGACAACAACCTCACGCCACCAATTGACGAAGCGCTGAAGGCAAAAGGCGTGACCGGCGAACTCTGGGCCGTGCACGGCGGTGGTTTTTACAACCCGCAAAAGTACCTGCCCGCGCCCCCCACCCTGCCCGCGCACATGCACTGGTTTTACTGGGAGAGCTATGCCACCTGGCTCAGCGGTTTTGCGCTCTACACCGTGGTCTATCTGTTCAACGCCAGCACTTTTCTGGTTGACAAGCGCGTGTACGACTGGTCTTCAGGCGGTGCCGCAGCGCTGGCGTCTATCGGTTTTTTGTTGGCCTTTTGGTTTGTCTACGACGCGCTGTGCCGTACCCTGGGACAAAAGAAAAACGGTGACGCGCTGGTGGGCATTGGCGTGCTGGTGGCGGTGGTGCTGGGCAGCGCGCTGGCCTGCCAGCTATTTGCTGGACGTGCAGCTTTTGTGCTGGTGGGCGCGATGATGGCCACGGCCATGAGCGCCAATGTGCTGGTCTGGATCATCCCAGGCCAACGCACGGTGATTGCGCAGCACAAGGCGGGGCAGCCGGTAGACCCCATCCACGGCTGGCGCGGCAAACAGCGCAGCGTGCACAACACCTATTTCACCCTGCCGGTGCTGGTGGCCATGCTGTCCAACCACTATGGCTGGCTCAGCGGCGCGCCGCACAACTGGGCCCTGCTGGTGGCACTGATGCTGGCGGGCGCGCTGGTGCGCCACAGTTTTGTGGCACGCCACCAGGCGCTCCTGAAAGGGCGGCGCGTGCCCTGGGAATTTGCCGCGCTCGGCGTGGTCTTGATTGGCGGCGTGGTCGTGGCTTTGGCCCCTGCGCCGCAAGCCCCGCTGTCAGCGCACGAACCCGCCCCCAGCTTTGCGCAGGTACAAGCCGTGGTAACCCAGCGCTGCGTGGTTTGCCACAACGCGCAGGTGGCGAACAAAGGGGTGATGCTGGATACCGCGCACGGGATCAGCCAGCACGCGCAGGCGATTTACCAGCAGGCCGTGGTCTTACAGGCCATGCCCATGAACAACGCGACCGGCATCACGCCGCAAGAACGTGCGCTGTTGGGGCGCTGGTTTGCCGATGGGGCTAAGGGCCCGTAATCGGCTCAGCGCCGGGCGCTTAGACCAGCCGCCGCTTCACCGATTCGTCCCACTCGCGCACCAGCACCTGCTTGCCGTTCTCGTAAGCCTCCAGCCGCCCGGTGATGCGGAAATGCGTGGCGCTGGCGGTCATGCTGGAGTAGGTCTCGGTGCGCGTGACCCAGTCGCCGCGCGCAGTTTCCATGGACCAGTGGCATTCCTGGCGGGCCGATAGTGGGTCGTTGGGGAGGATGCGGTAGTACTCGCGCCCACAACCCCAGGTGGTCAGGCCGTGCTCGGCGATGGTGGAGCGGCCGAAGTCGTCAATGATGGTCATGCGCCGCTCGCCGGTGGCCTGGTCGATTTGCACTTCGCGCTTGTGCCACGGCGCGTCGAGCTCGATCAGCTCCACCGCTGGCGCGGCCTGCGGTGCCGCAAATTCAGGCGCTTTTTCGCCCCGGCGGCGTTTGCGCAGCGGCAGGTCGATGTGGCTCTTGCCGGTATGCACCGTGAGCGTGACCGGCTTGGGCGCGGGCCAGATCAGCGGCCAGTAGCTGGTGGACAGCGACACCCGCAGGCGGTGGCCTTTGGGCACGCGCCAAGCCGTGTCGTCGAGCTGAATCCGCACGGTATAGGTTTTGCCCGGCTCCAGCGGCTGCGGTTTTTCATGCGTGCCCCCAGCTGCCAAATGGCCCAGATTGGCCACGGCATAGGTCAGGCGCGAGACCGCGGCATCGGGCCAGACGCTGTTGAGCCGCACGGCCACATGCGCCACCGGCTGGTCCACGCTGAAAGTCAGCGTTAGCACCGGCGCGCCCATCAGATCCACATCGGCCTTCAGCGCCACGCCGTCAAAGGTGAGCGAACCGGAATCATCCTGCCGCTGGTCGCCGGGGAACTCGGGGCCGAGCCAGATGATGCAGTACTCGCCGCTGTCCGCGCCCGTGTGCTGGGGCGAGCAGATGCTGCGCCGCGTGGTTTTTTCCGCGCTGTCGCCCAGGCCGCTGCTGTTGAGAAACAGCGACTGGCGGGCCACATGCGGGCCGCTCCAGGCTGCGTCCGCCACCCAGCGTCCGGGCACCTGGCTGATGCTGCCGCCGGGGGCTTGCAAGTCCATGATGTAGGTCCGGTGCGCCGGGTCCGACTCGACGCCGGTGGGGATGTCTTTGAGCCAGCGGTCCCACCAGCGCAGCGATTCCTGCAAAAAGCCGATGCGCGGCTCGGGCACGGCGAAGTGCGGGTATTTGTGGGCCCAGGGGCCGACGATGCCTTTGACCGGTGCCTGCACCGTGTCCACCAGTTGCGATACCGCATTCGTGTACGCATCGTTCCAACCGCCCACGGCCAGCACGGCGGCCTCAATGGCGCCGATGTCCTCGCAGACCGAGCCATGTTTCCAGTAGGCGTCGCGGTGGGGGTGTTGCAGCCAGGGAATCGCCAACAGCGGCTCATGCTTGAGCCGGTCCAGCCACATGGCGCGCCAGCGCTCGCCCACGATGGCCGGGTCCGGCGGACGCGAGGAATAGGCCAGCATGGTGGCCGACCAGCCCAGGTTCTCGCCTAGCACGCAGCCACCTTTGTAGTGGATGTCATCGCTGTAGCGGTCCACTGTGGAGCACAGGGTGATGATGGCCTGCAGGCCCGGCGGACGGCGCGCAGCCACCTGCAGGCTGTTGAAGCCGCCCCACGAAATACCCATCATGCCGACGCGCCCGGTGCTCCAGGGCTGGGCCACGGCCCAGGCGATCACCTCTTCCGCATCGGCCAGCTCCTGCTCGGTGTATTCGTCGTGCATCAGGCCATCGGAATCCCCGTTGCCGCGCATGTCCACCCGCAGACAGGCGTAGCCGTGGCCGGCCAGATACGGGTGGGTCAGCGCGTCGCGGACTATGGTGCCGTCGCGCTTGCGGTAGGGCAGGTACTCCAGGATGACCGGCACCGGTTTTTTGAGCGCATCGGCCGGCATCCAGGCCCGGGTGGCCAGCCGGGTGCCGTCGCGCAGGGGGATAAAGAGGTTGGGGGTTTCGGTGACGGTGCGGGGGAAGCGGCGTATGGTTTTCATAGGGCAACCCTAGCCGCAGGCTGCTCCGCTGTCGATTCGGGAAAGCCCGC
>RFRO01000139.1 GCA_009924455.1 Betaproteobacteria bacterium
TTGGCCATTCGCCAGGCGGATTACATCGCCCAGCAAATGACCGAGCGGGCGATTTAAGATTTGGACAGACTGAGGCAGGAGTAACCCATGTGTGAATATTTCGTCAAAGCGGACCCCATTCAGTACGAGCAGCGTACCCGTACGGTGCGTCTGCGCAACGTGTTGACCAGCTTGCGGCTGGAAAACATGGTGTGGGACATCCTGGCGGAAATGGCTGAAGAAGAAGGCTGCACCACGAATGCGCTGATTTCGAACTTCCATGACGAAATCCTGGCGCACCGGGGTGAGGTTCCCAACTTCGCCTCGTTCCTGCGGGTCACCAGCATGCGCTACCTGCGCCGCTGCGTGATCAACATGGAGCGCGAACAGACGAACACACTGGCGGTCGCCAACGTGACCACCCTGCCCGGTCGAACCCAGTCGCCCGAATCCGCCCCAAAGCCGGTGGCGGCGGTGGGCAGATAATCGTATTTCCCATCGCAACCCATCCGGTGCCTGACACGGCGCCGGATGGGATTTTTTTGAGCCCGAGTTTCCTACCCCACGAGAATTTGCTTATGAGTTTCACCACCGAAAACCAACCCGGTGTCAGTGCCGCCGCGCCCGAAGCGACCCGCGGTTTTGTCTTCAACCACTCCATGCTGCGCATCAAAGACCCGCAGGTATCGCTTGCTTTCTATACCGGCGTCATGGGCATGCGCCTGCTGCGCAAGCTTGATTTTGGAACTCACCCACAACTGGGGCACCGAATCCGATCCCGACTTCAAATACCACGATGGCAACGCGCAACCGCAAGGCTTCGGCCATATCTGCTTCTCGGTGCCCGACCTTGACGCCGCCACCGCCTGGTTCGACGACAACCAGGTGACATTCGTCAAACGCCCCGACCAGGGCAAGATGAAAGACGTGGCGTTTATCAAAGACCCGGACGGCTACTGGATTGAGATCGTCGAACCGGCCCGTCTCAAAGCGCTAGGGCGTTAAAACTATGGCGACATCTATCCAAGGTCGTATGACCACCCCCCTCCAGATTGCTGTGCTCGTCTGCGCAGGCACGTTCGCGCTGCAGGCCCAGGCCAATGAGGCGCTCGCCAATAAGAGCGGTTGCCTGGGTTGCCACGCGGTGGCCACCAAACTGGTAGGTCCTGCCTACAAAGACGTAGCGGCGAAATACGCGGGCCAAGCCGACGCACAAGCCATGCTGGCGCAGAGCATCCGCAACGGCAGCGTCGGCAAGTGGGGTGAACTGCCCATGCCGGCGCATCCCAAACTGTCAGACGCCGACGTGAAAAAGCTGGCTGCCTGGGTTCTCAGCGCCAAGTAAGCCGACCCGCATGAATTACCTCCACACCATGGTCCGGGTGACCGATTTGGAAGCATCGCTGCAGTTCTACCGCGATGCGTTGGGCCTGGAAGTGCTGAGCGTGCGAGACGTACCGCAAGGCCGCTTCACGCTGGCTTTTCTGGCTGCCCCGGGCGACCGCAGCGCGCAAGTGGAGCTGACCTACAACTGGGATCCGGAAGCCTACACCGGCGGGCGCAACTTCGTCCACCTGGCCTACGCGGTCGACGACATTTACGCTACCTGCGCCCGCCTGCAAGCGCACGGCGTGCAAATCGTGCGGCCACCGCGTGACGGCTATATGGCCTTTGTCCGCTCGCCGGACCAGATTTCGATTGAATTGCTGCAGCGCGGCGCCCCGCTGCCACGCACAGAACCCTGGGCTTCCATGCCCAATATCGGCTCATGGTGAGTAGCGATCTGGCAAGCAGCACGGGTTGGCCAGGCCACCACCCGGTGGCTTATTTGCCGGGCTCGCTCCCCATGGGAGGCGTGGTTCCCATGACGCCGGTGCACGCCTTCGACAGCGTGCCACCGGCGCTGCAATGGCAGGCCCAGCCTGCGCTCCAACCGTCGCGGCACGACATCGAACTCGGCGGGTTGCTGGCTTTTGTGATCAACCAGGTCACCACCGCAGAGGAGGCAGACGCCATGGTGCGTGCCAGCGAGCAGTGTGGCTACCGCGACGAAGCCCCCGGGATTGCCACTCCGCCTGGCATGCGGATGAACAAATCGGTCCACTGGGTGGCCGATCCCGAAATGTTGGCGCCCATGTTCAAGCGCATTGCCCATTTGCTACCGCCGGTGCTGGACGGAGAGCCGCTATTCCAGGCTTTCAGCCACCGCATCAATATGTACCGCTACGATGCCAACGACGTCTTTAACCGGCACACCGACGGGAACTGGCCCGGCTACAGCCTGAGCCCGGACCGCAGCACCATGCTGGAGTGGGGGCCGGAATTGCGATCGGGCTTGACCATGCTGCTCTACCTGAACGGGCCGGCTGATGGTGTTATCGGCGGCAGCACCCGGCTGTTCAGCCGCGACGGACGCTATGTCGATGTATCCCCGGTCAAGGGCTCGGCCCTTTTCTTCCGCCACGGATTCGGACCCGCATCGGTAGTGCACGAGGGCTGCCGAGTAACGGGCGATGTGTCGAAATACGTCGCCCGCATCAATGTGATGTACGGCGACGCGCAAGGCTGACCCGGCCAGGTCAGCGCGCTGCGCCGTCTCGCAAACGCTGCACGTCCAGGGCAGATACAGGGCCGGCTTGATGGCCCCAGGCGGCGCGCAGGTAGCTCAATAAGTCCGCAACCTCCTGCTCGCTCAATGTCAGCACATAGGGCGGCATACCAAATGGGCGCGGATTACCCGCCGTACTGGGGCCGAAGCCCCCATACAACACGGTCTGCATCAAGTTGGCGGGCGAAGACTGCAGCACGGTGCGGTTGCCGCGCAGCGGCGGGTAGGCCCAATTGCCATCCGCGCCCCGAACGCCCTGCCCCTGCGCGCCGTGGCAATCAGCACAGTGTTTGTCATACAGCGCAGCCCCGCTGTCCCACACCCGGCGCGGCGGGGGTGGTGCGGTGCGGTTTTTGGCAGAAACCACCGGAGGCAGGCTTTGCAGATAAGCAACCATCGCAACCATATCCTCACCCGTCCAGTGCTGCAAGCTGTGCCGGACCACTTCCGCCATTGGTCCCGTTGTTCGGTCCACCCCGCCGCGGCCCGATTGCAGCAATTGCCGCACCTCGGCAGCGGGCTTGTTTTGCACACCGCCGTCCATGGGATCACGCAACGAAGGCGCATACCAGGACTGCCCGTCAATGAACCCGCCCGCCAGACTCAGCATGTCGGCATTGCCACCCAATGCGTTACGCGACATGTGGCAGACGCTGCAGTGGCCCAGGCCCTGTACCAGGTATGCGCCACGCCGTAGCTGCGCATCGGCAGCGTTCTGCGGGGCGAGGACAGGCTGGGCATCGGTAGTCGGCAGATACAGGCGGCGCCAAACCAGCAAGGCCCATTGCGTGTTGAAAGGCCAGCGCAAGGCGTGGGGCGGCGGTACGCCGTCAACGGGCTCCAAGCCTTTGAAAAAGGCATACAACGCATCGCTGTCAGCGCGGGTGATATTGCGGAAGTTGGTATACGGAAACGCCGGATTGAGCCAGCGCCCGTCACGCGATTGGCCGTGGTGCATGGCGCGCCAGAAATCGTCTGCATTCCATGCAGCCAGTCCGCTTGCAGACGGCGTCAGATTGCTGCTGAACACTGTGCCAAACGGAGTGGGAATGCCCCGCCCGCCAGAGAATGGCGCTGCGCCGGGCCGGGTATGGCAGCCCTGGCAGTTGCCCAACACGGCCAGGTAGCGCCCACCCACCAAAGATCCCGCAGCGGGCTCTGCGCGCGGCATTGGCGCCGCCATCGCCAAGGCACTGGCCGAGCAAGGGGTGCGGGTGGTGGGGACGGCCACCACCGAGGCGGGGGCCCAAACCATTGCCCAGGCCTTGTCGACCTACCCCGGATGCCTGGCGCAGGTGGTCGATGTCAACGATGGCTCTGCCACCGATGCGCTGGTTGATCGCTTGGTCAAGGACATGGGTGGATTGCAGATCTTGGTCAACAACGCCGGTATCACCCGCGATATGTTGGCGATGCGACTCAAGGACGAAGATTGGGATGCCGTGCTTGGCACCAACTTGAGCGCCGTTTTCCGTTTGTCCCGCGCGGCGATTCGGCCCATGATGAAACAGCGCTATGGCCGCATCATCAACATCACCAGCGTGGTGGGTGCATCCGGCAACCCTGGTCAGGCCAACTACGCAGCCGCCAAAGCGGGGGTGGCAGGCTTGACCCGGGCATTGGCCCGCGAGTTGGGTTCGCGCCATATCACTGTCAACTGTGTGGCACCTGGTTTCATCGAAACCGACATGACCGCTGGTTTGGCGACCGAACAAAAACAGGCTTTATTGGCCCAAATTCCATTGGGTCAACTCGGACAGCCCCAGGATGTGGCCCATGCGGTGCTGTACCTGGCCAGCCCCCAAGCGGGTTATGTCACGGGTCAAGAATTGCATGTCAATGGCGGCATGTGGATGTCTTGACAAAGGGCAAACCCTGTAAAACCGCCGGTGTGTCCGCACGGCTAAAATCGCGGACTTATTCACAACCCTCTGAGGGAACCATGAGCGATATCGAAGCACGCGTCAAAAAAATCATTGCCGAACAACTTGGCGTGGAAGAGTCTCAAGTCACCAGCGAAAAAGCCTTTGTGGCCGACCTGGGTGCCGACTCTTTGGACACCGTTGAATTGGTGATGGCCTTGGAAGACGAATTTGGCATCGAGATCCCTGATGAGGACGCTGAGAAGATCACCACCGTTCAAAACGCTATTGATTACGCGTTGACCCACAAAAAAGCCTGACACATCGGAGCGCATGGCATGAGCCGACGTCGCGTGGTTGTCACTGGCCTGGGTTGTGTGTCCCCAGTGGGCAATACGCCTGCGCAGGCCTGGGACCACTTATTGGCCGGTCGCTCGGGAATTGGCTCGATTGGCAAATTCAATACCGAAACCTTTGCTTGCAAGATCGCCGGTGAAGTTCGCGACCTGGACCTGTCCCAATACATCAGCCCCAAAGAAGCGCGTGGAATGGACAGCTTCATCCACTTTGGCATCGTTGCGGCATTGCAAGCGGTGGCCGATGCGGGGCTGCCCATTGGAGAGGCTTTGGGTGAAGAAGAGGCCACCCGCATCGGTTGTTTGATTGGTTCGGGCATTGGTGGTTTGCCATTGATCGAAGACACCCATGTCGAATTGGTGGCCCGCGGTGCCCGGCGCATTTCCCCGTTTTTTGTGCCTGCATCCATCATCAACATGATCTCTGGTCATGTGTCCATTCGCTGTGGCTTCAAGGGCCCCAATTTGGCTGTGGTCACGGCTTGCACCACTGGCTTGCACAGCATAGGCCAAGCCGGCCGACTGATCGAATACGGTGATGCCGATGTCATGATCGCGGGTGGCTCAGAGGCCACCATCTCCCCACTGGGTGTGGGCGGTTTTGCCGCCATGCGTGCTTTGTCCACCCGCAACGACGACCCCCAAACCGCTTCCAGGCCCTGGGACCGGGATCGTGATGGTTTTGTGCTGGGCGAGGGCGCCGGGGTGTTGGTGCTCGAGTCTTACGAGCATGCTCAAGCCCGGGGTGCCCGCATTTATGCCGAACTCGCTGGCTTTGGCATGAGCGCAGACGCGGGCCACATGAC
>RFRO01000140.1 GCA_009924455.1 Betaproteobacteria bacterium
TCTTGCTACCCGGTACCTTCCCCACCGCGGGCTGATGCCTCTGCGCCGTATCGCGCACCTGGACATGGACGCGTTCTACGCGTCGGTGGAGTTGCTGCGTTACCCGCAGCTCAAGGGTCTGCCGGTGGTGATTGGCGGCGGACGGCGCAAGGCCGATGAAGACCTGATTCAAAGCAACCAGGGCCGCGCACTGCACGAGATTCCGGTGGCCGAGTTTCCGCTGCTGCGCGACTACACCGGGCGCGGCGTGATCACCACCGCCACCTACGCGGCGCGCCAGTTCGGCGTGGGCTCGGCGATGGGGCTGATGAAGGCGGCACAACTGTGCCCACAGGCGGTGTTGTTGCCGGTGGACTTTGCGCAATACCGGCACTATTCGCAGCGCTTCAAGGCCATCATCACGGACATCGCGCCGGTGATGGAAAACCGGGGTGTTGACGAGGTCTATATCGATTTCACCGAAGTACCCGGCGGCCAGCGCGAGGGCGGGCGGGTGCTGGCGCGCCTGATCCAAAAAGCGATTTTTGAAGACACCGGGCTGACGTGTTCAGTGGGCGTGGCACCCAACAAGCTGCTGGCCAAAATGGCCAGCGAATTCAACAAGCCCAATGGCATTTCGGTGGTCATGGAAGACGACGTGCAAAGCGCCATCTGGCCGCTGGCTTGTCGCAAGATCAACGGCATAGGCCCCAAAGCCGACGCCCGCTTGCAGGCGCTGGGTATCCACACCATTGGCCAGCTTGCCAGCGCAGAACCGGCCTTTCTGGCGCAGCATTTCGGGCCGCGCACCAGCGCGTGGTTGCACGCCGCAGCGCACGGGCGCGACAACAGTGCGGTGCACACCAGCAGCGAGCCGGTGAGCATGAGCCGCGAGACCACGTTTGATCGCGACCTGCACGCGGTGCGCGACCGCGCGGAACTCGGCGCGATCTTCACCAAACTGTGCGAGCAGGTGGCTGCCGATTTGCAGCGCAAGGGCTATGTGGGACGCACCATCGGCGTGAAGCTGCGGTTCACCGACTTTCGCATCGCCACGCGCGACCAGACGATTACGGGCTACACCAACCAGGCCACCGCCATCCGCCACGCAGCGGGCCAGGCGCTCAAGCGCGCACCGCTGGATCAGCGCCTGCGCTTACTCGGGGTGCGGGTGGGCAGTTTGCTGAGCAAGCAAGACGCCACAGCCCTGGCCGACGCGCCCGCCGAACCGGCGCAGCACGCTTTGTTTTTGACTGATGAATAGGCGGCGTCTCGCCGCAGCGCTCTATTGCGGCACAGCCACCGCCGCAGCCCGCAGCACAGATGCCGATTCGGATTTACCAAAACCCAGGGCAAAGTCCAAGGCTGTCATGCCTTCGGCGTTTTTGGGTGTGGCGTCCGCGCCAGCTTGCAGCAGCACGCGGGTGGCTTGGGCGCTGCCATAGCCGGCGGCCATCATCAGCGGCGTGGTGCCGTTGGGCGACTCGGCGTCGATGTAGGCGTTGTGTTCGAGCAGCAAGTCGATCATGGCAAGTTGCCCGCGTGAGGCGGCGTAATGCAGCGGCGTCCAACCGGTTTTGTTGACATCGGCATCGCGGGCAATCAAAGCGCGCGCCAATGGCAGGTCGCCGCGCAGCGCAGCCAACATCAAGGGGCTCTCGTCAACGGTATTGCGGCATTCCACATCGGCATCGGGCGCCTCCAACAGTACTTTTGCCACCTTGCCCGCGCCGCTGCGCGCCGCCATGAACAGGCCCGTCAAACCCTCGGGCCCCAGCGTGTTGGGGTCAATGCCCCGGGCCAGCAGGGCCGCAACGCTCGCCGCGTCGTCTTTTTTGACGGCTTCAAAAAAGTCTTCGTAGCTTCCGGCATGCGCCAGAAAAAAACCAACCAAAACATACAGATAAGCAATATTTTTCAGGTTTTTTTTCACGCCAAAACCCCGGCAAAAAGCGCATCGAAATTGCGGCTCGTCTGCTCGCCAATCGCCTCCGGGCTGCAGCCTTTGATCTCAGCCAACTGCTTTGCCACCCAGGGCACGTAAGACGGATTGTTGGTTTTGCCCCGGTACGGAACGGGCGCCAGATAGGGGCTGTCGGTCTCAATCAGCAGCCGTTCCATGGGAACCAGCGCGGCCACCTCGCGCAAGTCTTGCGCGGTCTTGAAAGTCAGAATGCCCGAAAACGAGATGTAAAAGCCCATATCCAGCGCCGCCGTGGCCACCGCGCGGGTCTCGGTAAAGCAATGGAACACGCCCCCGGCCCCGCCGCCTGCGCCCTCGCCCTCTTCGCGCAGGATGGCCAAGGTATCGTCGCTGGCGCTGCGGGTGTGGATGACAAGTGGTTTAGCCGTTGCCTGCGCGGCGCGTATGTGCACGCGAAAGCGTTCGCGCTGCCATTCCATATCGGCCACGCTGCGGCCGTTAAGCCGGTAATAGTCCAGCCCGGTCTCGCCGATGGCTACCACCCGGGGCAGTGCGGCGCGCTGCACCAGGTCTTCGAACGTAGGTTCGGCCACGTCGTCGCTGTCAGGGTGCACGCCAACGGTGGCCCAAAAGTTCGCATAGTCCACTGCCAACGCATGTACCTGTGGGAAGGCCTCCAGCGTCGTGGCAATGCACAAGGCCCGCGTGACGCCGGCCTGCGCCATGGCGGCGCGGATGTCGCCAATCTGCTCCAGCAACTCCGGGAAATTCAGGTGGCAATGGGAGTCGGTGTACATCTTGGCGAGAGCGCTTAAAAGGTTTGGGTTCCGCGACCCGAGGTCAACATGTCGCCCAGGGTTGTCTCGATGATGGCGCGCACGGCCTTGGATTTGTCGTCGGCTTCAAACGCCACGCCAATGCCCTGCCTGCGCCCGTGTTGCGCATGCGCTGGCGTCACCCAGGCAACCCGACCGCCGATGGCGAAGCGCTCGGGGCGCTCGGGCAGCGTCAAGGCCACGATGACCTCGGCACCGAGCTCCAACGCGCGGCTGGTGGGCACAAAAATACCGCCGTTTTGGAACTTGTTGATGTAGTGCGCGTAGAGCGCGTTGACGTTCGGCGCGCTGAACTGCAGCATGTTGTAGCGCAAAGCGGATGCATTCATCGTGCCGGTTGTGATCAGCTGCTCAGCCATGTTTTTCTCCCTACCTGTTTTGTTTTCAATCGACCCGGCTGGTCCGGCGCGCGGGATTTGCAGGACCCGTGCGGGCCCCCAGCAGCGCGATTTTGGCAGCACTGACCAAAGCCTCTGTCATCAAGCCTGCATTCCACGGGTGATCCACCACCCGCCGGGTCTGCCGCAAAGACTGATCCCACGCGCCCAATTCGAGCAGGTGCTCTCGCGTTGGCGGCTGCGGCAAATCAGCAAGCTCGAAATAGCGCGGCGGTGCGCCAACGGCCAGCGCGCACAGGTCGTGACAGAGTTTTTGCAAGGCGTCGACCAACTGCGCGCCGCTCCAGTCTTTGACGGCCAGCACGTCCCCCGCCGCCATGGCGCGCGGAAACTTGGACCAGGCCGCAGCATCCTGCCCCGACTGCGCCATGTGCAAAGCGAGGGCGGGAAGCCCGCCGCTGGCGCGCAGCAAGCCGGCGGCCTGGTTTGCCGCAACGCCTTGGGCAGAAAGCCACGTCGCGGACGCCTCGGCGGCGGGCCAACTCAGGGTATGGACCATGCAGCGGCTTCGAATCGTGGGCAGCAAGCGGTGCGCGGCCTGTGTGGCCAGCACAAAGCGGGTGTCGCCGGGCGGCTCTTCCAGTGTTTTGAGCAAGGCGTTGGCGGTGATGAGATTCATGTCCTCCGCCGGAAACACGATGACCACTTTGCCGCGGTTGCGCGCGTTGGTGCGCTGGCAAAACTCCACGGTTTCGCGTACCGCATCGACCCGGATCTCGCGGCTGGGTTTGCGCGCTTTGTCGTCAATTTCCTGCTGCGCTTTTTCGCCCAGCGGCCAGCCCAAATCCAGCAAATGGGTCTCCGGCATGAGCACGCGCAAATCCGCGTGGGTGCGCACCGTGATGCTGTGGCAACTCGGGCAGGCTCCGCAGGCGCCCTCGGGTGCTGGTTGTTCACATAACCAGGCGCTGGCCAAGGACAAGGCCAGCGGGTAATGCCCCAAGCCAGCCGGACCTTGCAGCAACCACGCATGACCGCGCTGGAGGATCAGCCCGGGAACCTGGGCGGCAATCCAGGGCGGCGCCAGCGGCTGGTCGGCGGGCACGCTCATGCCGGCAACAGCCCGTGTGTGCGCAAGGCCGCCAGCACCTCGGCGCGCACGGCATCGGGCGTTTGATCGGCCTGGATGCGCGCAAAGCGCTGCGGATCCAAGGCGGCGCGGCGGGCATATCCGGCAATGACCTTCTCAAAAAAGGCCTGTGGTTGCGCTTCAAACTTGTCGGGCACGCGGGCCCCGGCGAGGCGTTGGGCGGCCACCTGTGCCGGCAGGTCGAACCAGAGCGTGAGGCCGGGCTGCAGTAGCACGCCGCCCGCTTGCCCATCGCGCCCCTGTTGTGTTTGCACCCAGCGCTCCAGCGTGCCCAGGACATCCAGGTCAAACCCGTGACCGCCGCCCTGGTAGGCGAACGTGGCATCGGTGAAGCGGTCGCACAACACCACGTCGCCCCGCGCCAGGGCGGGTTGTATGACCCGGGTAATATGGTCGCGCCGGGCGGCAAAAATCAGCAATGACTCGGTCAAGGCGTCCATTGGGGTATGCAAAACCATCTCGCGCAACTGTTCCGCCAAAGGGGTTCCACCGGGCTCGCGGGTGACGCAAACACGGTAGCCCGCAGCGCGCAAAGCCGCCGCCATGGCGTCGATGTGGGAGGATTTGCCGGCACCGTCAATGCCTTCCACGCTGATGAATAGGCGGTTCATGCGGGCTACTTCTTGCGCTGGTAGGTATCGACCGCGCGGTTGTGTTCGTCGAGCGTGGCGCTGAACTGGCTGCTGCCGTCGCCCCGGGCGACGAAGTACAGCGCCTTGGACTGGGCAGGCTGCACGGCCGCCAGCAAGGCGGTGCGCCCGGGCATGGCGATGGGCGTGGGCGGCAAACCGGCACGGGTATAGGTGTTGAACGGGGTGTCGTTTTGCAGGTCCGATTTATGCAAATTGCCGCTGAAGTGCGGACCCAGCCCGTAGATCACGGTGGGGTCGGTTTGCAGTCGCATGCCCAAAAACAAGCGGTTGTTGAAGACGGCTGAGATCTGACCCTGGTCCGCCACCCGCCCGGTTTCTTTTTCAATGATGCTGGCCAAGATCAGTGCTTCGTCGGGGGATGTCAAAGCAGTGCGCGAACTGCGCGCCTGCCAGGCCGCATCTAAACGCTTGTCCATGGCGCGCAGCGCGCGCTGCAAGACTTTGACATCCGAGGTGCCGCGCGGATAGCTGTAGGTATCCGGGAAAAACCGTCCCTCGGGCGGCACGCCCGGACGCCCTAGCAGGGTCATCAAGTCGGCGTCGCTCAGCGATTTGGTGGTCGGCTTCAAGCCCTCTGCGGCAGCGAGCACCTGCCGCACTTGGCGAAAGGTCCAGCCCTCCACCAGCGTCACGGAGCCCACGGACACATCCGAGCCGGTCAGCTTGCCCAGCAACTGCCAGGGCGTGATCGAGTTTTCAAAACCGTAGCTGCCCGCCAGAATCCGGCGCGA
>RFRO01000015.1 GCA_009924455.1 Betaproteobacteria bacterium
GCCGCCCGTACGAAATTCGTGAAGGTCTTCCCCAAGGAATACCAACGTGCGTTGGCCGAAATCCATGCCAAAAAGACAGCCGCGCAGGCCGTGGCCGGTTAAGCCACCGCAGCACATCAACATCCAAGGACTAGGCCATGGGAAAAATCACCGGTTTCAAAGAGTTTGAGCGCATCGAAGAGGGCTACAAGCCTGTGCCCGAGCGGATCAAAAATTACGCGGAGTTCGTCATCGCCCTCAGCCCCGAACAGGCCAAGGTGCAAGGCGCGCGCTGTATGGATTGCGGCACGCCGTTTTGCAACAACGGCTGCCCCGTGAACAACATCATCCCGGATTTCAATGAACTGGTGTTCCAGAACGATTGGCGTGCGGCTATCGACGTGTTGCACAGCACCAATAATTTCCCCGAGTTCACGGGCCGCATCTGCCCGGCACCCTGTGAGGCCGCGTGTACCTTGAACGTGAATGACGACGCGGTGGGGATCAAATCCATCGAGCATGCCATCATCGACCGGGCTTGGGCCGAGGGGTGGGTGAGCCCCCAACTGCCGGCGCATAAGACAGGTAAGCGCGTTGCTGTGGTGGGTTCCGGACCGGCTGGTTTGGCCGCCGCTCAGCAGCTCGCCCGTGCGGGCCATGCGGTCACCGTGTTCGAGAAGAACGACCGTGTGGGTGGCTTGTTGCGTTACGGCATTCCCGACTTCAAGATGGAGAAGTCCCACATTGACCGGCGCGTGGCGCAGATGCAGGCCGAGGGCGTGGTCTTCCGCACCGGCGTCATGGTGGGCGAATGGCCGCAGGACTCCAAGGTGACCAATTGGTCCAAGGAGACCATCAGCGCCAGCCAGTTGCAAGCGGAATTCGATGCCGTCTTGTTGACTGGTGGCTCTGAGCAATCGCGCGATCTGCCGGTACCGGGCCGCGACTTGGCCGGCATCCATTTCGCGATGGAATTTCTGCCCCAACAAAACAAGGTCAATGCGGGTGACAAGCTCAAGGGTCAATTGCGCGCCGATGGGAAACACGTGGTGGTCATTGGCGGTGGCGATACCGGTAGCGACTGCGTGGGCACATCCAACCGGCACGGTGCGGTCGAGGTGGTGCAGTTTGAGGTGATGCCCCAGCCCCCCGTGGAGGAAAACCGGCCCTTGACCTGGCCGTACTGGCCGCTCAAGTTGCGTACCAGCTCCAGCCACGAAGAAGGTTGCGAGCGCGAATTCGCGATTTCCACCAAAGAATTTATCGGCGAAAAGGGCAAGGTCACCGGCGTAAAAACCGTGCGCGTCGAATGGCAGGCCGGGAAAATGGTGGAAGTACCCGGCTCTGAACAGGTCGTCAAAGCCGATTTGGTATTGCTTGCTATGGGCTTTGTCAATCCGGTGGCGAGTGTCCTGAGCGCGTTTGGTGTGGACAAAGATGCGCGGGGCAATGCCCGTGCGCATACGGACGAAGGCGGCTATCTGACCAACGTGCCCAAGGTATTCGCCGCTGGCGATATGCGTCGTGGGCAGTCGCTGGTTGTATGGGCCATTCGTGAGGGTCGGCAGGCGGCGCGTTCAATTGACGCGTTCTTGATGGGTAGCAGCGTCTTGCCGCGCTGAGCGGCGATCGGCGCCTGCCCGGATTGCTTGATTTTTGGGCCGGTCCGGCATCATAAAACTAATTGATAATGGTTGCTGTGGTGCCGCGTCCGGCGTCACCAAAAGCGCTTTTCATGCCCAGTACGCATCCATCTCCACTTGTCGAACTGAAAGACGTCTGCTTCGGCTACGGAGCGCGGCGGATACTGGACGGCGTCAGCTTGTCGATTCCCAGAGGAAAAGTCACGGCGCTCATGGGTGCTTCCGGCGGCGGAAAAACCACGGTTTTGCGCTTGATCGGTGGACAGTACCGCGCCCAAAGCGGTCAACTGCTATTGGCCGGTCCCGAAGGTAGTTCCCAGGCGCCGCAGGACGTGGGGAGATTGGACCAAGATGGCCTCTTTGCCGCGCGTCGCCGCATGGGGATGTTGTTCCAGTTCGGCGCCTTGTTCACGGATTTGAGTGTTTTCGATAACGTGGCGTTTCCATTGCGTGAGCACACGGATTTGCCGACCTCCATGCTGCGCGACATTGTTCTGATGAAGCTCAACGCGGTGGGCCTTCGCGGAGCCCGTGACCTGATGCCATCTGAAATCTCCGGTGGCATGGCCCGGCGGGTGGCATTGGCGCGGGCGATCGCGCTGGATCCTGAACTGCTGATGTACGACGAGCCTTTTGCAGGCCTGGACCCGATTTCGCTGGGAACCACCGCGCGGCTGATTCGTAAGCTCAACGATGCCATGGGTCTGACCAGCGTGGTCGTCTCCCATGACTTGCACGAAACATTCCAGATCGCAGACCACGTGGTGATACTGGCGAATGGCGCGGTCGCCGCCGCTGGCACGCCTGATGAAGTGCTGCACAGCACCGATCCCTTGGTGCACCAGTTTGTCAACGCCTTGCCTACCGGCCCGGTGGCGTTCCATTACCCGGCCAAGCCGCTGGTCCAGGACTTCGGCGTGGAGCGCTTCGGATGACATCGCCGGCCCGCAGTGCTTGGCATCCCGCCGAAATCGGGTTTGCGGCGCGTTTGGCATTGGCTGACTGGGGCTACGGCGCGCGCTTGTTTGCCCGTCTGGTGTGGCCCGGATTGGCCCTAGTGCGCAGGCTGCGGCTGGTCACCGATCAAATCCATTACATGGGGAACTATTCGCTGGCCATCATTATGGTCTCGGGTACTTTCGTCGGATTTGTGCTGGCCCTGCAGGGTTATTACACGCTGCAACGGTACGGCTCATCGGAGGCGCTGGGCCTTTTGGTCGCCTTGAGCCTGGTGCGCGAACTCGGCCCGGTCATTTCCGCACTTCTGTTTGCGGGACGTGCGGGCACATCCTTGACGGCGGAGATTGGCCTGATGAAAGCGGGCGAGCAACTCAGCGCCATGGAGATGATGGCGGTGGATCCCGTGCGCCGCATATTGGCGCCGCGCTTTTGGGGTGCCGTCATCGCCATGCCCTTGTTAGCCGCCATTTTTTCTGCCATGGGCATTCTCGGTGGATGGCTGGTTGGCGTGGTCATGATTGGCGTGGACGCAGGCGCCTTCTGGAGCCAGATGCAAAGCGGCGTGGACGTATTTGCAGACGTCGGAAACGGCGTGCTGAAAAGTGTGATTTTTGGATTGGCCGTCAGTTTTACGGCGTTGCTGCAAGGCTTTGTCGCTCAGCCCACGCCGGAGGGCGTGTCGCTGGCGACCACCCGCACCGTGGTCCTCGCGTCGCTGACGGTGTTGGCGCTGGATTTTGTGTTGACCGCTTTGATGTTCAGTATCTAGGAAGACGAGGACTATGGAACGTTCAAAAAATGATGTGTGGGTGGGTCTTTTTGTCCTCTTGGGTGCAATGGCTTTGGTATTCCTGGCCCTGAAATCCGCCAACCTGCTCAGCTTCCAATGGGCTACGAGCTACCAGGTCACGGCCCGCTTTGACAACATTGGCGGACTCAAACCGAAGGCGCCTGTGAAGGCCAGCGGTGTCGTTGTCGGCCACGTCGACACCATTCGTTTCGACGACAAGAGTTACCAAGCCCGCGTGGTATTGCGGATGGAGCAGCGGTACGCCTTTCCCAAAGACAGCACCTTGAAAATTTTGACCAGTGGCCTGCTGGGCGAGCAGTACATTGGCATTGAGGCCGGTGCGGAGGCCGACAATCTGGTGGAGGGTGACACCATCAGCCAAACCCAGTCGGCAGTGGTTTTGGAAAACCTGATCAGCAAGTTCTTGTACAGCAAAGCGGCAGATGGCCCCTCCAGCGGGGCCAGTAAATGAATCTGCGCTGGCAGCGCTTGTGCTGCGTGGCGCTTGTTGTGTTATCGGGCTGCGCTACGGTGCAAACCCCTGATGCGCGCGACCCGTGGGAATCGATGAACCGCAGCGTATTCAGCTTCAATGACAAACTGGACCGTATCGTTCTCAAACCGGTCGCCACCGTTTATCGGGATGTCGTGCCCAGTTTTGCCCGCAAAGGCGTGCACAATTTTTTCGGCAATTTGAGCGACATCTGGTCGGCGGTGAACAACGCTTTGGCAGGGCGTAAGCAGGAGACTGGTGACAGCATCAGCCGGGTTTTTGTGAACACCACCGTTGGTTTTTTGGGCTTGTTCGATGTCGCCACGGACCTCAAGATTGAGCGCCACAAGGCCGACTTTGGGACCACCCTGGCGCGCTGGGGCGTCAAGCCCGGCCCCTACGTCGTCCTGCCACTGCTGGGTCCGGCCACCTTGCGCGAAGTGGCCGCGTTGCCGGTGGATTACCGTGCCAACCTGACCAATCAGTTTTCGGAGGCGGCGACGCGGGACACCCTGACCCTGTTAAATTTGGTCGACACCCGCGCCACATATCTGGGCGCCAGCAAGGCGGTGGAGGGTGCTGCGCTGGACAGCTACTCGTTCATCCGCGATGTGTACCTGCAGCGCCAACGCTATTTGCAATACGATGGCGATCCGCCCGATGAACAACAACCGGCAGATGATGAGCCCGGACTTTGAATGACGATGGAGAATCGCGATGGCTGTAAGTAGAGCGCTTTGGCGTTGCATGGTTCTGTTCTTGAGTGCCGCGCTCCTGTCGCCCCTGGCCGCTTGGGCCGAGGACGAGGCGCCAGAGGCGTTCGTGAAGCGTGTGTCCACCGATGTGCTGGACAGCATCAAGGCCGATAAAGGTATGCGCAATGGCGACGTCAACCGGGTCATGGCGCTGGTCGATACGCGGATCATGCCGAACCTGGACTTTGCGCGTATGACCGCATCGGCCGTGGGCCCGGCTTGGCGCCAGGCCAGCCCCGAACAGCGTACGCGCCTGCAGGAGGAGTTCAAAATCTTGCTAACCCGTACCTATTCCGGCGCACTGGCGCAGGTTGGCGACCAGTCGGTCGAGGTCAAGCCCCTGCGCGGCAGCCCGGATGACAAAGAGCTGGTAGTCCGCACCGATATCAAGAACGGCGGTGACGTGATCCAAATGGACTACCGATTGACCAAAACCCCGGGCCAGGGTTCCGGTTGGAAAATTTACAACCTCAACGTCATGGGCGTTTGGCTGGTCGACACCTATAAGACGCAATTCGCCCAGGAGATCAACGCCAAAGGGCTGGATGGCTTGATTGCCAGTTTGGCGGACCGCAATAAGTCGAACGCGAAAAAATAAGGGCTTGCCGTGGAGCTCTCTTTGCCCGCCACCTTGACGCATGCGCACGCTACGGTGCAACTGAAGCAGTGGGAGAAGCAGCTAGCGGGATTGGGTTCGGAGCCTTTGCGTGTGAACTGCTCGGCGCTTCGGCACTTTGACTCGGCTGTCCTGGCATTGTTGTTGGAACTGGCGCGCCGCGCGCGAGCGCGCGGGAGTGTCTTGCAGTTGCATGCGGTGCCGCAGCGCTTGCATGACCTGGCTTCTGTTTACGACCTCGAACCCATCTGGCAGTGAGCCGCTACGGTCCCCCGGCGCATTGAGAAGCGGCGGGTAAAATCCTTGGTTTTCATGCCCGCGATCTCCTTCCAAGCCGTTTCGAAAAGTTATGCCGCACGGCGATCGGGCGGCAGTTTGCTTGCCGTGGACCGCGTCAGCCTGGATATTGAGCAAGGTGAGTTTTTCGGCTTGCTGGGCCCCAACGGGGCTGGAAAGACCACCTTGATCAGCATGCTTGCCGGCTTGAGCCGGCCCACCGCAGGCCATGTCAGCGTCCTGGGCCACGATGTACAACATGATTTTGCGTCTGCCCGGCGTCTGGTGGGCATGGTCCCGCAAGAGTTGGTGTTCGATCCTTTTTTCAGCGTGCGCGAGACCTTGCAGATCCAGTCCGGGTATTTCGGTGTCAAGAACAACGGGCCCTGGATCGATGAACTGCTGCACAGTCTGGGTTTGACTGATAAGGCCGACGCCAACATGCGCCAACTCTCAGGCGGCATGAAGCGCCGGGTACTCGTAGCGCAGGCGCTGGTACACAAGCCGCCTGTCATCGTGCTCGACGAGCCCACCGCCGGTGTGGATGTAGAGCTGCGCCAAACCTTGTGGCAGTTCATTGCCCGCCTCAACCGGGAAGAAGGACACACGGTCTTGCTCACCACCCACTACCTGGAAGAAGCAGAAGCCTTGTGCGGACGCATCGCCATGCTCAAGTCCGGCCGGGTGGTTGCGCTGGACACCACCAGTGAACTGCTCAAGGCGGCGTCCAGCAACGTGCTGCGCTTCAAGCTCGATGGTGAATTGCCGGAAGCGTTGCGCCCCCGTGCCCGGGTGACTGGGCGTATCGTGCAATTCCCGGCCCACAGCGCCGCTGATATTGAGCAGTACCTGAGCGCGGTGCGCCAAGCGGGTCTGCAGGCACAGGACGTGGAAATCCGCAAGGCCGACTTGGAAGATGTGTTTTTGGAGGTCATGCACAAGAACACGACCGCAAGCCTGGAAGAGGCCGCGAAATGACCGGCTTGCAAACCCTGATCTACAAAGAGGTGCTGCGTTTTTGGAAAGTGGCCTTTCAGACCATTGCCGGCCCGGTCCTCAACGCCATGTTGTACCTCCTGATATTCGGCCATGCCCTGCAAGACCATGTGAAGGTGTACGACAACGTGACGTATACCGCCTTCCTAATTCCCGGGCTTGCCATGATGAGCCTGCTGCAAAACGCCTTTGCGAATAGCTCGTCGTCCCTGATTACCAGCAAGATGATGGGCAATCTCGTGTTTCTGATGCTGTCGCCTTTGTCCCACCGCGACTGGTTTATTGCCTATGTGGGAGCGGCGGTTGTACGCGGTCTGGTGGTGGCCTTAGGCGTCCTCGCAATTGCTGCGTTTTTTGTTCCTATCAGCTTCGAGCAGCCGCTTTGGATATTGGTTTTCGCGCTCATGGGTGCGGCGCTGATGGGCGCTTTGGGCTTGATCGGCGGTTTGTGGGCCGATAAATTCGATCAGCTTGCCGCATTTCAGAATTTCGCGATCATGCCGATGACCTTTTTAAGCGGCGTTTTTTACTCCATCCATTCGCTGCCGCCGGTCTGGCAATGGATCAGCCATGCGAACCCCTTCTTCTACATGATTGATGGATTCCGCTTCGGTTTTTTTGGTCAGAGCGATGTGTCGCCCTGGTTGAGTTGTGCGGTGGTGGGCGGCGTGTTGCTGTCCGTGTGCCTGGTGGCGCTGCAGTTGCTGCGAACCGGTTACAAAATCCGCTCCTGATAAACCAACGAAATTTTATGACCGCAGAACAAATTGAGGCCCTTATTCAGAGCGGGTTGGCGTGCGACCATTGCGAGGTGGGGGGTGACGGCCGCCACTGGTACGCCACCATCGTGGCCGCTGCATTTGCCGGCAAGCGCCCGATTGCGCGCCACCAAATGGTGTACGCCACCTTGGGCGAGCGCATGAAAACCGACGAGATACACGCCTTGTCGATGAAGACATACACCCCCGCCGAGTGGGCGCAAGTCGGAGCCGCCCATGGATAAATTGCGCATACGCGGCGGGCGCCACCTCCATGGCGAAGTGGCGATTTCCGGTGCGAAAAACGCCGCACTCCCCGAGCTGTGCGCCGCAATTCTCAGCACGGACCCGGTCACCTTGCTCAATGTCCCGAGGCTGCAGGACGTCTCCACCATGGTCAAGCTGATCCGCAATATGGGTGTGCAGGTGGACGTGCAAGAAGACGGCGTCGTGGCACTCAATGCTTCGGGTCTGCATACGCCGGAAGCACCTTACGACCTGGTGAAAACCATGCGTGCATCCGTGTTGGCGCTGGGGCCTTTGCTGGCGCGCTTTGGCCACGCCAAAGTGTCACTACCCGGAGGCTGCGCCATTGGTTCGCGGCCGGTGGACCAGCACATCAAAGGCCTGCAGGCCATGGGCGCGCACATCGCGGTCGAGCATGGGTATATGGTTGCCAGCCTGCAGCCCGGCTTATCCCGTCTGCACGGCGCGCACATCACGACCGACATGGTGACGGTGACCGGTACCGAAAATTTTTTGATGGCCGCCGCCCTGGCCGACGGCGAGACCGTTTTGGAGAATGCCGCGCAAGAGCCTGAAATTCCCGACCTGGCCGAGATGTTGATCGCCATGGGCGCGCAGATCGAGGGCCATGGAACTTCACGCATCCGCATCCGCGGGGTGGAGCGGCTCCACGGTTGCAGCCACCGCGTGGTGGCCGACCGGATTGAAGCCGGTACCTTTTTGTGCGCGGTTGCGGCTGCCGGTGGCGAGGTGCTGCTGCGCCACGCCCGCGCCGACCACCTGGAAGCCGTGATTGACAAGCTGCGGGAAGCCGGTGCGCAGGTGACAGCGGTGGACGGCGGCATCCGCATCGCGGTCCATGGTCCCTTGCGTGCGCAGACGTTCCGCACCCGGGAGTACCCCGGCTTCCCTACCGATATGCAAGCCCAGTTCATGGCGCTCAATTGCGTGGCCAGCGGCACCTCCAAGGTCACTGAGACGATTTTCGAGAACCGTTTCATGCACGTGAATGAGCTCATCCGCTTGGGCGCACACATCCAAATTGATGGCAAATTGGCCGTTGTGGAGGGCGGCGCGACCCTCTCGGGCGCGACCGTCATGGCCACCGACTTGCGGGCCTCAGCGTCGCTGGTGATTGCCGGGCTGGTGGCCCAGGGCGAGACCGTGGTCGATCGCATCTACCATCTGGACCGGGGCTACGACCGCATGGAAGCCAAGCTGCGCGCCCTGGGCGCCGATATTGAGCGCATCCAGTAAACACCGCATACCCACCATGATCACACTGGCGTTGTCTAAAGGACGGATTTTTGAAGAAACCCTGCCGCTATTGCGCGCCGCGGGCATTGACGTTTTGGACGACCCGGACACCTCGCGCAAATTGATTTTGCGCACCGGCAACCCCGAGGTGCGTTTGCTGGTGGTGCGCGCAACCGACGTGCCAACTTATGTGCAATACGGCGGGGCCGACCTGGGTATTTCCGGCAAAGACAACCTGATCGAGCATGGCGGCCAAGGTTTGTACCAGCCGCTGGACCTGCAAATTGCCCAATGCCGTATCAGCGTGGCGGCGCCCGCCGCTTTTGACTACACCAGCGCCGTGCGCCAGGGTTCGCGCCTGACGGTGGCCACCAAATATGTGGGCATCGCCCGCGAGTTTTTCGCCTCCAAAGGCGTGCACGTGGACCTGATCAAGCTCTACGGCAGTATGGAACTGGCTCCGCTGGTGGGCTTGTCCGACGCCATCGTCGACCTGGTGTCGACTGGCAAAACCTTGAAGGCCAACAACCTGGTGGAGGTCGAACACATCATGGACATCAGCTCGCGTCTGGTGGTCAACCAAGCCGCGCTCAAACTCAAGCGCGAGCCCATCCGCCGCATCATCGATGCGTTTGCTGCGGCCGTAGCGGCCAGCTCGAACTGATCCGTTTTGTGTATGTCGGCTCCTGATTTTGTTGCCCGCCCCCTGCGCTTGAGCACTGTGCAAGCCGACTTTGAGGCGCAGTTTCAGACCCGCTTGCACTGGTCGGCGGATACCGATTCTGCGATTGAGTCGCGCGTGGCCGACATCGTTCTGGACGTTCAGGCGCGCGGCGATGCCGCTGTCTTGGCCTACACCGCACGTTTTGACGGATTGTACGCCGAGCGCGTGGCCGACCTGGAGATCAGCGCGGCCGACTTGCGCGCTGCTTTTGAAGGCCTGCCGCTTGCACAACGCAGTGCGCTGCAAACGGCGGCCCAGCGCGTGCGCAGTTACCACGAGGCCCAAAAAGCCGCCTGTGGCCAAAGTTGGAGCTACCGCGACAGCGACGGCAGTCTGCTGGGGCAAAAAGTTACGCCGCTGGACCGTGTGGGCATTTATGTGCCCGGCGGCAAAGCGGCTTATCCGTCCAGCGTGCTGATGAACGCGATACCCGCGCAGGTGGCCGGTGTCGGCCAAATCACCATGGTCGTCCCCACCCCAGTACGTGCCGGTATGACGGCAGGGCAGGGCGAGCGCAATCCCCTGGTGTTGGCGGCGGCCCATGTGGCGGGCGTACACCGGGTCTTCACCATTGGCGGCGCGCAAGCCGTGGCAGCACTGGCGTATGGCACAGCAAGTATCCCGGCGGTGGACAAGATCACGGGCCCGGGCAACGCCTATGTTGCCGCTGCCAAGCGCCGGGTTTTTGGCAAAGTCGGTATCGACATGATCGCCGGGCCCAGCGAGATTTTGGTGCTCGCCGACGGCAGCACACCCCCCGATTGGGTGGCGATGGACCTGTTTAGCCAGGCCGAGCACGACGAGCTGGCCCAAAGTATTTTGTTGTGCCCTGACGCGGCCTACATCGACGCGGTGCAGGCGTCTATTGACCGCCTGCTTCCGGGCATGCCCCGGCGCGAGATCATTGCTGCGTCGCTTAACGGGCGCGGCGCTTTGATTTGCGCCCGCAACATGGAAGAGGCGTGCGCCATCAGCAACCGCATTGCCCCCGAGCATCTGGAAGTCAGCAGCGCCGACCCTCATCGCTGGGAGCCTTTGCTGGTGCACGCGGGTGCGATTTTTCTGGGCGCTTACACCAGCGAGAGCTTGGGCGACTACTGCGCCGGGCCCAACCATGTGCTGCCGACCAGCGGCACGGCGCGTTTTTCCTCGCCGCTGGGGGTGTATGACTTCCAAAAGCGCAGCAGCCTCATCGAAGTCAGCCAGGCTGGCGCCCAGGTACTCGGGCCGGTAGCGGCGGAACTGGCTTACGGTGAGGGTTTGCAGGCCCATGCGCGTGCGGCCGAAATGCGCCTCGATCCTCCTGCGAAGTCTGCGACGTGAGCGCTCCTCCCAGCCCCTTGCGTGGCATCCGCGCAGATATCCAGGCCACGCACGCCTATCAGGTGCAACCGGCGCTCGACCTGCTCAAGCTGGACGCGATGGAAAATCCCTTTTCGCTGCCGCCTAACTTGCAGGCCGCGCTCGGAGAACGCCTGGGCCGCTTGCCTATCAACCGCTACCCTGCCGACTGCATCCCCGCTTTGAAAGACGCGCTGGCCGCCTATGTAGGCCTGCTACCCGGCTATGCCTTGATACTGGGCAATGGCTCCGATGAGTTGATTTCTTTGTTGGCATTGGTCTGCGCCACGCCGGGCGCCCGCGTGCTCGCGCCCGAGCCCGGCTTTGTGATGTACGCCATGAGTGCACAGTTGCAAGGCCTGGGCTACACCGGCGTGCCCCTCACCGCCGACTTTGCGCTGGACGAGCCCGCCATGGCCGACGCGATTCGCCGGGAACAACCGGCGCTGGTCTATCTGGCCTACCCCAACAACCCGACCGCCAATTTGTGGGACGACGCGGTCATCCGCCGCCTGATTGCCCAGGTCCGGGATTACGGTGGGTTGGTGGTGATGGACGAGGCGTATCAGCCTTTCGCCAGCCGCACGTGGCTTGACGAGATCCGCCGCGATCCGCAGGCCAACAGCCATGTGCTGCTGTTGCGCACGCTGTCCAAGTTTGGCCTGGCCGGGGTACGTCTGGGTTATCTGGTGGCACCTGCGGTGCTGGTCCATGAAATCGACAAAGCCCGCCCGCCTTACAACGTCAGTGTGCTCAATGCCGAGTGCGCGCATTTCGCGCTGGAGCACGCATCGGTCTTCGCTGAGCAGGCCGCCGTGATCCGGGCCGAGCGCGATGCGCTGCTCTCCAAATTGGCCGATCTGCCGGATGTGCAGGTCTTTCCCAGCCAGGCCAATATGGTGCTGGTGCGCCTCGCGGGTCCTTCGGGAAGGGCTTCGGCTATGTTCGATGCATTGAAGGCCCGACGGGTTTTGGTCAAGAACGTTTCTACAATGCATCCGCTGCTGGCGAATTGTTTGCGTCTGACGGTGGGCAGCCCCGATCAGAATGCGCAACTGCTGGCCGCCTTGCGCGCCGCGCTCACCCAAGGACCACCATGACCGACCGCACCGCCGAAGTCAGCCGCAACACGGCCGAAACACAAATCACCGTCAAGCTCAATCTGGACGGCACGGGCCATTCCAAATTGGCGACGGGCATCGGTTTCTTCGACCACATGCTGGACCAGATTGCGCGCCACGGCCTCATCGATCTGGACATCCAAGCCGTGGGCGATTTGCACATTGACGGCCACCATTTGGTGGAAGATGTTGGCATCACCCTGGGCCAGGCCTTTGCGCATGCGCTCGGCGATAAAAAAGGTGTGCGCCGTTATGGTCATGCCTATGTGCCATTGGACGAAGCCCTGTCGCGGGTGGTAGTGGATTTGTCCGGCCGGCCGGGTCTGGAGCTGAACATTCCTTTCACCAGCGGCGCCATCGGCGGCTTCGACACGCAACTGGCGCACGAATTTTTCCAAGGTTTTGTCAACCACGCGGCTATCACCCTGCACATTGACAACCTGAAGGGTAATAACGCCCACCACCAGGCTGAATCGGTCTTCAAGGCCTTCGCCCGGGCGCTGCGCGCTGCGGCGGAGCGTGACCCGCGCAGCGCGGGTGTGATTCCTTCCACCAAGGGCAGCCTCTAGGCCACCGCGCGCGCATGAACACGGTTGCGGTGGTCGATTACGGCATGGGCAATTTGCGTTCGGTGACGCAGGCCGTTATCCACGCCGCGCACGGCCTGGCTATTGATGTGGTCTGGGCGCGTACGCCCGCCGAGGTGATGGCGGCGCAGCGCGTGGTCTTGCCGGGTCAAGGGGCCATGCGGGACTGCATGCAGGAGCTCGCTGACAGCGGCATGCGCGATGCGGTCCTGCACGCCGCTGCGCACAAGCCTCTGCTTGGCGTGTGTGTCGGTATGCAAATGCTGTTGGACCATAGCGAAGAACAAGATACGCCCAGTTTGGGATTGATTGCCGGGCGGGTGCGTAAATTCGATTTAGCCGGTCGCCACCAGAGCGACGGAAGCCGCTACAAAGTTCCCCATATGGGGTGGAACACGGTCCAGCAGGCCGGTGCCGGGGGACAGATGCACCCGGTTTGGGCGGATATTCCAGACCACAGCCACTTTTATTTTGTGCACAGCTATTACGCTGCGCCATCCGATTTGCGCCAAAGTGCAGGGCAAACCCTGTATGGTGCGGCGTTTTGCAGCGCGCTGGCGCGGGATAATATTTTCGCGACGCAATTTCACCCCGAAAAAAGCGCGGAGCACGGTTTGACGCTGTACCGGAATTTTCTGCGCTGGAATCCTTGATACGCTTGCGAACCTTTTTCTTGTGCCTTTGTTTTGATCTTCTTGTTGAAGCACCATGCTTTTAATCCCGGCAATTGACCTGAAAGACGGCCACTGCGTTCGCCTCAAACAAGGCGACATGGACCAATCCACCACCTTTGGTGAAGACCCCGAAGTCATGGCCCGCAGCTGGCTGGCCAAGGGCGCCCGGCGGCTGCATCTGGTGGACCTCAATGGCGCGTTTGCGGGCCAGCCCAAAAACGAGATGGCTATCCGCAAGATCCTGAAAACCGTGGGCAGCGAGATCGACGTGCAGCTGGGCGGCGGCATCCGTGACCTCGACACCATCGAGCGCTATCTGGACGCCGGCTTGCGCTATGTGATCATCGGCACGGCGGCCGTCAAAAACCCTGGATTCTTGCAAGACGCCTGCACCGCGTTCGGTGGCCACATCATCGTCGGCTTGGACGCGCGGGATGGCAAAGTTGCCACCGATGGCTGGAGCAAGCTGACGCGCCACGATGTCATCGACATGGGCAAGAAATTTGAAGATTACGGCGTGGAGTCCATCATCTACACCGATATCGGGCGTGACGGGATGCTCAGCGGCATCAACATTGAAGCCACCGTCAAGTTGGCGCAGGCCCTCAAGATACCGGTGATCGCGTCGGGCGGCCTGAGCAACATGGCCGACATCGAGGCGCTGTGCGCGGTCGAAGACGAGGGTGTTGAAGGTGTGATCTGCGGGCGGGCGATTTACAGCGGCGATCTGGACTTTGCCGCTGCGCAAGCCCGTGCCGACGAGCTCAATGGTTGAGCTGTTCCAGGGTCAACCCTGCCGCCGCATCCGCATCGCTTGTGGTGACAGGGCGCTGGTGGCCTTGCAGGGCGCGCATGTCTTGTCGTGGATCAGTGGAGGGCGTGAGCGTATGTTCCTCAGCTCCGCCAACCTCTGGGACGGCCACACGCCGATTCGCGGCGGCATCCCCGTGTGTTTCCCGCAGTTCAATGCCCGTGGCAATTTGCCCCGCCACGGCTTTGCCCGCAATCTGCCCTGGCACGCCGAGCAGCCCTCGGAGCATGCTGACCAGGCCCAGATCGATTGCACCCTGAGCGCCGACGACCACACCCGCACCCTCTGGCCCCACGCATTTGCGGCCCGAATGTGCATCAGCATCACGCCAGGCCAATTGCAAGTCACCTTGTCCGTCGACAACCAGGGCCCGACCGCTTTGTCCTTCAGCGGTGCGCTGCATACCTACCTGGCTGTGGACGACATTGCCCATGTGCGTCTGACCGGCTTGGGCGGTCAAGCCGAGTGGGACGCCTTGACCGACGCGCGGGCTGCGGCTGCCGCGGTCCTGCGTTTTGATGGCGAGTTTGACCGCGTGTACGCTGCCGCTGCCGCACCCTTGCTGCTGGAAGATGGCGCGCACCGTCTGGAAATCGCCCAAAGCCCGCAGTGGGCCGACACCGTGGTCTGGAACCCGGGCCAGAGCAAATGCGCCGGGATGGCGGACATGCCACCCGATGGTTTTTCCCGCATGCTGTGTGTTGAGGCGGCGCAGGTTTTTCATCCGATCGAAGTACCTGCGTCCGGACATTGGCAGGGCTGGCAGCGCCTGCGCGTGGTGGCCTGAGCATGCTGGCCAAGCGCATCATCCCGTGCCTGGACGTGACCGGTGGTCGCGTGGTCAAAGGCGTGAACTTTGTCGGTTTACGCGACGCCGGTGACCCGGTGGAGATTGCGGCGCGGTACAACGCCCAGGGCGCCGATGAGTTGACCTTTCTGGACATCACTGCCACCAGCGACGGGCGTGACCTCATCCTGCACATCATTGAAGCCGTGGCCAGCGAGGTGTTCATTCCGCTCACCGTGGGTGGTGGCGTGCGCAGTGTGCCGGACGTGCGCCGCTTGCTCAATGCCGGGGCTGACAAGGTGAGCTTCAATTCGGCCGCTATTGCCAACCCGCAACTGATCCGCGACGCATCGGCGAAGTACGGGGCACAGTGCATCGTGGTGGCGATTGACGCCAAGCGGCGCACGCCGCAAGAGGAACAGCGCATGGATGCCCATGGCCAGGCGGTCGGCGCGGGCTGGGATGTCTTCAGCCACGGCGGGCGTACCAATGTGGGCCTGGATGCGGTGGCCTGGGCCGTGCACATGGCCGAATGCGGCGCCGGCGAAATTTTGCTCACCAGCATGGACCGCGACGGCACCAAAAGCGGTTTCGATCTGGCGCTCACCCGGGCTGTGGCCGACGCGGTGCCGGTGCCGGTGATTGCATCAGGCGGTGTGGGAACGCTGGACCATCTGGCCGATGGCGTTCAAACCGGTGGCGCGGATGCAGTGCTGGCCGCCAGCATCTTCCACTATGGCGAATTCACGGTGGGTCAGGCGAAAGCGCATATGGCTGCGCGCGGAATCGCGGTGCGGCTATGACCGGGGGCGCCGCCACTACTGCCTGGCTGGACGCCGTGCACTGGGACGAAAAAGGCCTGGTGCCTGTGATTGCGCAGGAGCACAGCAGCGGCGATGTCCTGATGTTTGCCTGGATGAACCGCGAGGCTTTGCAAAAGACGGCGGAGCTCGGGCGGGCGGTGTATTTCAGCCGCTCGCGCAAAAAGCTGTGGTTCAAGGGCGAGGAGTCTGGCTATGTGCAGGCGGTTCATGAAATCCGCCTCGATTGCGACAATGACGTGGTGCTGTTGCGGGTCACCCAGCGCGGCCACAACCCCGGAATTGCGTGCCATACCGGACGGCACAGCTGTTTTTTCAGCGTTCTGCGCAATGGACAATGGCAGGCTGTGGACCCGGTGCTCAAAGACCCAGCAACGATTTACACCCCATGACTTCTTCTGCTTCCCACGACATCCTGGCGGATTTGGCCGCCGTCATCGAGAGCCGCAAGCCCGCGCATGGCGGGGACGCGTCTGCCAGTTATGTGGCGCGGCTGCTCCACCAAGGACCCAATGCCTTTTTGAAAAAAATCGGCGAGGAAGCCACAGAGGTGGTGATGGCTGCCAAAGACGCCGATGCGGGAGGTGACACCAGCAAGATCGTTGCCGAGGTTGCCGATTTGTGGTTCCACACCCTGGTCGCCCTGGCCCACTACGGGTTGTCACCCGCCCATGTGCTGGCCGAATTGCAGCGCCGCGCCGGCACCAGCGGAATCGAGGAAAAAGCGTTGCGCAAAGCCCTGTCGCGTGAGGAAAACGAACCATGAGTGCGCCTGAGCACGACCCGACCTGTATTTTTTGCAAGATTGTTGCCAAGCAAATCCCGTCCCGGCTGGTTTATGAGGATGCGCAGGTCTATGCGTTTCACGATATCAACCCCTGGGCGCCGGTGCACTTTTTGTTGATCCCCAAAGCCCATATCCCCTCGTTGGCCCAGGTTACTCCCGCCCACGGCGATTTGATGGGCCACATGATGGCGCTGATACCGCGTCTGGCCTTGCAGGAGGGGTGCAACCCCTATCCGGACGGGGGCTACCGCGTGGTCACCAACACCGGGGTGGAGGGCGGGCAGGAGGTGCGCCACCTCCATTTCCACATCATGGGCGGTAGCCGGCCCTGGCTGCGCGGCTGATGACGCCGCGCTTGCGGTCATAATCTTTGCCTTGTAGTGAATACCGGTATCTAGGAGAAAACCATGGGACTTTCCACCACGCATCTGATCATATTTTTGGTGATCATCGTCGTGATTTTCGGCACCAAGAAGTTGCGCAACATCGGCTCCGATCTGGGCGGCGCGGTCAAAGGCTTTAAAGACGGCATGAAAGACGGCGGTGAAAAGCCGGCAGAGTCGCCCGCCGTTGCGCCCCACACGCAGCAAGTGAGCGCCACCGCCACCGCCGCGGCCAAAGAGACCATCGATGTCGAGGCGAAAACCAAGCATTGATGGTTTGTCTGCGCGCTTGTTGAGATTCCCTCGCTGTGTTTGATATTGGCGTTACCAAGCTCGCCATCATTGGTGGTATTGCCTTGGTGGTGATTGGTCCGGAAAAGCTGCCCGCAGTGGCCCGCACCATTGGCACGCTGGTCGGGCGCGCGCGGCGCTATGTCGCCGATGTCAAGTCCGAAGTGAACAAGTCTATGGATCTGGAAGAGCTGCGCAAAATGCGTGAGACCATGGAAAGCGCGGCGCACGACGTGCACAGCTCCATACAAACCACGGCAGACAACCTCAATGCCGCCCTTGAAGAACCGGCAGAGGCTATCGAATGGCGGCGTCCGCCCCAATACACACCGCGCAAGCGCGGCTGGCGGAATAAGGTCAGCGCCAAGCCCAACTGGTACAAAGCCCGCAACCGCGTTCGCACCCGCGTGCAGTCGGGTGCAGCCCGGGTGGCGCGCCACCGTCCTGCCAAACTCCATTCATGAGCAATCCCACCGACGCGCCGGACGAATTGGCCGGCACCGAGCAGCCGTTCATACAGCACCTGGTTGAGTTACGCGACCGCCTGCTCAAGGCGGTGTACGGTGTCGCTGCGATTTTTGCGGTTTTGTGTTTTTTCCCTGGTCCTTCGCAGATGTACGACTACCTGGCCATGCCACTGGTGCGTTCGCTGCCGGAGGGCTCCAAGATGATTGCGGTCGGCGTGGTCTCGCCGTTTCTGGTGCCGATCAAGGTCACCGTGCTGGCGGCGCTGGCAGCCTCGCTGCCCTGGGTTCTCTACCAAATTTGGGCATTTGTCGCGCCGGGTTTGTACCGCCATGAAAAGCGCTTGGTGGTCCCGCTGGTTGCTGCCAGCACGCTGCTTTTTTATACCGGAGCAGCCTTCTGCTACTTCTTTGTTTTCGGGCAAGCGTTTCCAGCGATTCAGCGGATGGCCCCGTCAGCTGTGGCGGTTAGTCCGGATATTGAGGCTTATCTGGATTTCGTGGTGACCATGTTCATCGCATTCGGCGTGGCGTTTGAGGTGCCGATTGTGGTGGTGATTCTGGCCCGCATGGGTGTGGTGACGATTGAGCAACTCAAGGCGTTCCGCACCTATTTTGTGGTGGCTGCGGCCGCTGTTTCCGGGCTGGTCACGCCGCCCGATCCAGTTTCCATGATCGCACTTCTGGTGCCCATGGTCATTTTGTACGAGGCTGGAATATGGTCAGCCCAATTGTTCATGCGATACAGCAAAGCCCCCGACGCCGACGCGGCTGACGCGCCAGCATAGAACCCAGTGCAATCGGGCGCTTAACCCGGCTCTTTGGGTGGCCTGGGTCGCTGGCCCGGTGTGATTTGCAGGTCAAGGGTGCGGCCCTTGCGGTCCACAGAAAACCCGGTCAATGTGCCCGGCTTGAGTGCGGCCACCTGCGTCAGCAATTCGCTGGAGTCGTGAACGGCTTTGCCGCCGATGGCCACGATCACATCGCCGGGTTCCATCCCCGCTTTTGCTGCCGGCCCGTTCTGCAAAACCCCTGTGACGACCACGCCGCTTGAGGCCTTCAAACCAAAAGTCTGGGCTATTTCAGGAGTGATTTCGCGGGGTTCCACGCCGATCCAGCCGCGCCGCACCTGGCCTTCCGCCACAATGCTCTCCAGCACCTGCCGGGCGGTCGAGACCGGAATCGCAAAGCCTATGCCCATGCTCCCGCCTGAGCGCGAATAAATCGCAGTATTGATGCCCACCAGATTGCCGCCGCTGTCGACCAGCGCACCGCCCGAATTGCCCGGGTTAATGGCCGCGTCGGTCTGGATGAAGTTCTCAAAAGTGTTGATGCCCAGCTGGTTGCGCCCCATGGCGCTGACGATGCCGCTCGTTACGGTTTGCCCCACGCCGAAGGGGTTTCCGATGGCCAGCACCTGGTCGCCCACTTGCAGGCTATTGGAGTCGCCCAGCACCAGCGTGGGGAGCTTGTCCAAATCGATTTTCAGAACCGCCAAATCGCTGTCCGGATCGGTACCGACGACTTTGGCTTTGGCGCGCCGCCCGTCATTCAGGCTGACCTCGATGTCGTCGGCGTTTTCCACGACGTGGTTATTGGCCATGGATCTTTGCCGTGGGGGGAACGGCGGACGGCTGTGTTGGTGGTGATGCTCACCACGGCCAGCGAAGCCCGCTGCGCCGCCACGCGGAAACTGCCGGGTGGAGGTGCGCTGCGGTCGCCGGCTTGTTGGACTGCCACCACGCCGAAGCCGCTTTGGCTGCCGCCCAGCCACTGGGGTTTGAGCGTCCCCACCACAAAATAGGCGGCGAGGAGCACGGTGCAAGACTGGGCAAACAGAAGCCAGAGGCGTTTCATCAGGGAGCGGTCCGTTGGGGGAGAGGGGAATTCTAGGCCGGAGTACCCGCCGGTGCGTCTTCCAGACGCCCATCGGCGTGGCGGGCAAATCGGCCCTGTTCACGCGGATGCACCGGGTCGGTGGCCGGCCAGGGCCAGCCACCGAATTCGGTTCGCCGGTAATCGGCAAAGGCCTGCGCGACCTCGGCCTGCGTGTTCATGACAAACGGGCCGTATTGGGCCACCGGCTCCCCGATGGGGCGGCCTTGCAATACCAGCAGTTCGCAGGCGGCGTCGCCATTCTGCAGTTCGAGGGCTTCTTGCGCCCGCACCTCGGTAACGGTTTGCACATCCGCGCTGTGCCCGCCGATCTCCAGGCTCGTTCCACGAAAGAAATACAACTGCCGCCGCGTGGCGTGGTGCGCCGCAGGCGGCAGCGTCAGGCGCGCGCCGGCTTCCATGTGCACGGTCCAAATCGCCACGTCGGCATCGCTTTGGCTGGCCCACGAAGCCGGCGGCGGCGGCAGGCCGCGCGCGGTGCCCGCAGGCCCCGGGAACTGCCCGGCCACCACCCGTACCGTGCTGGCACGTCCCTGCGCATCGCTGAGCCGCAGGCTCTGAATCCGCTCGTTCCACAGCATGGTGAAGTGCGGCTCGGCCATCTTGTTTTTGGCCGGCAGATTCAGCCAGATCTGGAACAGCTCGGCCGGGTTGGGTGCATCGGTGCGGCGCAGCGGGAACATCTCGCAGTGGACGATGCCCTTGCCCGCGGTCAGCCACTGCACATCGCCTGCGCCAAAGCGCGCCGTCGCGCCTAGCGAGTCGGAATGGTCAATAAAACCCTGGCGCACGATGGTCACTGTTTCAAAGCCCCGGTGCGGGTGCGAGGGAAACCCGGGCACGGTCTGGCCGTGGTACATGCTCCAGCCGTCCTTGCGGCCAAAGTCCTGGCCCAGGTTGCGCCCCTGCAAGGAAGCCTGAGGCCCCATGGACGCGTTGCCTGCCGGGTAGGCGTCGTCGTGGTGGACGCAAAACAGAAACGGATCGATGGTTTGCCATGGGAAGCCCAGCGGCTGGTGACTCAGGATGGGGCTGTCGGGCACGTCGGGCTCCAAAAAGATCCAACCTGTTCCACACGGCCACGGTGGCTGAGAACGTCTGGCTGGGTTTGGAGCCAGGCCCCACACTGGAGGAAACCCGTGCGCTGATCGTGGCCAAGGCCAGCCACTATGGTCTGGACATTGACCCTGAGCGCCCGGTCCATACGCTGAGCGTGGGCGAAATGCAGCGGGTGGAAATCATCCGGGCTTTGCTCGCCAACCCGAGCATTTTGATTTTGGACGAGCCGACCTCGGTGCTGACGCCACAGGCGGTGGAGAAGCTGTTTGTGGTCTTGCGCCAGTTGGCTAGCGAAGGTTGCAGCATTTTGTACATCAGCCACAAGCTGCATGAAATCCGCGCGCTGTGTACCGCGTGCACCGTGTTGCGCGGCGGGCGCGTGACGGGCGTGTGTGTGCCGGCGCAGGAATCCAACGACTCGCTCTCGCGGCTGATGATCGGCTCCGAGCCGCCAGCGTTGGCGCGGCGGGTGCAGCAGGCCGGTGCGGTGGTTATGGAAGTGCGCAGTTTGCGTCTGGCGCGGTTGGACCAGTATGGCGTTGATTTGCACGATGTCAGCCTGCAATTGCGTGCGGGCGAGGTTCTGGGCATTGCCGGAGTCTCGGGCAACGGCCAGCAGGAGCTGCTGCGCGCGCTCTCAGGCGAAGATACCCGGGCACCCCACGGTACGGTGCTGATTGAAGGCGTGGATGTTTCCGGCGCCGGTCCCGCCGCGCGGCGCTTGCTGGGTTTGCACTTCGTGCCCGAAGAGCGCCTGGGGCGTGGCGCCGTGCCGCCCTTGAGCCTGGCCGATAACCTGCTGCTCACGCGCGAAGAGGCGGTGCAGTCGCAGCGCTGGATGGGCGGCTGGATCGACACGGCCTTGTTGCGAACCCAGGCCAACCGCATCATTGACCGCTTCAAAGTCAAAGCCCACGGCAGCACAGCGGCCGCGCGCTCGCTGTCGGGCGGCAACTTGCAGAAGTTCATCGTGGGCCGCGAAATCGACGCCAAGCCCCGCTGCTTCATTGTCAGCCAGCCCACTTGGGGCGTAGACGTCGGGGCCGCCGCGCAAATCCGCGCCGCCATCCTGGCGATGCGTGACGCCGGATGTGCTGTCCTGCTGGTCAGCGAAGAGCTCGACGAGTTGTTCCAAATGGCCGACCGGCTGCAGGTGATGGCGCAGGGCGCACTGTCGCCGGCCCTGCCGATTGCCGACGCCACGGTGGAACAGGTTGGCCAATGGATGAGCGGACTGTGGAGCGCCGCCTGATGTTGCGATTACAAGCCCGCGCCGAACCTTCCCGTTGGTGGGTCTATGCCTCGCCGCTGCTGGCGCTGCTGGTCACGGTAGTGCTTGGTGTTGCGCTGTTTTTGTTGTTGGGCAAAGACCCGGTGCGCGGACTGGCCGTGTTTTTCTGGGAGCCGCTGTGCACGGGCTACGCATTGGGTGAATTGGTTGTCAAAGCCACGCCCTTGCTCTTGATCGCGCTGGGCCTGGCTGTGGCTTTTCGCTCCAATGTCTGGAATATCGGCGCGGAGGGGCAGTACGTCATCGGTGCGGTAGCGGCATCCGGTGTGGCTCTGCTGGCCGAACCGGGTGGCAGCAAGTGGATTGTGGTGCCCATTCTGCTGGCGGGCACCTTCGGCGGTATGGTCTGGGGTGGTTTGACCGCCTGGTTGCGTGACCGCTTCAACGCCAATGAAATTTTGGTGAGTTTGATGCTGGTGTACGTGGCGGTGCAGGTTCTGGGCTTTCTGGTTTTCGGCCCCTGGAAAGACCCCAACGGTTACAACTTTCCGCAAACCCAGATGTTTGAGGCAGCGACCAAAATTCCGCGATTGTTTGCCAGCTCGCGCATGCACATCGGCGTGCTGATCGCCGTGCTCGGCGCGGTGTTGGTATGGGTATTTTTGTTTCGCACGCGGGCGGGTTTTGCCCAGCAGGTCGGCGGCATCGCCCCGGCCGCAGCGCGCTACGCCGGTTTCTCGTCGCGCAGTGCGCTGTGGATCGCGATGCTGGTATCCGGCGGCTTTGCCGGGCTGGCCGGTGCCCTGGAAGTGGCCGGCCCTATCGGGCAACTGACGCCCTACGTGCCCGCGGGCTACGGATTTGCCGCCATCATCGTGGCCTTTGTCGGGCGCTTGCACCCGGGTGGTTTGATTTTGTCCAGTCTCTTGATGAGCATGTTTTATATTGGCGGCGAGCTGGCGCAGTCGCGCCTGGGTTTGCCCAAATCGCTCACCGGCGTCTTCCAGGGCTTGCTGTTGTTTTCACTGTTGGCCTGTGACACGCTGATTCACTACCGCGTGGTGCGCAGCAGGCCGCGTACGAATCTGGCAAACGCCGCAGGAGCCATCTGATGGACGCCGTCACGCTGCAGTCGTATGCGCTGTTGATTGCGGCCACACTCAATGCCGGAACTGTATTGGGTTTGGCTGCGCTGGGCTTGCTCATCAACGAGCGGGCCGGCATCGTCAACCTCGGCGCCGAGGGGATGATGCTGTGCGCCGCTTTGGCCGGTTTTGCCACGGTGGTCCACACCGGCAGCGATGTGGCTGGCTTTCTGGCCGGGGCATTGGCCGGCGGAGTGATGGCCGCTGTCTTCGGTGTATTGGTGATCTGGCTGAACACCAATCAGCACGCAACCGGGCTGGCGCTGAGTTTGTTCGGGGCCGGATTTTCTGCCTTCGCCGGAACCGCTTATGTGCAGCAAAAAATGCCGGAGCGGGGGAGTTTCGCCATTCCCTATTTGTCGGACATTCCGTTCTTCGGCTCGGCCTTGTTCCAGCAGCACCCGCTGGTTTACGCCACCGTCGCGTTTACCGCTGCACTCGCCTGGTTTTTGTGGCGTACCCGCGCCGGTTTGGTGTTGCGCAGTGTGGGCGAGAGCCCGGAGTCAGCGCATGCGCTGGGCTATCCGGTGCGCCGTATCCGGTTCGCCGCCGTTGTGGTGGGCGGCGTGCTGTGTGGGCTGGCCGGCGCGTACATCAGCATCGTCTACACGCCGCTGTGGGTCGAGGGCATGGTAGCCGGCAAGGGCTGGATTGCTCTGGCGTTGACCACCTTTGCCAGTTGGCGGCCGGTGCGGGTGATGCTGGGCGCGTGCTTGTTTGGCGGTGTCACCATGTTGCAGTTCCATTTGCAGGGCGCAGGCGTTGAAGTGCCCAGCCAGTTGTTGAGCATGTTGCCCTACCTGGCAACAATCGTTGTTTTGGTGCTGATTTCCCGCAATCCGGCCTGGATTCGGATTAATATGCCGGCTTCGCTCGGAAAGCCCTTTCAGCCTTAGGCTGGGCAAGCCCACAAATTCCCCGTTGTTTTTTCAAAGGACTTGACATGACAGATTTGCAATTGCGTTCCCTGCTCAAGCTGGCAGTGGTCGGCGCCGCCGCATCGGTGGCCCTGGTCGGCTGCGGCAAAAAAGAGGAGCCGCCAGCGGCCGCAGCCCCGGCGGCCGCAGCGCCCGCAGCCAAGCCAGAACCGCTCAAAATCGCATTCGCGTATGTTGGCCCCGTCGGCGACGGCGGTTGGACCTTCGCCCACGACAACGCACGCAAGGCCTTGGAAAAAGAATTCGGCGACAAGATTGCTACCAGCTTTGTCGAGAACGTGCCCGAGTCTGCTGACGCTGAGCGCGTGATCCGCGATATGGCCAGCCAGGGCAACAAAGTGATTTTTGGAACCACCTTCGGCTACATGGAAACCATGATGAAGCTGGCGCCCGAGTTCAAAGACGTCAAGTTTGAGCATGCCACCGGCTACAAAACTGCCGAGAACATGCGTACCTATGACAGCCGTACCTACGAAGGCGCCTACATGAATGGCGTGATCGCCGGTTCCATGACCAAGAGCAACGTGATCGGCGTGGTGGCATCCGTGCCAATCCCTGAGGTGATCCGCAACATCAACAGCTTCACCATGGGCGCGCAATCGGTGAACCCCAAGATCAAGACCAAAGTGGTGTGGGTCAACGAGTGGTTCAACCCACCAAAAGAAACCGAAGCGGCCACCAGCCTGATCAACGCCGGCGCTGACGTGCTGATGCAAAACACCGATTCGCCCGCCGTTCTCAAGACCGCGGAAGAAAAAGGTAAGCGCGCCTTCGGTTGGGATTCGGACATGACGGCGTACGGCCCCAAAGCCCACCTGGCTTCCGCCGTGATCAACTGGGCTCCTTACTACATCAAGGC
>RFRO01000141.1 GCA_009924455.1 Betaproteobacteria bacterium
GCGGTGGAAAACCTGTGCTTTGTGGCCGCCGCCGGTCAGGGAGGCACGCATGACAACGGGCGCCGCACCTGGGGTCAGAGCCTGGTGGTCGACCCCTGGGGCGCGCTGCTGGCGCAGCAGGCGCAGGAACCTGGCGTGGTCATGGCCGATATGGATGCCGGGCGGCTGGCCGCAGTTCGCACGCAGTTACCGGCTTTGCAACACCGGGTTTTGTAGGCGCTTTATGGCTGTCGGTCTGGCTGCTCTGCATCATCCGGCCGTGGCAGTTCACCGCCTTGGCGTCCCGAGAACATGGTCCACCAAATGATGCCGACGAACAGCAGTCCGGCAAACAACGCCTCAAGAAGTAACAGGAGCATGGGAAGTGTGTTGTGGGTAGGCGTGGCCATTGTAGGCAGCATGTGGCTGGCAGGTTGCGCCACCCGACAAGTGCCCTTGTCGCCCGCTGCGCCCGTGCCCAAAGCGATACCGGCCGCTGTGCCGGTTGCTGAAACGGCACCACCGGTGCCACTGCCTGCGGTCCTTCCGCTGGCGCCAAGCATCACCCGGGGTGCGAGTCGATGGGTGCCCGCAGCCTGGAGCGAACTTCCGGGCTGGAGCGCCGACAGCGTCGGGAGCGCGTGGGGCGCTTGGATGGCAAGCTGCCAGCGCGCCGTGGCGCCGTGGGCCGGGGTGTGTGCGGATGCGCGTGGCTTGGCAGCGGGATCGGACGCCGACAAGCGCGCCTGGATGCAGCGCCGTTTGCAGCCTTACCGGGTCGAGTCTTTGCAGGGTGATGCGCTTGGCTTGTTGACCGCCTATTTTGAGCCGGTGTTCGAAGCCAGCCGCACCCGCAGCGCGGATTACCCCGTGCCGCTGTACCAGCCACCCGCCAAGTTGGCGAAAGGCCAGGTCTGGTACAGCCGCAAGGAGATCGACACCTTGCCGCAAGCGCAGGCGGCGTTGCAAGGCCGCGTGATCGCCTACATGGCCGACCCTCTGGACGCGATGGCCCTGCACATCCAAGGCTCAGGCCGCATGGAGGTCCGCCAGCCCGATGGCTCCGTGCGCCAGTCGCGCCTGGCCTACGCCGCGAACAACGGGCACCCCTACCAAAGCGTGGGAACCTGGTTGATCGAACAAGGCCTGAGCAAAGACACCAGCTGGCCGGGCATCAAGGCCTGGGCGGCGCGCAATCCGAACCGGGTGAATGAGTTGCTATGGCGCAATCCCCGGGTGGTTTTTTTCCAGGAAGAAGCTCTGACCTCCGACGATGCGGGGCCGCGTGGCGCGCAGGGCGTGCCATTGACGGCGGGCCGCTCGATTGCGGTGGACCCGAACAGCATTCCGTATGGCACGCCGGTGTGGATCAGCTCCAGCGGCGCACAAACCAGCATGCAGAAATTGGTGGTAGCCCAGGACACGGGCAGCGCGATTACCGGTGCGGTGCGTGCTGACTATTTCGTCGGTGCGGGTTCTGGCGCCGGTGAGCTTGCCGGTCGTTTGAAGCAGCCTTTGCAGATGTGGGTTTTGTGGCCGCAATGAGTTGCGCCGGCCCGCAGTTCAAAACCGCTAGAATCCGCGCACTCTGAGGAGCGATGCGGTTCACGCAATGTGAATGAGGCTCGGAGTACGAAGGCCCAGCGCCTTTGCATGTTTCAACTGCGCTCACCCACTGATGTCTTGTGTGGTGAGTCCCCTCTCCAGACGGTCACGGTGGTTTTCAAAGCTTGTTTTTTGGAGCCTCTGATATGAACGCCGTATTGAAACCCGCGAAAAAATCTTCCGCTAAGCGCGTCACCAAATCCTTGAAGTTGGTCAGCAGCACGCTGCGCCCGGCCACGCCGGATTACGTGGTTGCCGATCTCACGCTGGCTGCATGGGGCCGTAAAGAGTTGGACATCGCCCAAACGGAGATGCCCGGCCTGATGGCCATCCGCGAAGAATTTGCCCACACGCAACCTCTGAAGGGCGCGCGCATTGCCGGTTCGCTGCACATGACCATCCAGACCGCGGTGCTGGTGGAAACGCTGCAAGCCCTGGGCGCCGACGTGCGCTGGGCTTCGTGCAACATCTTCTCGACCCAGGACCACGCGGCCGCAGCGCTGGCTGTCAAAGGCACCCCCGTGTTTGCCTACAAAGGCGAGACGCTGGACGACTACTGGGATTACACCCACCGCATTTTCGAATTCGGCGGAAAAAAAGGCAGCGCGGCCGAAGGCCCGAACATGATCCTCGATGACGGTGGCGACGCCACGCTCTTGATGCATTTGGGTACCAAGGCTGAGAAGAACCTGAAGGTTCTGGCCAACCCGCACAGCGAAGAAGAGATCTGCCTGTTTAACTCGATCAAGGCCAAGCTCAAGGTCGACCCCACCTGGTACAGCCGCCGCCTGAAAAACATCATCGGCGTGACCGAAGAAACCACCACCGGCGTGCTGCGCCTGAACGAGATGTCGGCACGCGGCGAACTGAAGTTCCGCGCCATCAACGTCAACGATTCGGTGACCAAGAGCAAGTTCGACAACCTGTACGGTTGCCGCGAGTCGCTGGTCGATGCGATCAAGCGCGCCACCGACGTGATGATCGCCGGCAAGGTCGCTGTGGTCGCCGGTTACGGTGACGTGGGCAAGGGTTCGGCACAGGCACTGCGCGCGTTGTCAGCCCAGGTGTGGGTGACCGAGATTGACCCGATCAACGCGCTGCAAGCTGCCATGGAAGGCTACAAAGTCGTGACCATGGATTACGCTGCCGACAAGGCGGACATTTTTGTGTCCGCCACCGGCAACAAAAACGTGATCACCTACAAGCACATGGATGCGATGAAAGACGAAGCCATCGTCTGCAACATCGGCCACTTTGACAACGAGATCGACGTGGCCTCATTGGCCAAGTGCAAATGGGACGAAATCAAACCCCAGGTCGACCACGTGACCTTCCCGGCACGCGGCAAAAAGCCCGCCAAGCGCATCATCCTGTTGGCCAAAGGCCGCCTGGTGAACCTGGGTTGCGGCACCGGTCACCCCAGCTTTGTGATGTCGTCGAGCTTTGCCAACCAGACGATTGCGCAGATCGAGCTGTTCAGCAAATCCAAAGATTACAAGGCCGGCAAGGTGTATGTGTTGCCCAAGCACCTGGATGAAAAAGTCGCGCGCCTGCACCTGAAAAAGGTCGGCGCCATGCTGTCTGAACTGACGGACGAGCAAGCTGCTTACATCGGCGTGAGCAAAGCCGGGCCTTACAAGGCCGGCAGCTACCGCTACTAAAGCACCGACCAGAGACCCATGGGGTATGCGTATTGACCAACTGCTGGTTCGCCGGAACATGGCGAGCACGCGGTCGCAGGCGCAAAGGCTGATTGCCGACGGGGTTGAATGGTTGCAGGGCGAGGCGTGGAAGCGCATCGCCAAAAACGGTGATGAGGTGCCCGATGCGGCGCAGATCCGGCTCTTAAACGACGCGCAGGCACGCTATGTGTCGCGCGGCGGTTTGAAGCTGGAGCATGCGTTGCAGACGGTGGCGCTGGACGTGACAGGCATGCACTGCCTGGACGTCGGCCAGTCCACCGGCGGGTTCACTGATTGCCTGCTGCAACACGGTGCGGCGATGGTGAGCGGTGTGGATGTGGGCACGGCCCAACTCCACCCGCAGCTGCGCACCGACCCGCGCGTGCTCTGCGTGGAGAACGTCAACGCCCGCAACCTGCAAGCCGACGACTTGCTCCAGGCTTTTGCCGCGAGCACCAGCGAAGAAGGCTTGTTCGAGGAGGATGCTCCTGATGGTCCGCCTGCCGATGCGCCGTACGCTACCGAATTTGATCTGGTCGTGGTCGACCTGTCCTTCATCTCGCAAACCTTGGTGTTGCCGGCGCTTATCCCGCTGCTCAAGCCCGGGGGCACTTTGCTCAGTCTGGTCAAGCCGCAATTCGAATTGCAGCCGGGCCAAGTGGGTAAGGGCGGCATCGTGAAGGACGCGACGCACTACGTTTTTGTCGAGCAGCGCGTGCGTGATGCCTGCGCCGCTCTAGACTTGACGGTCACCGCGTGGTTCGACTCCCCGCTGCAAGGGGGGGATGGGAACCACGAATTTTTTATCTGCGCCCGTAAGCCGGCCGCTTGAGCTTTGATCATGATGAGTACACCATGTCTTCAACCACACGGATTCCAGTCAGTCTGGAATTCTTTCCCCCGAAAACGGCGCAAGCCGCTGCCTCACTCCCACTGACCCGTCAGGCTCTGTATCCGCTGCGACCCGCGTTCTGCTCCGTAACCTACGGCGCAGGTGGCACAACCCAGGCAGGCACCTTTGCCACGGTGGCCGACATCCTGACCGAAGGATGCGAGGCCGCCGCGCACTTCACCTGCATCAACGCCACCCGCGCATCGGTACGCGCGCAATTGCAGCAACTGCGGACCATGGGCGTTCGCCGCTTGGTGGCTTTACGGGGTGATCTGCCCGCGGGCTACGCGGGTGGGGACTTCCGCTACGCCGCGGATCTGGTGGGCTTCATCCGCGAGGAAGCGGGCAGCCACTTTCGGATTGATGTCGCGGCCTACCCCGAGGTGCATCCGCAGGCTGCGAGCGCGCGAGACGACGTAACGGCTTTTGTCGCCAAAGTGCGTGCCGGCGCCGATGGTGCGCTGACGCAGTACTTCTACAACGCAGACGGCTACTTCCGTTTCGTCGACGAGGTGCGTGCGCTGGGGGTGGATGTACCCATCGTGCCGGGTATCTTGCCCATCACCAACGCTGCGCAGCTGATCCGCTTCTCTGACGCTTGCGGGGCCGACATACCGCGTTGGCTGCGTATGCGTCTGCAGAGTCTGGGTGATGACATCGCCGGGGCGAAGGCCTTTGGTTTGGATGTGGTGACCGACCTGTGTGAGCGCCTACTCGCCGGTGGTGCGCCGGGCTTTCACTTCTACACCATGAACCAGGGTGCGCCTACTTTGGCGCTGTGCGAACGACTGGGGCTGCTGCAAACCGGGCCGCAGGCGCTGGCCGCTTAGATCGGCTGTTCAGGAGCCACTGTCGAGCGTGGAACTGGCGTTGCCGTCTTGCGCCAGCAGGGTGGCGAGTTGCGGCAGGGCGTCTTTGAGCGCGGCTTTGAGCGTGAAGGGCGGGTTGATCACAAACACCCCGCTAGCCGGTAGGCCGGGTCGCACCGTCTGCCCGTCGTCGCCCAGCAGCAACTTGCTGGACTTGACGGTGAGCGTCGCGTGTAACCAGGGCTTGCCGGATTTCATCGCCAGCGACTTGAGCTTGCGCGGCACGTCGTGCGCCTCGGGGCGCGGGATGATGGGGTACCAGACCATGTAAGTACCGGTGGCAAAACGCAGCAGCGCATCGGCCACCATGGCATTCAGACGCGGGTAATCGGTTTTGATCTCGTAACTCGGGTCACACAGCAACAAGGCACGTCGCGTCGGTGGCGGCAAAAACTTGCGCACGCCTTCAAAGCCATCTTCACGCAAAACCGCGACCTGTCGGCCCACCTCAAGTTGGGCGATATTGGCGGCTAGGGTTTTTGCGTCGGTGGGGTGCAGCTCAAATGCTTTGAGCTTGTCACGCCCGCGCAGTTGCTGCTGGATGATGAAGGGCGAGCCCGGGTAG
>RFRO01000142.1 GCA_009924455.1 Betaproteobacteria bacterium
AGATAGGTGAGGACGAAAAGCAGGGCAAGCAGGCTGGTCATGGCTGCACGATACCGCATGCGCAGCAGCACTGCGCAAGCCCGTTCAAAAAAATCAGGCGTTGAACTGCAGCGCCGCAAGCCCCGCGTACACACCACCTTGGGCCACCAGTTCCGCGTGCGTGCCTTGCTCCACCAGCCGCCCCCGGTCAATCACCACGATACGGTCCGCTTTTTGCACCGTGGCCAGGCGGTGGGCAATCACCAGCGTGGTGCGGTTGCGCATAGCCGACTCCAGCGCGGCCTGCACCATGCGTTCGCTCTCCGCGTCCAGCGCGCTGGTGGCCTCGTCCAGCAGCAGCAGTGGCGGGTTTTTCAGAATGGCGCGGGCAATGGCGATGCGCTGGCGCTGCCCACCCGACAGGCGTATGCCGCGCTCACCCAAAAAGGTGTCGTAGCCCTGGGGCAGCTCGCGGATGAACGCATCGGCGAATGCGGCTTGCGCAGCAGCGTGGACCTCCGCATCGCTCGCCTTCGGCTTGCCGTAGCGGATGTTCTCCAGCGCACTGGTGGAAAAAATCACCGGGTCTTGCGGCACGATGCCCACCCGCTGGCGCAGGTCTTCCAGCGCCATGTTCTGGCAAGGCACGCCGTCGATGGCGATGCTGCCGCTTTGCGGGTCCAGCAGCAGCTGAAAAACCGTGGTTTTGCCTGCGCCGCTGGGGCCCACGATGGCCACGGTCTGGCCGGGCTGCACGTTCAGCGTGAAATCGGAGAGCGCGTTCTGCAAAGGCCGTGAGGGGTAATGAAAACCAATGCCGTCCATGTGCACCGCGCTACCCGCAGACGGAAGTGCTACGGGAATCGGGAGGGCCGGGGAGCGGATGCTGGAGCGCGAGTGCAGCAGCTCCATCAGCCGCTCTGTCGCGCCTGCCGCCCGCAACAAGTCTCCGTAAACCTCGCCCAGCACGGCAAAGGCGCTGGCCAGAATAATGACGTAGACCACGGTTTGTCCCAGGTCGCCCGCGGTGATGGTGCCCGCCGCCACCGCCTGCGTGCCCTGGTACAGACCCCATAAGAGCGCGGCCGAAGTGGCCACAATGATGAAAGCCACCAATATCGCCCGCGCCCTGCTGCGCCGCACCGCGGTATCAAACGCGCGGGTGGTGGAGTCGGCGAAGCGGCTGGCCTCGCGGCCCTGCGCGTTGTAACTTTGCACCACGGGAATCGCGTTGAGCACCTCGGCGGCAATCGCGCTGGCGTCGGCGACCCGGTCCTGGCTGGCGCGCGAAAGCCGCCGAACCCGCCGTCCGAACCAGACGCTGGGCGCGATGATGGCCAGCAGCACCGCCAGAACCTGCAGCATCACCAGCGGGTTGGCATAAATCAGCATGCCCAAGGCGCCGATGCCCATGACCAGGTTGCGCAAGCCCATGCTCAAGGACGAGCCAACCACGGTTTGCACCAGCGTGGTGTCGGCCGACAGGCGCGAGAGCACCTCGCCGGTTTGGGTGGTTTCAAAAAACTCCGGGCTTTGGCCCAGCACGTGGCTGTAGACCGCATTGCGCAGGTCGGCGGTGACCCGCTCACCCAGCCAGCTGACCATATAAAAACGCCCCGCTGACAAAACGCCCAGGGCCGTAGCCAGCAAAAACAGGTTCACAAAATGGCCCTGTACCGCGGCCGCGTGATCACTGCTACCGGCCGCCGCAATACCGCCGTCAATCAGGCTGCGCAGCGCCAAAGGAAAAGCCAGCGTGGCGGCGGCCGTGGCCAGCAAAAAGAACAGTGCCACGCCGATGCGCAGGCGGTAGGGCTTCAAAAACGGCAGCAAGCCGCCCAAGGAAGTGGGCGGCGCGGTGGCGCGGGCAGTGGCAAGGGGTGGGGGCATAAGGGATTCGGTTGGGAGGTTCAATCAGGCAGTTTTGCAGCACCTTGCGTGCTTGCGGTCTGCGCTGTCGCACAGTGATAATGGTCGCACAAACGGGTCGCGGCCCTGTACAGCGCGTGAAAAAACTGTTTCGCAAACCAAGGAGTGTTCCCCATGATTGTGGCTTCGTTTATCGGACAAAAAGGTGGTGTGGGTAAAAGTGCGCTGGCGCGCGTGCTGGCAGTGGCGGCGGCGCACCAGGGTCAGCGCGTGCTGATTGGTGACTTTGATCTGGAGCAGCTGTCCTGCGTGGAGTGGGGCGCGACCCGCATGGCCGCCGAGATCGAGCCCGAAGTCGAGGCGCGTGCCGCCAAGAGCATCAAAAAATTGCGCCGCGCCGCCGAAGGGTATGACCTGCTGGTGATCGACACGCGCGGTTTGGCCGACGAGTTGACCACCGATGTGGCGCGTGAAAGCGACGTGGTGTTTTTGCCCACCGGCACCTCGATGGACGATTTGCGTCCGACACTTGGCTTGGCCAAGCGTCTGGCGCGCTTGCGCAACACGGGTGAAAAAATTGTGCTGGTGCTGTCCAAGACCGGTCGCTCCGAGCGCCTGGTCGACAGCGCGCTGGCGCTGATTGAAGAGTCCGGTTTCTCGTGCCTGAGCGTGCATTGGCCGCAGCGTGACGGTTTCCAGGCGGACCTGGACGCCGGACGCGCTGGCAGCGAATCCAGCAATCCGCATCTCAAGCAAGCCGCAGCGGAAATCGAAGCGGCGATGCTCGCGTGCCTATGATCTAGCGCAACGCGGGCTCACGCCTGCGCACCCTTGGCCATCCGTGCTTCCACAGCGCGCAGCACCTGCTCGGTGGCGTCCTCAGCTTGGCAATCCACCACCTGGCGCTGCGGCATGGAGCGCAGCCAGGTGATCTGCCGCTTGGCCAGTTGCCGGGTTGCCGCAATTCCACGATCGCGCATGGCGGCCAGATCTCCCACACCTTCCAGCATGTCCCAGGCTTGCCGGTAACCCACGCAGCGCATGGACGGCAGTTCCGCGTGCAAATCGCCGCGCGCGCGCAGGGCGCGCACCTCATCGACAAAACCGGCCGCCAACATCGCGTCAAAACGTTGCGCAATCCGCGTGTGCAGCCAGGCGCGGTCCAGCGGCTCCAGCGCGATCAGTGGCACGGTAGATGGGGCAGTTGTGCCGCTGCGGGCGTGGAAGTGCGACAGCGGAAGGCCACTGGCGCGGTAGACCTCCAGCGCACGCTGGATGCGCTGGCTGTCTGCGGGTGCCAGGCGCGCTGCGGTCACCGGATCCACCTGGGCCAATTCGGCGTGCATGGCCGGCCAGCCTTTTTCCTGTGCTTCCTGCTCGATGGCGGCGCGCAAGGCCGGTTGCGCGGCAGGCATGGGGTCTATTCCATCGAATAAGGCCCTGAAATACAGCATGGTCCCGCCCACCAGCAGCGGCAGGCGCTGGCGCGCGGTGATCGCACGGATCAGGGTGTGCGCGTCCTGCACAAATTCTGCGGCGCTGTAGGCCTGCAGCGGGTCGCGGATATTGATCAGGTGGTGCGGCACCGAGGCGAGTTCGGCGGCTGTTGGTTTGGCGGTACCAATGTCCATGCCGCGGTAGACCAGCGCAGAGTCCACGCTGATGATCTCCACCGGGTGGGCCCGGGCAATCGCCAACGCCGCGGCGGTCTTGCCGCTGGCGGTGGGGCCGGCCAGGCAGATGTACAGCGGGAGCGCTGCAACGGAGCTGGACGCCGGCATCAACGCCCCCGCATGAACAGGCGGTCGAGTTCGGCCACGCTGATCTGGCGCCAGGTCGGGCGGCCATGGTTGCACTGGTCGCTGCGCTCAGTGCCTTCCATCTGGCGCAAAAGCGCGTTCATTTCGTCGATATTCAAGCGCCGGTTGGCGCGCACCGCGCCGTGGCAAGCCATGGTGGACAAGATCTCATCCTGGGCGCGCTGGATCATGGTGCTGGCGTCGTGCTGCGCCAGTTCGGCCAGCACGCTGCGCGCCAGTTCCACCGCGTCGCCTTGCGCCAGTGTGGCCGGTACCGCGCGCACGGCCAGGGTTTTGGCCGAGAAAGCCGCCACATCCAAACCCAGCGTGTGCAGCGTCTCGGCATGGGTTTGTGCGGTGTCAATTTCTAATGGCGTGGCGGCAAATGTGGCGGGCAGCAGCAGCGGCTGGCTGGCGATAGCGGGCGCCGCGCCGTCTTGCAACTGGCTCTTGAGCCGCTCGTAGACGATGCGCTCATGCGCCGCGTGCATGTCGACCACGATCAGGCCTCGCTTGTTCTCGGCCAGGATGTAGATGCCTTGCAATTGCGCCAGCGCCCGGCCCAGCGGCCAGTCTTCATGGGGCGCTTCGGCTGCGCGCTGCGAAGCTGACGTCTCGTCCTTTGGGGGTTGCCAGAGCGCCCCGATATCAGCTACCCGCGTGCCGGGTGGGGCATCGCGCCACGGCGCTGCTGGCGCGCTGTTGTTCCAGGGCGGCGGCTCTGCCTCAGACGCGCGCAAGGCCATCGGGGCTTGGGTGGAATACAGCGGTCGTGCAGCTGCGGTTTGGCCGCGCAGACCGAAGCCGTCTTGGCTGGCTGGAGCTGCCTCGGCGCTGGCCGCGCGCGGAGCAGCCAGCGCGGCCTCGACTGCGTGGCGGATAGCTTGGTGGACTTCGCGGCTGTCGCGAAAACGCACTTCGATTTTGGTGGGGTGTACGTTCACGTCCACCCGCGTTGGCTCCATGGCCAGGTACAGCGCGTATACGGGCTGCCGCTGGCCGTGCAACACATCTTCAAACGCGCTACGGGCCGCGTGGCTGAGCACTTTGTCGCGTACAAAGCGCCCGTTCACATAGGCAAATTGCTGGTCGGCGCGGGCCCGTGCGGCGTCCGGAATGCCGACCCGGCCCCAGACCTTCAGGCGGTGGGTGTCGGCGGTTTCGGTGGCACCGCTGGTCCACTCCACGGCGATGGAGCGCGCCAGAAAATCTGCGCCCAACACATCGCCCAGGCGCTGGTCCAGCGTGGTTTGCGGGGCTTGACCGTCGGCGCAGCGCCGCCATTGTTCGATCAGCTTGCCCTCGTGCCATATGGCAAAGCCAACGTCCGGGCGCGCCAGTGCGTGGCGGCGCACGGCTTCGATGCAGTGGGCCAGCTCGGTGGCGTCGGTCTTGAGGAATTTGCGCCGCGCGGGGGTGCTGTAAAAAAGCTCCTTCACCTCCACCGTGGTGCCGGGTGCGCGGGCGACGGGGCGCAGCTCGCCGGTGCGCCCGTCCAGCATGAAGGCGTCTGCGTCGGCGGTGCGCGAGAGGATGGCGCAATCGGCAATCGCGTTGATGGCGGCCAGCGCCTCGCCGCGAAAACCCATGGTCGCCACGGATTCCAGGTCTTCCAGGCTGCCGATCTTGCTGGTGGCGTGGCGCTTGAAGGCAATCGGCAACTCCGCCGACGGAATGCCCACGCCGTCGTCCTCCACCGCAATCAGCCGCACGCCCCCGGCCAGCAGCCGCACCGTGATCTGGCGCGCCTGCGCGTCCAGCGCGTTGTCCACCAGTTCGCGCACCACCGACGCTGGGCGCTCGACCACTTCTCCGGCCGCAATCTGGCTGATCAGCGTGTCGG
>RFRO01000143.1 GCA_009924455.1 Betaproteobacteria bacterium
AATGAAACCAGTGCACCGCCCCGAAAAACGGCACGATGAAAAACAATCGACCAAAAAAAACGGGCGGTAATTACCCGCCCGTTTGGTCGTGAACCCGCATTGTAACTGAGATATTCGCGTTTTCGAACCGGATTTTTGTGCTGCGTGGGGCTGCGTGCGACAATTCTCGGATCGTATTCACGCACATATTCAGCAAGGGGACGCAATGGGTTTTCTCAGTGGCAAAAAGATTTTGGTCACCGGTGTGTTGTCTAACCGGTCCATCGCTTATGGCATCGCCAAGGCCTGTCATGCCCAAGGCGCGGAGCTGGCTTTCAGTTACGTAGGCGAACGCTTCAAAGACCGTATTACCGAATTCGCGGCCGATTTCAATTCCACGCTGATTTTTGATTGCGATGTGGGTGACGACGCGCAAATTGAGCAACTTTTCGCGGACCTGGCGACCCACTGGCCACAGTTCGATGGCTTTGTGCACAGCATCGGATTCGCGCCACGCGAGGCGATAGCGGGTAATTTTCTGGAAGGCTTGAGCCGCGAGGCTTTCAAAATTGCCCATGACATCAGCGCCTACAGTTTTCCGGCCATGGCCAAAGCCGCCCTGCCCTATTTGAGGCCGAGCGCCGCCTTGCTGACGCTGACCTATTTGGGTTCGGACCGCATCATCCCCAACTACAACACCATGGGGCTGGCCAAAGCGTCGCTTGAGGCCTCGGTGCGCTACACCGCAGAAGCCTTGGGCCCCAAAGGCATCCGCGTCAACGGCATCAGCGCCGGCCCCATCAAGACCTTGGCAGCCAGCGGCATCAAGGATTTCGGCAAGCTGCTCAAAGTGGTGGCCGATGCATCGCCCATCCGCCGCAACGTCACGATTGACGACGTGGGCAACGTCGCCGCCTTTTTGCTCAGCGACTTGGCTGCGGGCGTGACCGCTGAAATCACCTATGTGGATGGCGGCTTCAACAAGACGATGGGTGTGATAACCGAATAAGCCGCCGCGCCCTCAGGCGCGCACGCAGTCTGCAAAATACCGCGTCTTTCCGTCCACATCCACCTGTTCCACCAGCCCGTGGATGTCGGTTTCAAAGCCTGGACACAGGCCGTTGAATTCCCGGGCGAATTTCAGGTAATCGACGATTTGGCGGTTGAACACTTCGCCGGGGATCAGCAGCGGAATGCCGGGCGGGTACGGTGTGATCAAGCCCACGGTAATGCGGCCCTCTAAGGCGTCGATGCTGACGCGCTCCGTTTTGCGCAGCGCAATGTGCGCATAGGCGTCACTGGGCTTCATGGCGGGGGTCAGATCGCTGAGGTACATGTCCGTGGTCAGCCGCGCGATGTCGTACTTGGCGTAGAGCTGGTGCACATGCTGGCACAGATCAGCCAGCCCCATTTTTTCGTAACGCGGGTGCTTCTGGCAGAACTCCGGCAGCACGCGCCACATGGGCTGGTTCTTGTCGTAATCGTCTTTGAATTGCTGCAGGGCGGTGAGCATGCTGTTCCAGCGGCCCGAACGTGCCGTTCAAGTCCATTCCGGGGGTGACAATGGTGGACTTGATCGGGTCCAGCATATTGAATCCGGTCGCCATCTTGCCGAAACCGTGCCAGTGCACCCCGTTTTTGGCGCTGCGTGATTCGGCCTTGATGATCCAGTTGTCGGCTGTACCAATGCCCTCTTCAGCGTGGATTTCGGGGCCCCACACCTTGAACCACCAGTCCTGTCCGTATTCCTCGTCCACTTTGCGCATGGCGCGGCGGAAATCCAAGGCTTCCATGATGCTTTCTTCTACCAGCGCAGTGCCGCCCGGGGGCTCCATCATGGCGGCGGCCACGTCGCAGCTGGCGATGATGCTGTACTGCGGGCTGGTGCTGGTGTGCATCAGATACGCCTCGTTGAAGAGGTGCTTATCGAGCTTGACCGTTTGCGAGTCCTGCACCAGCACGTGGCTGGCCTGGCTGATGCCGGCCAGCAGCTTGTGGATGGACTGCGTGGAATAGACCATCGCCTCTTTGGGCCGGGCACGCTTTTTACCCATGGCGTGGTAGCTGCCGTAAAACGGGTGGAAGGCGGCGTGTGGCAGCCAGGCTTCGTCAAAGTGCAGGTTTTCCACGTAGCCGTCCAGCATCTTCTTGACGGTCTCCGTGTTGTAGAGCGATTGGGTCAGCGTCATCACGCGCGGCTTGATCGCGGCAGTATCGACCCCGGCCAGATGCTCAGCCACCAGCGGGTTGGCCTTGATCTTGGCGCGGATGGTGGCGGGCTCAAACTCTTCTTTGGGGATCGGGCCGATGATGCCGAAATGGTTGCGCGTTGGCTTCAAGAACACCGGAATCGCGCCGGTCATGATGATGGCGTGCAGGATGGATTTGTGGCAATTGCGGTCCACCACCACGATGTCATTGGGTGCCACCGTGTGGTGCCAGACCATTTTGTTGCTGGTGCTGGTTCCGTTGGTGACAAAAAAGCAGTGGTCGGCGTTGAAGATACGCGCTGCGTTGCGCTCGCTCGCGCCAATCGCGCCGTCGTGGTCCAGCAACTGGCCCAACTCTTCCACCGCGTTGCACACGTCGGCGCGTAGCATGTTCTCGCCGAAAAACTGGTGGAACATCTGCCCCACCGGGCTCTTCAAAAACGCCACGCCACCCGAGTGGCCCGGGCAATGCCAGGAATACGACCCGTCTTCCGCGTAGTCCAGCAGTGCCTTGAAAAATGGCGGTTGCACACCCTCCAAATAGCCTTTGGCCTCGCGGATGATGTGGCGCGCCACGAACTCCGGCGTGTCCTCGAACATGTGGATAAATCCATGCAACTCGCGCAGGATGTCGTTGGGGATGTGGCGGCTGGTCTTGGTTTCGCCGTACACATAAATCGGCACGTCCAGGTTCTTGCGCCGCACCTCTTCGATGAACTGGCGCAAATTCAGCACGGCCGGGTCCAGGTCAGGTCCGGGTGTGAATTCCTCATCGTCGATGGACAAGATAAAGGCGCTGGCCCGGCTTTGCTGCTGGGCGAACTGGCTCAGGTCGCCATAGCTGGTCACGCCCAGGACTTCAAAGCCCTCGGATTCGATGGCTTGCGCCAGCGCCCGAATACCCAGGCCGGAGGTGTTTTCCGAGCGGAAGTCTTCGTCAATGATGATGATGGGAAAGCGAAACTTCATGGAATAGGGCTCCGGCAGGGAAAAAAGAGCGCCCGCTTGGGCGCAGGCGAGTGTAAGGACAAAGCGCGACCCTGCGGTTACGCGGCCCCAACGCCGCATCGGATTACATTTCGCCCGTGCCCCGACCTTTCGCGCACACCTGACCACCGATCAAGAGGCCCCCATGCTCGTCAAGCAAATATGGACCGGTAACGCCTACCGCAACTTCAACTACCTCGTCGCCTGCCCCGAAACGGGCGAAGCGCTTGCCATCGACCCGCTGGACAGCCAGAAGTGCCTGGATGCGGCCAAAGACGCGGGTTGGGACATCACCCAGATCCTCAACACCCACGAGCACCATGACCACATTGACGGCAACCAGGCCATCGTCGCTAAAACCGGCGCGGCGGTGCTGGCGCACCATGCGGCCAAAGACAAAATTCCGGGCATGACGCGGGGCCTCTCGGCGGGCGATGTCATCAAAGTCGGCAAAACCGTGGAGCTGGAAGCCCTGGACACGCCCGGCCACACCTTCTGCCACATTTGCCTGCGCGCCCACACCGACCAGCCCGCCCTGTTCTCGGGCGACACACTGTTCAACGCCGGTGCGGGCAACTGCCACAACGGCGGCAGCCCGACCGTGATGTACCAAACTTTCGCAGATCAACTTAATCTATTACCTGAAGATACGCTGATATACCCAGGCCACGATTACATCGAGAACAACTTGCGCTTCACCCTGGACCGCGAGCCGGACAACCAGGACGCGCAGCAGTTGTTGGAAGCGGTCAGCGGCCAAAACCTGGATAAGCCCTTTGTCAGCACCCTGGCACGCGAGCGCGAAGTCAACAGCTTTTTCCGCCTGCAAAGCCCGGGCGTCATTGCCCGCTTGCGCCAGGCCTTTCCTGATTTACCAGAGCAACCCGATGCGCAAACCGTGTTTTTGAAACTGCGCGAACTGCGCAACTATTGGTAAGCGCGGGTAAACCGATCCGGAGACCACCATGATCAAGGGACTGCACCACAACGCCTACCGCTGCCGTGATTCCGAGGAAACGCGCCGCTTTTACAGCGACTTTCTCGGGCTGCCGCTGGTCAACGCCTTCCAGATCCGCGAAACCAAAAGCGGGCGCGCCACCAAGACCCTGCATTCCTTCTACCAACTCGACGACGGCTCCTGCCTGGCTTTTTTCGAAGCGCCGGATATGCCCTTTGACTTCAAGAAGCAGCACGACTTCGACTTGCACATCGCGCTGGAGGTGTCGCCCGCCGATTTGCAGACCATGTTCGTAAAAGGCCGCGCCGCGGGAATGGAAACGCGCGGTGTCTCGGACCACGAGTTCATCGACTCCATTTACTTCCGCGACCCCAACGGCTACGTGATCGAGCTGACCGCCAAGCGCCCCGAGCACGACGCGTACATGGCCCAGGCCGCCCGAAACGCCCGCACAGAACTCGATAACTGGCAGTCCGAAAAAGCTACAGCTTGAGCGGCGCCAGGTAGCCGGTCAGCTCCAGGAAGCCTTTGCCGCCTCCGAAACCGCTGGCTGCGCCCTGCTCTTGCGCGCGCACCGCGCCTTCCCAATACACCGGACCGGCCGGGCGGCTGTCGAGTTCCGAATCCGGCATCAGCGGCTGCAGCGTCCAGCTGCGCCAGCCCTGCGCCGTGCGCACTTCCACGCTGCGCTGCACCGGGTACGCCGCGCCGGTGCGCGGTGAGCGCCACCATTGCGTGGGGGCGGGCGCGGGCAGGCGCACGTCCTGCGGACCCAGCACGCGCAACACGCCTGCCGCGCTGCGCAGCGAACCCCCTGCCCACAGCGGATCTCCCTTGGCGTCGCGCACCACAAAAGCGGTGAGCGCGCCACCGTCGTCCAGGTTCACCCCCACCCAATCCCAGCCCACGGCACGGGCATCCAGCAGCGTGGACGACCATTCGCGGTCCAACCAGGCCTGACCCGTCACCGCAATGGGCTTGCCCTGGCGCGTCAGGGTTCCAGCCACGCGCAAATGGGGCAGGCTGAAGTAGTGGCTGGCTTGCTCCGGCTGCGGGCCTTTCTGGCTGAAACCGCCTTGGCCTTGCAGTAGCGCCGGTTGGGTTGGCTCCAGCGTCACGTTCAGCGCAAAGTCCGCCGTGGCAACGCGGGTGGTGAAGCGGCCTGATGGCGCGCGCTGTAGGCGCCAGTCATCCAGCACGATGCCGGTATCGCCTTGCGCCGCCTGGGCCAGGCCAAAGCCCTCCCGCGCAACCCGCTGTCCGTGCAGCAAGTGGCCCACCTCAGGGTCGGTCAATGCCGCGTGGGCGAACAGAATCTGGCGAGGCG
>RFRO01000144.1 GCA_009924455.1 Betaproteobacteria bacterium
ATCTTGCGCATGATGTGCGGGTCGGCCATGTGGGCGCGGGTCATGCCTACCATGTCGAGCTTGCCACTGGCGATCGCGTGGCGCGCGGTGTTCACGTCCTGGATCTTGGCCGCGTGGAAGATGGGCACGCTGACATGGTCACGCAGGCTGGCGGCAAAGTCCAGGTGCGGCGCGCTGCGCATGCCTTGCACCGGGATCACATCGGTGAGGCCCGCGTCGGTATCGATATGGCCGCGGATGATGTTCAAAAAATCCACCAGCCCCGAATCCGCCAGGTGGCGCGCAATGCCTATGCCTTCTGCGGCTGTGATGCCGCCCGGGCGCACTTCGTCGGCCACGCCGCGCACGCCCAGAATGAAGTCCGGCCCCACGCGCTTGCGGATCGCCCGCACCACCTCTATGGCAAAGCGCACCCGGTTTTCCAGCGCGCCACCAAAGGGCGCGTCCAGCGTGTTGGTCGAGGGCGACCAGAACTGGTCGATCAAATGCCCGTAGGCCTCCAGCTCCAGCCCGTCCACGCCCGCCGCGTGCATGCGCTCGGCGGCGTCGGCGTAGTCGCGGATGATGCGGTCGATATCCCAGTCTTCCATCTTTTTGGGGAAGGCGCGGTGCGAGGCCTCACGCTCGTGCGAGGGTGAAACCACGGGCAGCCAATCGGCCTTGGACCAGCTGGTGCGCCGCCCCAAATGGGTCAACTGGATCATCACGGCGGCACCGTGTTCGTGGCAGGCGTCGGTGAGTTCGCGCATCCAGGGCACAACCTCGTCTTTATAGGCCAGGATGTTGTTAAACACCGGCGGGCTGTCGCGTGACACGGCCGCCGAGCCGGCGGTCATGGTCAGCGCAATGCCGGCTTTGGCGCGCTCCACATGGTAGGCCCGGTACTTGGCTTTGGGCATGCCGTCTTCGGGGTAGGCCGGCTCGTGGGCCGTGATCATCAGTCGGTTCTTCAGGCGCAGGTGCTTGAGCTGAAAGGGCTGGAGCAGGGGGTCGTTGGAAGCTGTGCTCATGGTCGTCAGTCCGCTATCTGTTTCAGTACCACTGGTCCGGCATGGCCGCTTTGGTGCGCGCCACAAAGTCGCACAGCGCCTCGTCCACGCCCGCATCGATGGCCGGGGCTTCGTACTCGGCCAGTGACTGCTTCCAGCGTGCGTTGGCGCGGGTGGCGGCATCGGTTTTGCCGGATTCATTCCAGCTTTCAAACGGCGTGTTGTCCGCGATGTTGGAATCAAAAAACGCGGTGGTGTAGTTGGCCATGGTGTGGGCGCTGCCCAGGTAATGGCCACCGGGAGTAACTTCTCGGAAGGCGTCCATCGCCAGCGTGTTGTCGTCCACCACCACACCGGCCAGGTAGCTGTGCAGCGCGCCGCAAAAGTCCGCGTCCAGCATGAACTTCTCATAGCTCATGGACAGCAGCCCGTCCAGGAAGCCAGCGGAATGCAAGATGAAATTCGCCCCGCAATGCACCGCCGAGAGCATGGACATCACACTCTCTTCCATGGCCTGCGCGTCCGGCAGTTTGCTAGTGGTAAACGACCCCGCGCAGCGCAGCGGCAAGTTGGCCCGCCGCGCCAGTTGCCCCACCACCATGGAGCCGATGGCAGGCTCGGGCGTGCCAAAGGTGGGTGAGCCCGAGCGCAGCGACATGCTGGAGAGAAAGTTGCCGTAAATCACCGGCGCACCGGGGCGCTCCAGTTGCGTGATGGCGCAGCCGAACAGGGTTTCCGCGTGCGCCTGCGCAATCGCCCCGGCGTTGGTCACCGGGCCCATAGCGCCGCCCAGAATAAAGGGCACGATTACCGCCGCCTGGTTGGCCCGGGCATAAGCGCGGGCCGATTTGGTCATGGTGCCGTCCCACAGCAGCGGCGAGTTCACGTTGACGTTACCGAGGATCACGCAGTGTTCGTCGACAAATTGTTCGCCAAACAAAATGCGGCTCATGGTGATCGAATCCTCAGCGCGCTGTTCCGAGGTGATTGAGCCCATATAGGCCTTGTCGGAATAGCGCATGTGGGAATACACCATGTCCAGGTGCCGTTTGTTCACTGGCACATCGGTGGGCTCGCATACCGTGCCGCCGCTGTGGTGCAGCCAGGGGCTGTTGTAGGCCAGCTTGATGAAGTTCTGGAAATCTTCCAGCGTGCCGTAGCGCCGCCCTTTGTCCAGGTCCATCACAAACGGCGAGCCGTAAGCCGGTGAGAACACCACCGATTTGCCGCCGATTACCACGTTGTGCGCCGGGTTGCGCGCATGCTGCATAAAACTGCTGGGAGCCGTTTTCAGAATCTCGTGCACCTGCCCCGGCTGCAGCCGAACCCGCATACCGTCGACGCTGGCCCCGGCTTTGCGGAACAGGGCCAACGCCGCATCGTCATCGCGCACGTCGATACCGATCTCGCACAGGATGCGCTCGGCCGTGGCCTCGATTTTTTGCAGGTTTTCCTCGCCCATCACGTCGTAGGTCGGGATGGCGCGGGTGATGTAGGCCGGGCCGTACACCTTGGCTTTGGGGTCACGGCGTTCGCGCCCACCAGCCCTTCGCGCCGAGCGCTTGGCCTCGGGGGGCTGGGCGGGTGCATCGGAAGGTGCGTCGGGCGCCAGCAGGGCGCTGTTGTCAGTCTCGCTCATGGTATTTCTCCTGGCCTGCCCGATTGGCCGGACGGCTGCTGTACAGATGGTACGCCAGCGCACCTGTGGGCCCTTCATTTCCGTCCTGTTCTTGGAACGAAGAAGATGGGTAAACTTATTGCAAATAACTAAACTCGTTGGAAAGCCGATGCGTATTGCCAATTGTTGGCGAAGCGTCCTGTTGCTGGCCTTGTGCAGAGCCGTTCCAACATGGGCGGCGCAATCACTGCCCGATGCCGGTTCCCTGCAACACGGTGCGCCCATGGCTCCGCCTGCCCGTCTGCCGGTGCCAGGCAAGCCCCTGCCCGCCGAAGCCATCATCGATGGCCCCGCCGAGGCCGGCCCCACGGTCACCGTACGCCGCTTTGTGCTGGATGCGCGCATCTCCCTGGACGCTGCCGTGGTCCAGGCCGCCGTCGCTCCTTACCTGAACCGACCGGTCCGCTACGACGAATTGCTGGCGGCCACACGCGCCGTGGCGCTGGCCTACCGGCAAGCCGGCTGGGTCGTCAGCGCCGTGCTGCCCGAGCAAGACATCAGCGACGGCGAGGTGCGCATCACCGTGGCCAACGCCGTGTTCGGCGGCGTGGCCATGCGCGGTGGCGAGCCATTCGGGCTGCGTCTTCAGAAAATCGAGTCCTACATCAGCGCCCAGCAAACCCCCTTGCAGCCCTTGCGCACCGATGCGCTGGAGCGTGCCCTGCTGCTCATCGACGACCTACCCGGCGTCAGCGCCACCGGCGTTTTGCGCGCCGGACAGTACGCCGGTGAAACCGACCTGCTGGTGCAACTGGAGCCCAGCTCGCGCCAAACTGGCGATATCAGCCTCGACAACACCGGCGCACGCTCCACCGGCTACCAGCGTGCGCTGGCCAACTGGAACAAGCCCGGGCTCTTGACCTGGGGTGACCAGTTCAGCACCAACCTCATCCACACCTTCACGTCCTACCAATCCGATGGCAGCGACTACCAGCGCGTGGGCTACAGCCTGCCTGTGGGCTACGACGGCTGGCGCTTGGCCCTGGGCGGCAGTGTCTTCTCCTACCGCCTGGTGTCATCGGAGTTTGCCGGGCTGGGCTTTTACGGCGACTCCGACGCCTGGGATGTCGAACTGACCTACCCGCTGGTGCGCCGCCAGAACAAAAACCTGTACCTCATGGCCCGTGCGGAACGAAAGCACTTCAACAACGAGGGCGCGGGCACCACCGTCTCGCGCTACCGGCTTGAAGAACAAACCTGGGGCTTGCGCGGCAATATGTTTGACGACCTGGGCGCAGGTGCCTCCACCACCGGCAGCCTGCTGGTGGGTTCGGGCTACTTGGACCTGCGCGATTCCCCCACCCTCAGCACAGACGCCACCACCACCGCCACCAACGGCACCTTCACCCGCTTGCGCTACAGTGCATCACGCGAGCAGGGCCTGGGCCGGGGCTTCTCGCTGTTCACCGCCGTCAACGGCCAAACCGCGGACAAGAACCTGGACTCCAGCGAGAAGTTTTATCTGGGAGGCAGCAACGGGGTGCGGGCGTATCCGTCGTCGGAAGGTTCGGGCTACCAGGGCTTTGTGCTCAACCTGGAGGCGCGCTGGAAACCCACAGCCGACTGGCAACTCGCCGCGCTCTATGACTACGGCTACGTCACCGTCAACCACGACAACAGTTACTCCGGCGCGTCCACCCTGAACGAATACGCCTTGAAGGGCTACGGCCTGTCCGCCGCCTGGCGCGGTGCGCGCAACCAGACCCTGGCGCTGACCTGGGCGCGGCGTATCGGCGACAACGCCAATGCAACGACGGCGGGCAATGACCAAGACGGCACCTATTACCGCGAGCGCTTCTGGCTGAGCGCCAGCATGGCCTTCTAAGACCCAGCGCGTGCCATGAACCGGTTCCAGCTCACCCCTTTAGTTGCCGCACTGGTTGTGGCTGGCCTGGCGCGCGCCGCAGCGCCCGCATCCACCCAGTTGCCCACCGGCGGCAGCGTGGTGGCAGGCGCGGCAACCATCGCCAGCACGGTGAGCGCCAGCAGCGCGAGCATGACCATCACCCAAAGCAGCCAGCGCGCGGTGGTCGATTGGACCCGCTTTGACGTAGGCAGCGCCGCGCAGGTGAATTTTGTGCAGCCCAGTGCCAGCAGCGTCACGCTCAACCGTGTGCTCAGCAGTGACCCCAGCCAGATCTTCGGGCGCATCAGCGCCAACGGCCAGGTGTTTTTAACCAACCCATCCGGCGTGTATTTCGCACCCGGCTCCAGCGTGGACGTGGGCGGCCTGGTGGCCACCACCCACAGCATCAGCAACGATGCGTTCATGGCGGGCAGCAACAGCTTCAGCCGCAACGGATCGACCGGCACGGTGCACAACGAGGGCACTTTGACCGCCGCGCTGGGTGGCTACATCGCCTTGCTCGCGCCCACGGTGCGCAACCAGGGCGTGGCCGTGGCGAGGATGGGCACGGTGGCCATGGCGGCGGGCGAGACCTTCACCCTGCAGATCGACGGGGCTAGCGCACTCACCGGGCTGGAAGTCACAGCCTCTACCGTGGCCAGTCTGGTGGACAACGGCTTGGCGGTGCAGGCACCGGGCGGACTCATCATCTTGTCAGCGCAGGCGCTGGAGCGCGTGCAAGGCGGGGTGGTCAACAACAGCGGCGTGTTGCAAGCCAACGGGCTGGTGAACGATGGCGGTCGCATCATGCTGCGGGCGTCGAACAGGATCAGCCACAGCGGCAGCATCACGGCCGATGCGGCCGGTACCGGCAAGGGCGGCACGGTGACTTTG
>RFRO01000145.1 GCA_009924455.1 Betaproteobacteria bacterium
GACTGGCTCACTTATTGCTGAGTTGGATCTATCCCAGCCACCCCGGCTGGCGCAACATGGGTCTACACCATCGTGACGGTTGGAATCTTTAACGAAATGGTCTCCGCAGGCGGCGAGCCCCGCCCGCATTACGCCGCGCTCGATGAATGGCTCAAGAGCATCAGCAGTGAGACCGTCAAAGCCAAGCGCAACGAAGCCGACCTGATTTTTCGCCGCACGGGCATCACGTTTTCACTGGGCGGCGAGGACGGCGGCACCGAGCGGCTGATTCCCTCGGACCTGGTGCCGCGCATCATCGACAGTGCGGAATGGGCCTTTCTGGAACGCGGCCTTGCGCAACGGGTCAAAGCCATCAACATGTTTTTGCACGATGTCTACCACGGGCAAAAGATTTTGAAATCCGGCCTGGTGCCCGCCGACCAGGTGCTGGCCAACGCGCAGCTGATGCCCTTGATGATGGGCCTGGACCTGCCGCACCAGACCTATGCGCACATCACCGGCGTGGACATCATCCGCCACGCGGACGGCGATTTTTATGTGCTGGAAGACAATTTGCGCGTGCCATCGGGCGTGTCCTACATGCTGAGCAACCGCATTCTCATGATGCGGCTCTTCCCCGACCTGTTTTACCGCTACGCGGTGCGCCCGGTCGAACATTACCCGGCCTTGCTGCTGCAAACCCTGCGCGGCGCGACACTGGTCGAACAACCCACCATCGTGCTGCTCACGCCCGGACGCTTTAACAGCGCGTATTTCGAGCACGCCTTTTTGGCCAAGCAAATGGGGATTGAGCTGGTCGAAGGCTCTGACCTGTTCGTGCGCGACGATTTGGTCTACATGCAAACCACCGAAGGGCCGCAGCGGGTGGACGTGATTTACCGCCGCATCGACGACGCCTACATGGACCCGCTGGCCTTTGCGCCAGACTCCATGATCGGCGTGCCGGGGCTGGCGGCGGTCTACCGCATGGGCAATGTGGTGATTGCCAACGCGCTGGGCACCGGCGTGGCCGACGACAAGTCGATTTACCCTTACGTCCCCGAAATGGTGCAGTTTTACCTGGGCGAGGAGCCGCTGCTCAAAAACGTGCAGACCTGGCAATGCCGCAAGCCGGCCGAACTCAGCTATGTGCTGGCGAACCTGGGTGATTTGGTCGTCAAAGAAGTCCACGGTGCGGGCGGCTACGGCATGCTGGTGGGACCGGCGTCCACCAAGGCCGAAATTGCCGAATTTGCCGGGCGCGTGCGGGCCAGGCCGGACAACTACATCGCCCAGCCCACGCTCAGCCTGTCGGCCTGCCCGACCTTTGTCGAACAGGGCCTGGCACCGCGCCATATCGACCTGCGGCCTTTTGTGCTGTCGGGCAAAACCACCACCATCGTCCCTGGCGGCCTGACCCGGGTGGCGCTGCGCGAGGGCTCGCTGGTGGTCAACTCCTCGCAAGGCGGCGGCACCAAAGACACCTGGGTGCTCGAAGCGCCGGAGGCCGCCTGATGCTCTCGCGTGTTGCCGCCCAGTTGTACTGGATGTCGCGCTACCTGGAGCGCGCCGAAAACATGGCCCGGATTCTGGAAGTCGGCCAGTCCCTGGCCATGCTGTCCTCGCAAAACGGCCCGCGTGAAGCCGCCGAAGCCGCGCTGGAGCCGTTGGTAATTACCGACACCGTGGCCGCATTTCAGGCCAGCGGGCGCGCCACCCGCGCCGACCAGGTGGCCCAGTTCCTGGCCTGGGACGAGAGCCACCCTTCCTCCATCGTCAACTGCATCAAGACCAGCCGGGAAAACGCCCGTGCGGTGCGCGGCGCGATGACGGCGGAAATGTGGGAATGCATCAACGACACCTGGATGGGCCTGATGCAGCGGCAAAACGCCTCGCGCAGCCGCAAACCGGCGGCGGACACGGCGTTTTTTGAATGGGTCAAAGAGCGCTCCCACCTGTTCCGCGGCGTGACCTTTGCCACCATCCAGCGCGACCAGCCCTACCACTTCATCCGCCTGGGCACACACATTGAGCGCGCTGACAACACCGCCCGCATCCTGTCGGTCAAAACCCGGGTCAAGCGCGAAGGTGGTACCGACCTGGTGGACGACTACTACCGCTTGGGCGCGGTGCTGCGCTCGGTCAGCGCGCTGGAGGCTTACCGCGATACCTACCGCGACGCGATCAACCCGGATCGGGTCGCCGAGCTGCTGATCTTCAACCCCGGCTTCCCGCGTTCGCTCTTGTTTTGCACCGATATTTCGCGCCAGATCCTGGATCGCTTGCCGCAACAATCCGGCCGCTTGGCGCGCCGCCACGCCGCCGAATTGCTGGCCAAACTGCAATTTGGGAACCTGCAAGAGGTTTACGCCAGCGGCCTGGAAACGTATCTGGAAACCTTTGTCAAAGACACCATCGCGCTGGCCGACGCGGTGCACACCGACTACCTGGAAAACCTGGCATGAGCATCCGCGTCCGCCATGAAACCAGCTACCACTACGAGCAACCGGTGCGCCGCAGCGTGCAAACCCTGCGCATCAGCCCGCCGAATAACGCCCGCCAAACCGTCATCCACTGGAAGCTGGATCTACCGGCTCCGGCGCGCGCCTGGACCGATGGCTTTGGCAACCTTTGCCACACGCTGGTGCTGGACCAGCCACACGACAGCATCCTGATTTGCGCGCAGGGAGTGGTTGATGTGCGCGAGGGCGACATCGGCGAAGCCATCGGGCCGATGCCGCTGGAGGTGTTTCTGCGCCCCACCCCGTTGACCTTGATGGACCCCGCCATCCAGGAATTTTTGGCACCCCTCGCCACCACCGTACGTACCCGTCCGTTCATGGGTTTGCACGACCTGATGCTCGCGCTGATCGACCGCATGCCTTACGCCAGCGGCCATACACGGGTCGGTGACACCGCCTCGCAGGCCTTTGCCACCGGGCGTGGTGTCTGCCAGGACCACACCCATGTGTTTCTGGCCTGCGCCCGCAGCCTGGGGCTGGCCGCGCGTTACGTCAGCGGTTACATCCTCTCTAACGACCAGGGCCATGTCGCCAGCCACGCCTGGGCTGAGGTCTGGATTGGCGAGCGCTGGGTGGGCTTTGACGTCAGCAACTCGCGCAGCGCCGGGGCCGAGCACATCCGCCTGGCCCAGGGCATGGACTACGCCGACACCTGCCCGGTGCGCGGCGTGCGCACCGGCGGCGGGACGGAATCCATGCACAGCTACGCTCAGGTAGAGTCGCAGCTTTCGTCGCAACAATAGCTTTTCTATGACCTACTGCGTAGCGATGTCGCTGGACGAGGGCATGCTGTTCGCCTCGGACTCGCGCACCAATGCCGGCCTCGACCATGTGTCGAGCTTTTGCAAGATGACGGTTTTCGAGCAGACCGGCCAGGGCGTGCTGGTGCTGCTCAACAGCGGCAACCTCGCCACCACCCAGCAAGTGGTCAGCCGCCTCAAAGCGCACGCCAAACACACCGACAAGCCCTTAACCGAGATGGACTCCGTGTTCTCGGTGGCCGAGTTACTCGGCAAGCACCTGCGCGCGGTGGTCAACCGCACCGAAGAGGAATCCATGGGGCAGACCGACGTGGATTTTTCGGCCACCTTTTTATTGGGCGGCCAGCTGCGCGGCGAAGAGCCGCGGCTGTTTCTGGTCTACCCGCAGGGTAATTTCATCGAGACCACGGCGGATACCGCCTTCTTTCAAATCGGTGAAAGCAAGTATGGAAAGCCGATTCTGGACCGGGTCGTGCAACCCGCGCTGCCGCTCTATGAGGCAGTCAAATGCGCGCTGGTGTCCTTTGACTCGACCATCAAGAGCAATTTGAGCGTGGGGCTGCCGATTGACCTGGCACTGGTGCGGCGCGACCAGTTCGCGGTTGCCATGCGCCACCGCATCGATGCCGATGACGCCTATTTCCGCCAACTGCGCACCGACTGGAGCCAGGGCCTGCGCCGGGTATTCAACGAACTACCGGAACCTGGCTGGCTGCGCTGAACCGGGCCTGCTTACACTGCGCCCATGCCGGCGCAGCTCCCAGACCCTGTGGCCCACTTGCGGGAGTGGCTGCGTCAGCCTTTGCCTGAAGGCCGCTGGTTGATCGGCCTGTCCGGCCTGCCTGGCGCGGGCAAAAGCACATTGGCCCAGCGATGGGCGGACCAGACGAACGCGCTGATGGGCGCCAATCTAGTGGCCGCGCTCAGCATGGACGGCTTCCACCTCACACGGGCCGCGCTGGCCCGCTTTCCCGACCCGCAGGCCGCCCTCGCCCGCCGCGGCGCACCCTGGACTTTTGATCCCCAGGCTCTGCGTGCGCACCTTGTGGCGCTGCGTGCCGGCGCATCCGTCGCATGGCCGGGCTTTGAGCATGCGGTGGGTGACCCGGTACCCGGTGCGGTGGGCGTAGATCCGTCAATACGTGTGGCGCTGGTCGAAGGGCTGTACCTACTGCATGACCAGCACGGGTGGGACGTGGCCGGCTGCTTTGACGAACACTGGTTTATAGACGTCGACCTGGAAACCGCGATGGCGCGCTTAGAGGATCGCCACATGGCGGCAAACCAGCAAAGCCGTGCGCAGGCGCGGGCGCGTCTGGACAGCAACGACAGGCTCAACGCCGACATCGCGGCGGGCGCGCGCGCGAAGGCCCACTGGCTGGTCCGCAACCCAGCGCCTCACCCAGCCGCCACGCACCCCGCATGACCATCCGCCCTGTCCCGCCTAGCCAGCTCGTCGCCAACCTGCTGTGCATGCTGTCCATGCTGGTCTGGTCCATGGGCTTGCCGGCGGCCGACGTGCTGATCGGTCCGGTTCCGCCCTTGCCGCTCACGGCGGCGCGCATGACCCTGGCCTGTGCCTGCCTGCTGCCGATCTGGTGGTGGCGCGAGGGCACAGCGGTGTTGCTTGGCGCAAACTGGGCACGTGGGATTGCCATCGGCGGCTCGACGCTGGGTTTGGGCGCCTTTCTGATGGTGGCCGGACAGGGCCTGACCGACGCCGTGACCGTGGCCATCATTTCAGCCTCCATGCCGGTGGTGGGCATTGCTATTGAAGTGCTGCTTGATGGCCGCAAGCTCAGCCGGGGTTTGGTCGTTGGCGTGGCGCTTAGCCTGCTGGGCGGTGTGATGGCGCTCGATGGAGGCAACCAGCAATTAGCCCTGGGGCTGGGCGCCCTGATGTGCTTTGCCTCGGTGCTGGTCTATACCCTGGGTTCGCGCATGACGGTAACGTCTTTTCCCGACCTCAGCCCCTTGGGCCGCACAACGGTGACCTTGACTGGCGCAGCGGTAGTCACCACGGTGGCCGCTTGCGCAGCTG
>RFRO01000146.1 GCA_009924455.1 Betaproteobacteria bacterium
GTGGGTCCGACCGGCCGCCATGTTCCTGGAGACCGTCGAAATAGCCGGGGTGCTGACCCCGCGTTTCAGCAGACTGGCTGACGCAAAAACGCCTTAACCACACGCGGGTACAGCAAGTGCTCCTGCGTCAGCACGCGGGCGGCCAGGGTATCGGCACTGTCGCCGGGAAGCACGGGCACAACCGCCTGCCCCCATATCGGCCCGTGGTCCAGTTCGGCCGTGACCTCGTGGACCGTGGCGCCGGCAAAACGACAACCGGCATCCATGGCGCGCTGGTGCGTGTTCAAGCCCGGGAACGCCGGGAGCAGTGAGGGGTGGATGTTGAGCAAGCGGCCCTTATGGAGCGCCACAAAGTCGGGCGACACAATGCGCATAAAGCCGGCCAGCAAAACCAGCGCGGGTAAGGTGCTGCCCACATCCCACTGCGTGATTTGCTGCGCCAGCGCGCTGTCAAAGTCTTCGCGCGTGGCATATGCACGGTGATCTATGGTGGCGGTCGGCAAGCCGGCCTCACGCGCCAGTTTCAACCCGCCGGCGTCCGCGCGGTTGCTGATCACACCGGCAATCCGCGCAGCCAGGGTGGCCGGCCAGTCTTCCCGCTGCGCGGCGGCCACGATGGCAGCCATGTTGGAGCCACCGCCGGAAATCAACAAAACGATATTGCGCATGCGGGGATTATCCCCACCGGCTATGCCTATTCCGCTTCGCGGACCCGCAGCAGCGTCGCAAACCGGGGGATGCCCGCCGGGGTGAAACCCCGATACCGGTAGGTCACTTGCGCGCCCAGGGGCGGCGGAGCGGCACGCTGCGCGTCGGTCAGGCCGCTGCCCAGCATGAAACGCGGGCCCTCAGGCATTTGCAGCAACAAGGCACCGGTTTGGCCCGCATATCGGCCCTTACCCGGCATATGCGCCAGCACCGTGGCCTCGGCATCGGGCTGCAACTTCAGCTTGCGTACCGCGCCGGTGCGTCCCGGTAACCAAGGGGCATCCCAACGGTGCAGCACCAGCCCCTCGCCGCCGCCGTCCGATACCGCGCGCAGCTGCTGCTGCACAGCACGGGCGTCGGTGCCTGCTACCTGTTCAACGGCTTTGAGCCAATCGCACGCACTTTGTGCCACCAGCGCCTGCAGGCGTTGGTAGCGCCCGGAAAAATGAACCTGAGCCATGGGGCGGTCAAACACCATGTAGCGCACGGCACGCCAGGCCTGGTCGTCCGGTGGATGGCTGCGCACGACGCCGCTGAGGCGGTCAAAGCTTCCCCTGCCCATCCACAATTCCCCATCCAGGGGCTCAGGCGGCAAGGAGGCTGTAAACCAGTCCGGCGCCTCCACGATGCGGCCGCTGCGAAACCGCAGGCTGATGCCGTCCCACACCGCGCGCACGCCATCGAGCTTTTCGCTCACAGCGAAGTCCGCGGGAGCGAGTCCGCTTGTCCACTCGGTGGCCAACTCCACGGCAGGGCGGATCGCCAGTTCCGTGGCCGGTCGTGCCGCTGAGTCCGTAGGCCACGGTGGTAGCCATGCCATTCCACCCATGGCGATGCGGGCAGCCGCCCAGCGGCGTGTGCAGTTATCAGTCATTTATGTTTCCTCCCAAAAACCATCCGCCGGCCCTGGGGGCTTCTTGTGCGGAGGCGCCTTCCAACTTGGCGCGAAGAGGAACGGCCCGGCAGCCGCCCCACCAAAAATCTAGATCAACAAGCGTGAGGAGCGCGGCACATGCGACATCAGAAATTCCATCTGGTCGGCCAGGATGCGGCGGTTACGCAAAATAAAGTCCTCCCACAAGCTGGGCACGTACGGCGCGTACAGCAGCGGCATATGGGCCTGCTCGGGCGTGCGGTGGCTTTTGCGGTGGTTGCACGGACGGCAGGCGGTCACCACGTTCATCCAAGTGTCCACCCCCTTTTGGGCAAACGGAATGATGTGTTCCCGGGTCAACTCGGTCTCGTGGAAGTGGTCGCCGCAATACGCGCAGACGTTGCGATCACGCACAAACAACTTGGCGTTGGTCAGCGTGGGACGGAGGTTGAAGGGGTTGATGCGGGGCACGCCACGCGTGCCGATGATGCTGTTGACCCGGATGACTGATTGGATGCCGGTAATCGCGTTGTGTCCGCCACGGAACACCGCCACCTCGCCGCCGGATTCCCAGCGCACTTCGTCCGAGGCGTAATGGACGACCGCCTGTTCCATCGAAATCCAGGACTGCGGCAGCCCTTGGGCTGACAACTTCAATACTTTCACACAGAGCCTCCGGTAAACGGTTCACATTGCGCGGGTATCCAGGGCGTCCAGCGGCGGATAGCCGCATTTGCCCTGTGAGGGACAATATAACGTGTTTAGATGAAGGCTCAGATCTCCCCGTATGCAGGTATTCCGCGGTTTCCAGCACCCCACCGTCGCGCCGGCCTGCGCGCTGACCATTGGCAATTTCGACGGCGTGCACGCCGGGCACCAGGCCATGCTCGCCCTGTTGCGCGCAGAAGCGCAGCGCCGCCGCGTCCCGAGCTGCGTACTGACCTTCGAGCCGCACCCCCGCAACTATTTTGCAAAAAAGTTGCAACAACCCAGCCTTGCACCCGCCCGGGTTGGCACCCTGCGCGACAAGCTGGAGGGCCTGGCCGGGTGCGGCGTCGACCAGACTGTGGTCCTGCCTTTCAACGCGCAGCTGGCTGGCCAAGCGCCCGAGACCTTTATTGAATCCGTTTTGGTGCGCGGCTTAGGCGTGCGCTATGTTCTGGTGGGTGACGACTTCCGCTTCGGCGCCAAGCGGGCGGGCGACTACGCGATGCTGGACGCCGCCGGGTCCACGCGCGGTTTTGATGTGGCGCGGATGAACAGCTACGAGGTCCATGGCCTGCGGGTGTCCAGCTCTGCCGTGCGCCAGGCCCTGGCCGAAGGCGACATGGCGCAGGCAGCCAAGCTGCTGGGACGACCCTACGCCATCTCGGGCCATATCGTCCACGGCCGCAAGCTGGGCCGGGAGCTGGGTTTCCGCACGCTGAATATGCGCTTTGCCCACTGGAAGCCGGCCGCCAGCGGTATCTTTGTCGTGCTGGTACATGGCCTGGCGGCGCAGCCGCTGGCAGGTGTGGCGAATTTGGGCGTTCGGCCCTCCTTGGATCCCACGGATGTGAACGGAGGGAGGGTGCTGCTGGAAACCCATTGCCTGGACTGGCCCGCCGGTCTGGGCGCAGAGGGGGCCTACGGTAAAATTGCCCGCGTGGAACTGCTGCACAAACTACACGACGAACGCAAATACGAAGGCCTTGAGGCGCTGACCCGCGGCATCCACCAAGACTGCGATGACGCCCGGGCTTGGCTAGCGGCCCGAATTTGACGGGGCCCACACCGACGCACCTGGCCCCGCGTCACCCCCCTCCCCCGACCAGCGCACTATGCGCATCCCTTGGCGACCCACCGGGTCCACAGCCCATTGATTCTGAGATACACCCATGACCGACGCCACCGACTATTCCAAAACCCTGAACCTGCCGGACACCCCCTTCCCGATGCGCGGCGACCTGCCCAAGCGCGAGCCGGGCTGGGTCAAGCAATGGGACGAAGCCGGCCTGTACCAGCGCCTGCGGGTGGCGCGCAAGGGCGCACCGCTGTTTGTGCTGCACGACGGCCCGCCCTACGCCAACGGCAAATTGCACATCGGCCACGCGGTCAACAAGGTTCTGAAAGACATGATCGTCAAGTCGCGCCAGCTCGCCGGTTTTGACGCGCAGTACATCCCCGGCTGGGACTGCCACGGCCTGCCGATCGAAAACGCCATCGAAAAGCTGCACGGCCGCAAGCTCAGCCGCGACGACATGCAGGCCAAAAGCCGCGCCTTCGCCACCGAGCAAATCGGCCAGCAGCGCGAAGACTTCAAACGCCTGGGCGTACTGGGCGATTGGGCGCGGCCTTACCGCACCATGGACCCGGCCAACGAGGCGGGCGAAATCCGCGCCTTCAAGCGGGTGATTGAACGCGGCTTTGTGTACCGGGGCCTCAAACCCGTTTACTGGTGCTTTGATTGCGGCTCCTCGCTGGCCGAATTTGAAATTGAATATGCCGACAAGAAGAGCGACACGCTGGACGTGGCCTTTTTGTGCGCGCAACCCGAGAAGCTCGCCGTCGCGTTCGGCTTGCCGAAGCTGGATAAAGACGCTTTTGCTGTGATCTGGACCACGACTGCGTGGACGATTCCGGCCAACCAGGCGCTGAACCTCAACCCGGCCCTGGCCTATGCGCTGGTGGACACGCCCAAAGGCTTGATGGTGTGCGCCGAGTCGCTGGTGGAGAAGTGTCTGGAGCGCTGGCAGATTGCCGGCAGCGTGGTGGCGACCGCGCCGGGCGAAAAACTCGATCGGATCGAGTTCCACCACCCGCTCTCCCATGTGGACGCTGGCTTTGCCCGCACTGCGCCGGTCTACCTTGCTGACTACGCTACGGCCGACGACGGCACCGGCATTGTTCACTCCTCGCCCGCCTACGGCGTGGACGACTTCAACTCGTGTGTGGCCAACGGCCTGGCCTATGACGCCATCTTGAACCCGGTGCAGGGCAACGGCGCATACGCGGCTGATTTCCCGCTGTTTGGCGGCCAACACATTTGGAAAGCCGTACCGTTCATTTTGGAAGCCCTGCAAAACGCCGGGCGCTTGATGGCCACCCACCCCATCACCCACAGCTACCCGCATTGCTGGCGTCACAAGACCCCGGTGATTTACCGCGCCGCCGCGCAATGGTTTGTGCGCATGGACGAAGGCGTGGGCGTATTCACCCAAGACAAAGCCCCCAAAACCCTGCGCCAACTGGCACTCGACGCCATCGACCACACCCAGTTCTACCCCGAAAACGGTAAATCGCGCCTGCGTGACATGATTGCCAACCGGCCGGATTGGTGCATCTCGCGCCAGCGCAGCTGGGGGGTTCCGGTGCCGTTTTTCCTGCACAAGGATTCGGGCGAGCTGCACCCGCGCACCATGGCCATTCTGGATGTGGCGGCCGACATGGTCGAACGCGGAGGCATCGAGGCCTGGAGCCGGGCCACGGTGCACGAGATCCTGAACCAGCCCGGTGACGACGCCGACAGCTATACCAAAAGCACCGACATCCTGGAGGTGTGGTTCGACTCGGGCTCAACCTTTGAGCACGTGCTGCGCGGCAGCCACCAAGACGCCTATGCGCGCCCGCCTTTCCACGACCAAGGCCCGGAGGCCGACTTGTATTTGGAAGGCCACGACCAGCACCGGGG
>RFRO01000147.1 GCA_009924455.1 Betaproteobacteria bacterium
CCGGCATAGCTGCCGCGCAGGGTTACAGGGTCATATCCGTTGCTGTGGCAGAAGGCAAAAAATGTTTCCAGTTCGCTCAAAAAGTAGGCCTGACGCGGGGCTTTTTTCGGGTGGCTATCGGGGAAGTCAAAGGCCAGCGTGGCGAGCGCGTCCAGCACCCGGTACTGGCCCATGTTGCGCCCGTAAATCGTCTCCACACCCAAAATCCCCGCCACGATGGAAGGAGGCACGCCGTATTGGGCCTCGGCGCGGGCCAGCGTGGCGGCATGCGTTCGCATGAAAGCAGCGCCCGCTTCGATGCGTTGCGCCGTCAGCACCCGCGCCCGGTAGGCCGCCCAATCGCGGCTGCCGGGCATCGCAGGCGGCGTCACCGCCCGAACCACGCTGGGTAGGTAGTGGGCTTGCGCCATGCTGCTGCGTACCCAAGCCGGATCGAGTTGCTGGACCTGGGCGATCGACTTGGCCGCTTGCATGGCGACCGGGTTTTGGGCGTAGGTGAGCGTCTGCGCAGCCTGGTTATTTTTGCTGCGCTTGAGGGCGACTTTGGACGGCGCCGATTTTTTTTTGGCGCTGGCGTGAGCCGCCTTTTTGGGCGCGCGTTCCAGTTTCTTAGGGGGTTGCGCCCACGCGCCGGATGCCAAGGCGACTGCCAGCAAAGCGGCGAGAAGGCGGGTGGAATTTCGCAGGGCAAGCAAGTGGCGGAATACGCGATGGCGTAGGGCAGAAGTGGCTCGGTGCATGGGGCCAGTGTATGCAATAGGATAGGCGCGCTATGAAAAACTGGTTGGATACGCCGTCCCCCTTGCCCCTCGACGATCTGGGGAGTTGGATCAACGCCTTTTGGCAGATGTCGGTGGCCTGGGAAGTGGCGGCGCTCTTGGCCTGCTGGCTGCTCAGTGGATGGTTGGTACGGGCGATGCGACAACGCTTTGCCGGAACCGATTTCGACGCCAGCCGCTCCGTGCTTTTCGGCGCGCACGATATTGACGGGGCACTGTTCCCGGTTCTGGTGTTGTGTTTGGCGGAACTGGCGCGCGTCGGTCTGGCCCGGGCCATCCCTCTGGCCCTGTTTCAGTTGGTTCTGCCGATTTTCATGGCGCTGGCGCTCATCCGCCTGACTGTCAAAGTTCTGCAAATTGCCTTCACGCGCTCCAGTTGGGCGCGGGCCTTGGAGCACACGGTGTCCTGGGTGGTTTGGCTGGCTTTCGCGCTGTGGATCAGCGGGCTCTTGCCGGCTTTGATGAACGAGCTCGACACCATTGGTTGGAAGGTCGGGCATTCCACGCTCACGCTGCGCACCGTGATCGAGGGCGTGTTGACCGCCGTCGCGGTGATGGTGCTGACCTTGTGGTTGTCCTCCGGTATCGAAGCCCGCTTGCTGCGTTCAGCCACAGGCGGTGAGTTGTCCTTGCGCAAAGCCGCAAGCAATGCCACCCGCGCCTTGCTGGTGTTTGTAGGCCTGATGCTGTCCTTGTCTGCCATTGGCATCGATTTGACCGCCCTGTCGGTTCTCGGCGGTGCGATTGGTGTGGGTATCGGGCTGGGCCTGCAAAAGCTGGCGGCCAATTACATCAGCGGTTTTGTGATCCTGACCGAGCGCAGCATCCGCATTGGCGACCATGTGCGGGTGGACAGCTTTGAGGGCGAGGTGCGCGAAATCAACGCCCGCTTCACCGTGATCCGTTCGCAAGGCGGGCAGGAATCGCTGGTGCCCAACGAGTTGCTGCTGGGTCAGCGCGTGGAGAACTGGTCCCTGGCCGACCGGCGCATTTTGCAAACCTGCGCGGTCCTCGTGGAACACGCTGCCGCCCCCGCGCCGGTGATGGAGGTGTTGCTGCAAGCGTTGACGGCGCAACCCCGTGTGCTGCGTGATCCGGCGCCGGTCGTTTTGATGACCAGTTTGGACAAAGGCGGCATGGAATTCACCTTAAATTATTGGATCGAAGACCTGGAACAGGGTCAGGGCAATCTCAAATCCGACGTCCTGTTGGCGGCTCTGCAGGGCTTGCGTGCGCAGGGAGTCGCGTTAGCGGTGCCGCCTACTGTCTCCCTGGTGCCGCGCTGAGGCGGTTCGCCACCGGGCAAACAATGGTCGCCAGCATAGAATGCCCGGTTGGCGGTGCGCCTGAAAATCCCCCAGTTCAGGCGGCAGATTACCCACAGTTATTGGAGTTTTCATGAAGATTTTGGTACCGGTCAAACGCGTGGTGGACTACAACGTCAAAGTGCGCGTCAAAAGCGACGGCAGCGGCGTGGACATTGCCAACGTCAAGATGAGCATGAACCCGTTTGACGAAATCGCCATCGAAGAGGCCATGCGTCTGAAAGAAAAGGGCGTGGCAACCGAAGTCATCGCCGTCTCGTGCGGACCGGCCGCCTGCGGTGAAACCCTGCGCACCGCCATGGCCATCGGCGCAGACCGCGCCATATTGGTTCAAACCGACGACGAACTGCAGCCCCTGGCAGTTGCCAAAATCATCCAAGCGCTGATGGCCAAAGAGCAAGTCGGGTTGGTTATTTTGGGCAAGCAGGCCATCGACGATGACTGCAACCAGACCGGCCAAATGCTCGCGGCGCTGACCGACCGCCCACAAGCCACATTCGCCAGCAAGGTTGAAGTGGCCGACGGCAAAGCCAAAGTCACACGCGAGGTGGACGGCGGTTCTGAGACCCTGCACCTGACCCTGCCCGCTATCATCACCACCGACTTGCGCCTGAATGAGCCGCGCTACGTCACACTGCCCAACATCATGAAGGCCAAGAAAAAGCCACTGGACACGGTGAGCCCGGCCGACTTGGGTGTGGATACGACCCCCCGCATCAAAACCATCAAAGTGATGGAGCCGCCCGCCCGTGCAGCCGGTATCAAAGTGGCCAATGTGGCCGCGCTGATCGACAAGCTGAAAAACGAAGCCAAAGTCATTTAATTCGCCTGCAAGGACACCCATGAGCTCCCTCGTCATCGCTGAACACGACAACAGCAGCATCAAACCCTCGACCCTCAACACCATCAGCGCGGCCCAGGCCTGCGGCGGTGACGTCCATCTGCTGGTAGCCGGCCACAACGCCGCCGCAGCGGCGGCCGCCGGCGCGCACATTGCCGGTGTGGGCAAGGTCATCCATGTGGACCACGACAGCCTGGGCCACGGCCTGGCCGAGAACGTGGCTGCGCAGGTGGTGGCGCTGGCCGCCGGTTACAGCCATCTTCTTTTTCCGGCGACCGCCTATGGCAAAAACATCGCGCCCCGGGTTGCCGCCAAGCTGGATGTGGCCCAGGTCTCTGACATCACCAAAGTGTTGGCCGCCGACACCTTTGAGCGCCCGATTTACGCCGGCAACGCGATTGCCACCGTGCAAAGCCTGGATGCCACCAAAGTGCTGACGGTGCGCACCACCGCCTTTGACCCGGTTGCCGCCACGGGCGGAAGCGCGTCAGTAGACGCTGTCGCCGCGCAGGCTGCCAGTGCCGATGTGCAGTTCCTGGGCTCTGAAATTGCCCGCAACGACCGCCCGGAGCTCACTGCTGCCAAGATCATCGTCTCGGGCGGCCGCGCTTTGGGCAGCAACGAGAAGTTCATGGAAGTCATGACGCCGCTGGCCGACAAACTCGGTGCGGCCATGGGCGCCAGCCGCGCTGCGGTCGACGCCGGGTATGCGCCCAACGACTGGCAGGTCGGCCAGACCGGCAAGATCGTTGCGCCGCAGCTGTATGTCGCCTGCGGCATCAGCGGCGCCATCCAGCATCTGGCGGGCATGAAAGACAGCAAAGTCATTGTCGCCATCAACAAGGACATAGAGGCCCCTATCTTCAGCGTGGCCGATTACGGATTGGAAGCTGACTTGTTCACCGCAGTGCCCGAGATGGTCCAGGCCCTGTAAGCTGCGAGGGGCGGGCGGCCGCTGCCGCCTTGGTATTTTTTTAGCGCAGGAGACTTATGAGTTATTCCGCTCCCGTGAAGGACATGTTGTTCAATTTGGAACACATTGCCCGTATCGACCAGATCGCCCAACTCCCTGGTTTTGAAGACGCCACGCTGGAGACCGCGCAAGCGGTGCTCGACGAATCGGCCAAATTCGCCCGCGACGTGGTGGCCCCGCTGAATTGGGAGGGCGACATCCATCCCAGCACCTGGAACCACGGCGTGGTCACCGCAACCCCCGGTTTCAAGCAGGCTTTTGCCCAGTTTGTCGAGGGCGGCTGGCAGGGATTGCAACACGCGGCCGAGTGGGGCGGGCAGGGCCTTCCGCGCGTCATCGGCGCAGCGTGCAACGAGATGCTGAATGCTGCAAGTCTCAGCTTTTCGCTCTGCCCCTTGCTGAGTGACGGCGCGATTGAAGCGCTGCTCACGGCCGGCTCTGACGAGCTCAAAGCCACGTACCTGGAAAAGCTGGTCAGCGGCGCCTGGACGGGCACCATGAACCTGACCGAACCGCAGGCCGGCAGCGACCTGTCGCTGGTGCGCACGCGCGCTGAGCGGCAAGCTGAGGGCAGCTACAAGGTTTTCGGCACCAAGATTTACATCACCTGGGGTGAGCACGACATTGAACGCAGCCCGTTTTGCCGTCGGTATCCAAGGCATTGCGGTTGCGGATCGGGCCTACCAAAAAGCGGTGACGTTTGCCCGCGAGCGCGTGCAAAGCCGCCCGGTGGACGGCTCCATGAACAGCAGCGCGCCCATCATCCACCACCCCGATGTGCGCCGCATGCTGATGACGATGCGCGCCTACACCGAAGGCTGCCGGGCCATGGCCAGTGCGGCGGCCAGCGCCTTCGACGTCGCCCACCACCACCCCGACGCCGAGACCCGCAAGGTCAACAACAGCTTTTATGAGTTCCTGGTGCCGCTGGTCAAAGGCTTTAGCACCGAGATGAGCCTGGAGGTCACCTCGCTGGCGGTGCAGGTGCATGGCGGCATGGGTTTCATCGAAGAAACCGGCGTGGCCCAGTACTACCGCGACGCGCGCATCCTCACCATTTACGAGGGCACCACCGCCATCCAGGCCAACGATTTGGTGGGGCGCAAAACCGCGCGCGACGGCGGCGCAGTCGCCCGTGGCATTGCCGCACAAGTGGCGCAGACGGTTGTCGACTTGCGAGCGAGCGGAACCCCCGATGCGCTGGCTGTGGCGCAGCGCTTGGACAGCGCACGCGTGGCCTTGGTCGAGGTCATTGACTTCGTCGCGGCCAACACCCGCAGTGCGCCCAATGCCGTGTTCTCTGGCAGCGTGCCCTACTTGATGCTTGCGGG
>RFRO01000148.1 GCA_009924455.1 Betaproteobacteria bacterium
TTTTTGGGTTTTTTGGCTTCTTTGGTGGATTTTTGCTGACCTTTGGCCATGGCGGGCTCCTTGGGGTTGGGTGGTGGGTGTCCAATACTGGCTGCACACAGTGTAGTTTCTCCGCCATGGCAACCACCGACCTCCCCAACCGACCGCTGCTGATCGACGAGGCCGAAGTCCAGACCAGCGCCATCCGGGCGCAGGGTGCGGGCGGACAAAACGTCAACAAGGTGTCCAGCGCCATCCATTTGCGCTTTGACATTCCGGCCTCCAGCCTGCCCGATGGGGTCAAGGATCGCCTGATGGCGCTGCGCGACGCGCGCATCACCGGCGAAGGCGTGCTGGTCATCAAAGCGCAACGCTTTCGTACCCAAGACAAAAACCGGCTCGATGCCTTCATGCGTTTGCACGAATTGGTCAACAGCGTGGCCACCCCGCCCACACCGCGCCGCGCCACCCAACCTACGTACGGGTCGAAACAGCGCCGGCTGCAGACCAAAGGTGCGCGTGCCCAAACCAAGAGCTTGCGCGCCCCGGTGCGCGGCCACGACGATTAACTGCCCTTTTTTACGGAGCGCCCCGTCCCCCCATGCCGTCCGGGCGTGCGCGCCCTACTCCACCAATGCCACGGATTTGACCAGCGCCCAGACGGCCCGGCCCGCCGCCAGTTCCAGCTGTGCGGCCGAACGCGCGGTCACCCTGGCCAAGAGCGTCGCCGTCCCGCAGCGCAGCCGCACCAGCACCTGGGAGGGGTGGGCATCGGGGGCAATCGATTCCACCGTGCAAGCCAGCTGGTTCTGGATGCTGGTGCCCGCAGGCGCGGTCAGTGCCAGGCTGACATCGCGTGCCAGCACCCGCACGCGTACCCGCCGCCCCGGCTCCATGCCGGGGTTGTCACGCAGCCACAAGCTGCAGGCGTCAAAGGTCACTTCGGCCAATTGCCAAGCAGCATCGCGCCCGCGCACCGTGGCCTCCAGCAAGGCACCGGCATCATCCATACCCACCGACAGGTGCCGCAGCATGACCTCGGCAACGGGCCCGCAGGCGCGCACCCGGCCGGCCTCCAGCAGCACCAGTGTGTCCGCCAAGCGTGCGACCTCGTCCATGGCGTGGGTGACATACAGCATGGGAATGTGCAGCCTGTCGCGCAAGGCTTCCAGCCAGGGCAATATGTCTTGCTTGCGGCTGCGGTCCAGCGCGGCCAGTGGCTCGTCCAGCAGCAGCACGCGCGGCTGGCGCGCCAAGGCCCGCGCAATCGCCACCCGCTGGCGCTCGCCGCCGGAGAGCGTGTCCACCCGCCGCTCCAACAAATGGCCAATGCCCAGCAGCGCCACCGCTTCTTGCAGCCCGGCATGCGCGTCCCCATTGCTACCACCGCGCAGCCCGAAAGCCAGGTTCTGGCGCACGTCCAGGTGCTCCAGCAAACTGGCTTCCTGAAACACATAGCCCAACGAACGCTGCCACGTAGGAACAAACACGCCGCTGGCCGCGTCCTGCCACACGGCACCGGCCATGGCAACACGCGCATCCGGTGCGCCGTTGGCGCGCTCCAGCCCGGCCACGCAACGCAGCAAGGTGGTTTTGCCCGAACCCGATGGGCCGAAAAAGACCGAGATGCCCCGGCCCGGCAAGCGCAGGTCTACGTCCAAAGAAAAAGCTGCGCGCGCCAGCCGCAGGCGGATATGGGATTCGGACGCCTTGTGTACCGCTTGCATCGCCCTGCCCTGTCCCCTCAAGCCACCATGCGCGGCGCGCGGCGCTTGATGGCGCCCAAGGCCAGCAGCACCACAAACGCAAACACCACCATGCCCAGCGCCAGCGCGTGCGCCTGCGAATATTCCATGGCCTCAACGTGTCCGTAGATCAAGGTGGAGATCACCTGCGTCTGCCCGGGAATGTTGCCGCCAATCATCAGCACCAGCCCGAACTCGCCGACCGTGTGCGCAAAACTCAGTACCGCCGCCACCGCAAATCCGGGCCGCGCGATCGGCAGCGCCACGCGCCAAAAAGCCTCCCATGGCGGCAGCCCCAAAGTCGCCGCCACCTCCATCGGCCGCGGCCCCATGGCCTCAAACGCGTGCTGGATCGGCTGCACCGCAAAGGGCAGCGAATAGACCACCGAGCCCAAGAGCAGCCCGGTGAACGTGAACGCCAGCGTCCCCAGCCCCAGGCTCTGCGTCAACTGCCCGAGCCAGCCCTGTGGCCCCAAGGCCATCAGCGCATAAAAACCCAAAACCGTGGGCGGCAGCACCAGCGGCAACGCCACCACCGCACCCAGCACCGCGCTCCACCGCGCCCGGCTGCGTGCCAAAACCCAGGCCAGCGGCGTGGCAATCAGCAGCAAAAGCAGCGTCGTGCACGCCGCCAACTGCATGGTCAGCAGGACAGCGCTGTGGGTGGCGGGGTCGGGGAAAAGCATGGCGCATTGTGGGGGAACTGCGCAGTGCCGCTGGCGCAAACGTCCGCTAGGCCACCCATTCCCGCCGGCATAGCGCCTGCGCCACCTCCGCCACCACATCCGACCAGTCGCCCAAGCGGCTTTGGCGGAACAGGCGCGTGGCCGGGTACCAGGGCGTGGTGGTGCCGCTGCGGCCCCAGCGCCAGTCACCCACTTTGGGCAAAAGCAGCCAGACCGCTTTACCCATGGCACCGGCCAGGTGCGCAACGGCGGTGTCAACGGTTATGACCAAATCGAGCGCCTCCACCGCGTGGGCGGTATCGGCAAAGTCGCCCAAAGCAGGGGCCAAGTCGACAATATCTCCCCGCCCTGCGATATCGGCCTGCCGGGCACCGACAGTCAGGGAAAACCAATGCACGGTATCCACCTGCAGCAGCGCGGTCAGCGCGGATGCAGACAGGGAGCGGCGATGGTCATTGGCGTGGCGCGGCTGGCCGGCCCACACCAGACCGACGCGGGGTCTGCCTTCGGTCCGGGGATTTTCCAAACCGGCTGGGGCCCTGCCCTCCGGGGGTCGCAGATAAGCGCGGGCCAGCGGAAGCGCCTGGGGGCGCAGACCCAATCGCAAGGGGAGACTCATCAAAGGAACCACGTAATCAAGCGGGCCGTCAAAAGACAAAAGCTCCGGGCTACCGGGACGCGGGACCACGTGGACCCCGGGGAAACTGTGGGCCAGAAGGCGAACCAGGCTGGCAGGCACTTCTAAGACGACCTCCGCGCCCAGGGCCGGCAGCTGCGCCGCCAAAGGCGCGAACTGCATGGAATCGCCCAGACCCTGCTCACCCCACACGTAGATGCGCTTACCCGCCAGAGGCTCGCCCTGCCAGGCCGGCAGGCCCAAGGCCCGGTGGACCTCGGGAAATTCGGGCCAGCGCCAGCGCCATTCATAGGCAGCCCAACCCGCCTCAAAGTCCATCCGGCACAAGAGCTCGGCCGCCAGGTTCCAATGGCCCAGCGCGTAGCCGGGATTCAGAGCCACCGATTGGTGGAAACACGCCAGCGCTGCGTCGGGCATTTCCAGTTCGCCAAACACTTTGCCCAAAGTGGTCAGCACCTCCTCCATTTTCTGCAAAGGTCCGTGCGGCACGCCGGCGGGAATGTCAGGCAAATGATGAGATTGCTTGGATAAGCTATTGATTAATTGGAATAAATCCGACGGAACACCGGGAGCATCCGGGAAACTGCGGGTCCACAAGAGAATGGCGCGGCTCAGGTGCTGGGCGGCTTGTGGCAAGTCACCCAGCCAGGCGAATGCGTTACCCAGGTTGGCATACGCGGGGTAGCTCAAAGGGTCGCGCTCCAAAACCTTACGGTAAACGGGAATCGCGTCCGCATGGTGCTTGTGCAACTGGAGAAAGCAGCCCAGATCAATGAGCGTGGCTGTCGCTCCCAACCGGTCGCCGATCAGGTCCTGCGCGGCATGCAAATTGGCGTAGACCATGGGCAAGGGCGCGATGGCCAGCGTGCGGCTGAACAAATCGGCAGCCACCCGGTGATCGCCCCGGGCAGCGGCCAGAACCCCGAGTTGGTGCAGGCACAGGCCGGTCAGCTGCGGCTGGTCCATCACCTGCAAATAAGCGGCCCGCGCGGCGGTCAGATCACCGGATTCATGGTGGCGCACCGCGCGCGCGAAGTCCGGGGATGCGGCGGCGGCTTGTTCGATGGGGTTCACAGTTCAGCCCGAGCGGGTGCTGGTTTGGTCGTTCATAGTGGACACAGTCTTCGCCATAGATCGCAATTCCCCCGCCCCATTTTCATCAAAGGTCTGCTCCCACATGTGAGCCTGCTGCCCCTGAATATGGACGATGCTGCATGCCCGCGTGCCGTAGCCGGGCATGCGGATGAAGGCCGCCGACAGGGCGCGTTCGGTCTCGAGCGGAATTCCGGTGTCGGGCAATTGCGCATCCACCGCGGTTTGGGCGTCGGTCAGCAGCGGCAGCAAGGCCCGGGGTTCGACCACGGCCGGCATGCCCCGCTGACGCAGTGCCTGGGTGAGGCGCTGCAGCTTCGGCCACGGGGTGTTGAAGCGGGCATTGGAGACGCCGTTCACGCCGGCCGTAAAAGCCACCGTGCGGGCGCCCTGGCTCTCAAAGCCCAAGAGGCTCTCGCCGTCGAACAAAAGCAAGTTGAAGGGATTGAAGGCGGCGGCTTGCGGACCGATCTGATCCAGGTAGGTCTGGGCGCGCATATCGCCACGCAGATAGTCCGCCACCAGTGCGCCCCGGGTCGGGGCGTCGGCGCGGAACTGGCGCGGGTCGCGCACATTGGTCAGCGCTGCCAATCGCCCTCCTGGGCCCAAGCCCAGCCAGGTTCCGCCGCCTTGCAGGTCTTTGCCAGCCAGCACCGGCGCGTCCGGCCAGCGGTGCAGCCGCTGCGTGGGGCGCGCGTAAAACTCATCGCGATTGGCTAGCAGCAGCAAGCCTTGACCGGGTTGCCAGTTCCAGGCAATCAGGCACATGATGCAAGGGTTTTGTAGACAACGGAATCAGTCATAGGCGTGTTCGATCAAAAATTTTTCGACCGCAGAAACTGCGCGTTGGGGTGATTCTTCGTGTGGCAGATGACCCATATTGTCGACGCGGGTCGGATGCGTCGCCGCCAGGGTCCATGCGATGCGCCCGCCGATTTAGTGCCCGATGATGCTGGCGCGCGCACTGCCGCGCTGGCCATCAGCGCCAGCAGCAG
>RFRO01000149.1 GCA_009924455.1 Betaproteobacteria bacterium
CCGCCCCCGGCACAGCCGCAAACCGCCGCACCGCCCACCATACCGCCCGGTGCACCCGGCCCACCAGGTGCAGCCTCTGCGGCTCCGCCTGCGCCGGGTGAACCCCGTGGCCCCAACCCAAGTGCCACGGCCGCGCCCGGCAGCAGCGCGCCGTCCGGGCCTTCCGAGCGTTCGGCGTACGCCGGCCCGGCCCCCATGGCGGCCGGCAATGTCAGTACCCCGCTGGCCAGCGCGGTCATGGCGCAGAGCATGCAAGCGCAACCGGCCAATGCCGGTGTTCTGGTGCAGCAGCAGGTGCTGGTTCAACAGCCGGCGCGCCAGGGCGTGGGGCCACGGACGGCGCAGTCCCCCGAGCTGCCTTCGGTCGAGCCCGAGGACGCGGAGCCGGGCAGCAGCGCCTACGCGCCGACCATCGTGCCTTTGCCCGCCCTGCCCGAGCGCGCTGCGCCGCTGTCAGCACCCTCGGTAGCCCGGGTCGATGCCCCTACGGTGCAAGCCATGGGATTGAAAGATGGGCAGGTTTTGCAGGCCAGCGTGCAGGCGCGCGATGGTTCTTTGGGTTTTGTCGTTGACGGGCGGGTCTTGCCGACCCTGCAGCCGGGCACGCAGGACAGCCCGCTGCTGGTCAATTTGCGGGTCGAGATCAACGAGGACGGCACGGCCACCTTGCACAACTTGCTGGCACTCGCAGCCAAGCCCACCAGCGCTGCGCCGCCTCTGGCCCTGGCACCGGTGTCCCTGGCAGGCGTACTGGCTACCGTGGCGGAAGAGGCGCCGCAGCGGGTCACCCTGGGCCCGCAGGACTTTTTCTCGCGCCTGGGCAGTTTGCTGTTCCGCGCCAACGGACTGCCCGAGCTGGTCAACTTGTTCAACAGCGGCACCTTGGACGCGGTTTTGCGCCAGGTGGGCCGACCGGATTTGCAGGCGCAGTGGTCGCGCCAGCGCTTGAGCATGGCGCAGCTGTCCCCGCGCGATGTGCGCAGCGCGGTGCAGGCCGCACTGGGCTCGGAGCGCAGCTTGCTCAGCGGCGTGGACCGCGACATGCCGGCCAACGACACCAAGCAACTGCTGCTGGGTGCGCTGGCGTCCATGGGCGCGTTGGACGATCTCAGCAGTGAAGAGTTGGGCGCGGCGCAGCAACTGCAGCGCGGGGTCGATGACTTGGAGTCGGCACAGGTGCGCGCAGCCCAGGCGCAGACGCAACAGGACCTGGTGTTCAACATGGTGATTCCCTTCAGGGACGCCTCGCCGGTGGAAATCCAGTTCGAGCGCCGCCGCACCAGCGAGGGACGGTCGACGCCGTTCACGGTCAACATCCATTCCACCAGCGCCGATTACGGCGAGTTGTGGCTCAAGACCGAGCTGCTGGCCCAGGACCGGGTGGACCTGATGATGTGGGCGCGCAGCGCAGCCGTGGTGGATATGGCGCAGTCGGGCGCGGCCAACCTCGGGGCGCAATTGCAGTCGGCTGGAATTGCCATGCGCTCGTTTCAGGTCATCCACGGCGAACGCCCCGGCGGACAAGCGGGCGCGAGCCAGGAGCCACCGGTGTCGGCTTTGGCTGGTGCTGTACTGGACATACGGGCATGAGTTACCGCCGCCAAGCCATTGCTCTGGAATACGGGCAGCACCTCACGCCGGTCGTGACAGCCAAAGGGGATGAGGAAATCGCCCTGGCCATGATCGCGCAGGCGCAGGCCAATGGGGTTTACATCACCCAGGATCCGCAGTTGCTGGCGCTTTTAAGCCGGCTCAATGTGGACGATGAAATCCCGCCTGAGCTGTATGCGGCTGTTTCTGTCATCTTGTCCTGGGTGTATTGGCTCAAGGGCATGCGCCCGGGCGATGAAAAAGGTGCAGCCAGTGCTGCTGCCGCAGACACCGCAGAGTTCGGTGGCGAGCGGATCGGCGCAGCGGACGGGGTGGATCTGGGCGGGCCGTCCGACCCCGTGGACGGTTTGGCCTAGGCTTCGTTGTAGCCGCGTCCGCGTGAGAAACGCGACACATTGCCCAGCCGGTCATAAATTTCGACACCGCTGCCGGTTCCTGGAAGCCGCAAGCTGTCCAGCGCGCCACGGATCGATTCGAGTTTGCGCTCCATCAGGACCGCGTTGCGCCGGTGCATGTCGCGGCACTCGGCGATGCTTTCGAGCCAACCGCTCCACTGCGGGTCGGTTTCCAGAACGTCCTTACCCGGCGCCATCTCCGTGAGCCGGGACAGTAAATCATTTTTGATGGGTTGCAGGCGCTCGAACTCGTCGAGATTTTGTACCTTGAGCGCGTCGAACTCCAACTCCAGCATCTGACTGAGCTGCAAGACCAGCGCCTGTGCGCGCTGGTGGAGGTCTGGATCGATCGCTTCTGCCAATGGGGCGTGCCTCAGCCTTTGATCATTTGCTCGATGGACCAGAAGCTCTCAGCAATGCGACGGGGATCCAGGGGGTACTTGCCGTCCTGGATGGCCTGGCGGATCGAATCAACCTTCTTCCGGTCGAAATTGGGTTCTTCGTGCATACGTTGGGCCACTTTCCGCAGATTGATTTCGTCCGCGCTGTCCGTATTGGTCGGGGGCGGCGGTGGTGCGGCTCCGGGGGTGGCTGCGGCTGTGGTGTTTGCCAAAGAGGCAGACTTCTCCGATCCGCCCGTTTTATCGGCAGACTTGCGCGCTCCGGTATAGGCCGGTAGCGGCCGCGGGGATGGCGAAATAGGATCGGTCATAGATTGCTCACTTTCACGGTTTTAGCGGCACTTTTACAGCTTGTCCTTGTAGGAATCGGCCCGTCGGCAAAAAACTTGAGTCCCGATTTTGAAAAAACTTTCGATGCAGCTCACAAACCCTTGGCAGCGTTCGGTCCGGTCACTACACCGCTTAGTAATCGGCCCGACTCGGGATTTTTTAAGCGGATTTGATCACCTAATCGCCCATCTTGCAGCGCTTCGACCCGGGCCACGATGGCAAAACTGTTTCCCTGGCTGATCGTGAGCATAACCAACTGCCCCTGTTTAACCAATAAGGCGCGGCGTACGTCCGAGCTGCGCAGCGCCGTGCCGGCCGCAATATCCCGCACCACTTCCGCGTTTTCCAGATCTTTGAGGCTGCCAAAGAGCGAATTGTCCGCCGCCGTGGCGGCTTGTTCGGATTCTTCGAGCATGGCGGCGCTCAACACCGTTCCGGCGCGCAAAAACTGGGTGCCCACCACGACTTTGCGGCGCGCGGGCGCTGCGCTGCTGGCGCTTTTGAGCGGCGGTGTAGCCACTGCCGCAGATGAGGCGGTAGCGGCGGGTGCTGCCGGGGCCGGTTTGGCCGCAGCGGCCTTGATGTTGGCGCGCAGGTAGAGTTGCCAACTGGTGGCGCCCAGACAGCGCACCCGCACCGTTTCTTTGGTGGCAAAGGGCAGATCCATGGCCAGGGGCCGGTCGCAGGGCTGCACCTTCACACGGCTGTCCAGCGGAACGAAGTCGAACTGGCCGGCGCTCAGCTGCTGGGTTTGCTGCATCCAGTTGCCAACTTCCTTGAATAAATTCTCCTGGCTCAGCGCTGCTTCGCCTGCCGTTTGCGCAATGGCCTGGGCCCACCCCAGGGACAAAGCCAGACACAGCGCGCCGGCCAGCGCGAGCGCGACCCGTCCGCCTTGCTGGAAGGCGGCTCGCGGGTTTTTGTGGCACAGCATTTGCATTGATTACAGGGTTAGGTAGACGTGTCGGAACGACGACACCTGCTTAACTTACGTGCAAGAAAAGTGCCACTGTAGTCGTTTGACGCTATTTAGCAGGATTATTCAGATCGCCCCACCATCGCCATGCAGTCCGCCGATTTCCAGCCCAAAGCACAAGCCAGCCTGAATTCGCTGGGCGGGCCGGCGCGGTTTGCGCGCCCTGCCGTCGATGCAGGCGCTGACTCCGGCGGCCAGTCTGGTGGCGCATTTGCGCAGGCCCTTCAAAGCGCCCAAAGCGCAGGTGCAGCGCCGTCGGCTGGTGCCGCGCTCAGCTACACGGTTGCTGCGGGTGACACCCTGACCGGTATCGTGCAGGACCAGGCTTCGGCGATGGGCGTCAAACTGGAGCGTGCCCAAGCCTACCGGCTGGCCCAGCAACTGGCCAAGGCCAACCGTATTGATAACCCCGACCGTATTTTTTCGGGCCAGCAATTGGATATGCGTGCCCTGAGCGAGCGGATTGCCCAGACGGGTACTGCCAGCCCGAGCAAGGCGCTTATGCCTGCCGCTGTGCCGGCCCACATCGCATTGCAGCGGCCGGCGCCGGCTGCCGCGGTGGCCGTTCAGGCGTCGCAAGGTGCTGCCCCGGTCGCGTCGCGCAGCCTGCCGCGCTTCCCCCATGTGGTGAGCAATACCGCGGTCGCGCCGAATGGAAAACTGATTCCGGTGGATGTTGCAGCCGCAACCGACGCTGTTCAGAACCCGGTACTGCAAAAAACCCTGGACCGCGCGGTGGCCAAGGGCTTTATTCCGGCGCAGGAGCGTGCGGCGGTGTACGACAAAATTTTGGGTCTGGCCAAGGAGCACAACTTCTTGCCCGACGATTTCGCCCGCATGACCCTGATGGAGAGCGACGGCATGAATCCGCGCGCCAGCAATGAGCGCTGCCACGGAATCATCCAGTTCTGCGACGGCCCGTCGCGTGGCGCGGCCACGGCGGGATACGCCAAAAACCCCAAAGCCATTCTGAATCTGAGCGTGTACTCGCAGCTGGAACTGGTGGACAAATACTTTGACGAGGTGGGCCTGAAAAACAAGGGTCCAGCGGGGCTGGAGGATTTGTACCTTTCGGTGCTGAATCCAGCCTCCCGCTCTGAAAACCAGCTCAATGCACCGCTCAACATCCCCGGCCCCCAAGCGCGCAGCCTGCACGTGGGTAGCGACAGCGCGGCGCCGATCACGCGACAGTCCATACGCCAAGGCTTGCTGCAAAACGCAGCGGTTCGTCTGGGGCAGATGTTGCCGCCTTCCTTGCGCCAACAGGCGCAGCGGGCGCAGCAATATGTAGAAGATAGTTTGCCGTAGGCAAGGGCTTTTTTACTTGCCGCAGGGCTTTCGCCTGCCGCGGGCCTTA
>RFRO01000150.1 GCA_009924455.1 Betaproteobacteria bacterium
AAGCGCACCGCCAGGCCGCGTTGCACATCGCCCTGTTCGGTCGTTTCTTTTTGCGCCGGAAATTCACGCAGCACGCGGGCCACATCAGGCGCTTGCCCGTTGACGGCCACGCGCAGGTACTTGCCGAAGCGGCAGCGCGCCTGCTCCAGATCCCAGAGCTGGGTGATGGTGAACTGCATACCGCCGGAGAAGCGGTCGGGTTGCGCCTTGCCCATGGCGATGACCAGGGTGTCGTCTTTCAGCAGATTTTTGTGGGCGTTGAGCAGCTTGTCGTCGGCGCGGGCTTCGATGCTGCCGGAGCCGTCGTCCAGCTTGAACAGCGCCAGCCGGCCGCGCGCGCCGTTGATCACGCGCAGGTCGTTGACGATGCCGGCCAGCAACTGCGGCTCGCGGGTGTCGAGCAACTCGTCAATGGGGCGTTTGGCAAAGCGCCGCACCTCGTGCGCCACCTCGTCGAACAAGTGGCCGGACAGATAAAACCCGATGGCGGTTTTTTCATGGGTTAGGCGTTCTTTCACGCCCCAGGGCAAGGCGGGTACCAGATCGGGCTCTTGGGTGCTGGAGCCGTGGTCGTCATCGCCCATATCAAACAGGCCAACCTGCTGCGCATTGGCCACGCTGGCCGCAGAAAATTCAAAAGCCCGGTCCACCGAGGCCAGCAGCGAGGCGCGGTTGCGCTCCAGCGTGTCGAAGGCCCCGGCCTTGATCAGCGCTTCCAGGCAGCGCTTGTTCATGCGGCTGCGGTCGACCCGGCGGGCAAAGTCAAACAGGCTGGTGAAGGGGCCGGTGTCGGTGCTCGGCCCTGCGCCATTGCGTGCGGCGACGATGGCCTCGATGGCCTGCTCGCCGGTGCCCTTGATCGCGCCCAGACCGTAGCGGATCTGGCGGTTGGAAATCGGCTCAAAGCGGTAGCCGCCACGGTTGATGTCGGGCGGCTCAAAATCGATCTCGAAGCGCTGCGCGTCCTCAAACAAGACCTTGAGTTTGTCGGTGTTGTCCATCTCCACCGTCATGTTGGCGCAGAAGAACTCGGCGGTGTAGTGCACCTTGATCCAGGCCGTGTGGTAGGCCAAGAGCGAATACGCAGCGGCGTGTGACTTGTTGAAGCCGTAGCCCGCGAACTTTTCCATCAGGTCGAAGACTTCGTCAGCCTTGTCCTGGTTGATGTTGTTCTTGGCAGCGCCAGCGCGGAAGATGGCGCGGTGCTCGGCCATTTCTTCGGCCTTCTTTTTGCCCATGGCGCGGCGCAGCATATCGGCACCGCCCAGCGAGTAGCCGCCCAAAATCTGCGCGGTCTGCATCACCTGTTCCTGGTACACCATGATGCCGTAGGTCTCGGACAGCATGTCCGCCACCAGCGGGTGCGGGTATTCGATTTCTTCGCGCCCGTGCTTGCGCGCCACAAAGCTGGGAATCAGGTCCATAGGCCCCGGGCGGTACAAGGCGTTCAGCGCAATCAGGTCCTCCATACGGGTTGGCTTGGCGTCGCGCAACATGCCTTGCATGCCCCGGCTTTCAAACTGGAACACGGCTTCGGTCTTGCCCTGGGCAAACAGGCGGTAGACCTGCGCGTCATCCAAGGGCAGCGTCTCATAGGCAAAGCCTTCTTTGCCAGCGTGGCGGCTGGCAATCAGCGCGCGGGCCAGCTCCAAAATGGTGAGCGTGGCCAGGCCCAAAAAGTCGAACTTGACGAGGCCAATGGACTCCACATCGGGCCCGTCAAACTGGCTCACGGCGGACTCGCTGCCAGGGTGTTGGTACAGCGGGCAAAAGTCGGTCAGCTTGCCCGGCGCAATCAAAACGCCACCGGCGTGTGTGCCCACATTGCGCGTCATGCCCTCCAGCTTGCGGGCCAGCTCCAGCAGGGTTTTGACATCCTCTTCCTTGGCCTCGCGCTCGGCCAACAGCGGCTCTTCCAGCAGCGCGTAAGCGGCTTTGTCGCCCCGCTTGGCGCCGGGCGGCGGCAGTTGCAGGCTGATGGAAGTGCCCGGCTTGTTGGGAATGAGTTTGCTGATGCCGTCGCAAAAGGTGTAGCTGAAATCCAGCACCCGCCCGACGTCGCGAATGGCTGCGCGGGCGGCCATGGTGCCGAAGGTCACAATCTGGCTGACCGCGTCTTTGCCGTATTTGGCTTTGACGTAATCAATGACCCGGTCGCGGTTACTCTGGCAAAAGTCGATGTCGAAGTCGGGCATGGAGACCCGCTCGGGGTTCAGAAAACGCTCGAACAGCAGGTTGTATTGCAGCGGGTCCAAATCGGTGATCTTCAGGGAATAGGCCACCAGCGAACCCGCGCCTGAGCCCCGCCCCGGCCCCACCGGGCAGCCGTTGGACTTGGCCCAGTTGATGAAGTCGCCCACGATCAAAAAGTAACCGGGAAAGCCCATCTTGACGATGGTGGCGATCTCAAACTCCAGCCGCTCCTCGTAGCGGGGGCGTTGGCCTTCGCGCACGGCAGCGTCCGGGTACAGCTGCGCCAGGCGTTCCCGCAGACCTTGGTGCGAGGCGTAGCGGAAATAGTCCTCGGGCGTCATGCGCTGCCCGTCCACCAGCGGCGTGGGGAACTCCGGCAGCTGCGGCTTGCCCAGCACCAAACTCAGGTTGCAGCGCTTGGCAATCTCCAGGGTGTTGCTGATGGCAGACGGAATATCTTCAAACAGGGCCAGCATTTGCGGCGTACTTTTAAAGTACTGCTCGCGGGTGAACCGGCGCACGCGGCGGGGGTTGGAGAGCAGCTCGCCGTCGGCGATGCAGACCCGCGCCTCGTGCGCTTCAAAGTCTTCAGCGGCCATAAATTGGATGGGCTGGGTCGCCACTACCGGCAGCCTCATGCGGGCTGCGAGGGCGACTGCGGCGGCCACGTGGGCCTCGTCATCGGGCCGCCCGGCGCGTTGCAGCTCCAGATAAAAGCGATGGGCAAAGATGCCGGCCAGTTGCAGGGCCAGCGCCTGCGCGCGCTCGGAGTCCCCTTGCACCAGCGCCTGCCCCACCGGGCCGGCCTGCGCGCCGGACAAGGCGATCAAGCCCTCGTTCAGCTCGGCGAGCCACGACAAGCTGGCCACAGCCTGCGGGCGACCGGGGTTTCGGGTGAAGCTGCGGGCCAGCAACTCGGACAGGTTCAGGTAACCCTGCTTGTTTTGCACCAGCAAAACCATGCGCGAGGTGGCGTTCGGATCGCTGCCCATGCCTTCGAGCAGAACTTCTGCGCCAACCAACGGCTTCACCCCACGGGCGCGCGCCTCACGGTAAAACTTGACGGTGCCAAACAGGTTGTTCAGGTCGGTAATAGCCAGTGCGGGCTGCCCGTTGGCGGCTGCGGCTTGCACCACTTCATCGATGCGGGTGGTGCCGTCGACGACGGAGAATTCGGTGTGCAGGCGCAGGTGGCAAAACATCGGGCCATTGTAGGTAGGCGGCCCGTAAAATCGTTGGCGTGAACGCCGTACTCAACATCTCTGCCTACAAATTCATCAACTTGGAAGACCCGACGGCGCTGCGCGAGACGCTGCACCAGCGGGCCAGCGCGCTGGCACTCAAAGGCACCGTTTTGCTCGCCGGTGAAGGCATTAATTTATTTTTGGCAGGCGAGGCCGACGCGGTGCGGCAGTTTGTGGCCCAGTTGCAAGCGGATAGACGTTTTACGGATGTCACTCCCAAAGAAAGTTGGTCAGCCACGCAACCTTTCCAAAAATTGCTGGTCAAGGTCAAGCGCGAAATCATCCGCATGAACCACCCGGCCATCCAACCCGCGCAAGGCCGGGCCCCGGCGGTGAGCGCCGCCACGGTGCGGCGCTGGCTGGATGCGGGCCAGGACGACAACGGTCGCCCGGTGGTGACGCTGGACACGCGCAACGCCTTTGAAGTGGACGAAGGCACATTTGCCGGCGCGATCGATTGGCGCATCGGCAAGTTCAGCGATTTCCCGGAGGCTTTTCGTGCCCACAAGACGGCCTTGCAAGACAAGACCGTGGTCAGCTTTTGCACCGGCGGCATCCGCTGCGAGAAGGCGGCCATTTTGATGCGCGAAGAGGGGCTGGAGCATGTGTACCAGTTAGACGGCGGCATCCTCAAGTACTTCGAAGAAACCGACGGCAAGCATTACGAGGGCAGCTGCTTTGTGTTTGACGAGCGCCGCGCCGTCGGGCCCGATCTGGCTGTGGCGCCGCTGCGCTGAATCACCTGCCGCGCAGCAAGGCGCGCAAGCCCTGCCCATACAAAGGCACGCGGACAAACACATAGGCGCAAAACAGCGCGTTCACCAGGCCGGTAGCCAGAAACACGTCCGGCACCGTCAGGCCCGCGCCCAGCAAAGCGCCCGCAATCAGCGCGCTGGCCACCATGAATAAGGCGTTGAGAATGTTGTTGGCCGCGATGATGCGGGCGCGGTGACCGGCCGGGCTGCGCTGCTGGATCAAGGCGTACAGGGGCACGCTGAACAAGCCGGTGAAAAGGCTCATCAAAACCAAATCGGCCATCACCCGCCAATGCGCGGGAACACCCACAAACGTGACGATGTCTTGCAAAGCCGAAGGCTGCAGGCCGCGCACGGCGAAATACAGGTCGATGGCGAAGGCGCTCATGCCCAGCGCGCCGATGGGCACCAGGCCCACGCCCTGCGCCTGCGAACCGCCGCGCCGCCCCAGACTTTCACACAGCAAGGCACCGGCGCCTATGCCCAGCGAAAACAGCACCAGCAGTAGCGAGGCCACCTGCTCGTCGCCATGCAAAACGTCTTTGGCAAAGGCCGGAAACTGGCTCAGAAAAACCGCCCCGAAAAACCACATCCAACTGATCGCGAGCATGGAGCGAAACACCACCGGGTCCTGCGCGCCCAGACGCACATTGGCCACGGTCTCGGAGAACGGATTCCATCGCATCGGCGTGGCGATCACCGGTGGCGCAACGGGCGGAATCAGGCCCGCCGCAACCCGCCCGGCGACCGCGATCAGCACGCAGGCCAGGGCGGCCGCGCCCTGCCCCACCCCAGGCAGCGACATCAACAGGCCACCC
>RFRO01000016.1 GCA_009924455.1 Betaproteobacteria bacterium
GAACTGACCGTCTGGATCTGTGTGCTCGCCATATGTTCCTGTCGCTGTCAAATAAACCGCATCGGCCCGTTGAGGAAAACCGCCGGATCCCAGAACGAGACCCTGCACGGATGACCTGTGCTTACCGGGTGGCAGGGGCAGTAGGAATCGAACCTACAACCTTCGGTTTTGGAGACCGACGCTCTGCCAATTGAGCTATACCCCTTTGATTGGCAAGGAAACCTTAGGCAAAAATCTTCGCCACCACGCCTGCGCCCACGGTACGACCGCCTTCGCGGATCGCAAAGCGCAGGCCCTCTTCCATGGCGATCGGGTTAATCAGCTTGACCGTGATTGACACGTTGTCACCCGGCATCACCATCTCTTTGCCTTCAGGCAACTCGATCGCGCCGGTCACGTCCGTTGTACGGAAGTAAAACTGCGGGCGGTAGTTGTTGAAGAAGGGCGTGTGACGGCCACCTTCGTCTTTGGACAAGACGTAGATCTCGCCCGTGAAGTGGGTGTGCGGCTTGATCGAGCCGGGCTTGCACAGCACCTGGCCGCGCTGCACGTCTTCGCGCTTGGTGCCGCGCAGCAAGATGCCCACGTTGTCGCCAGCTTGGCCCTGGTCCAGCAGCTTGCGGAACATTTCCACACCGGTGCAGGTGGTTTTCTGGGTGTCAGCAATTCCGACGATTTCAATTTCTTCGCCGACTTTGACGATGCCGCGCTCCACGCGTCCGGTCACCACGGTGCCCACGGTGCCGCGTCCGGAGATGGAGAAGACGTCTTCCACAGGCATGAGGAAGGCGCCGTCCACTGCGCGCTCGGGCAGGGGGATGTAGGTGTCCAGGGCTTCTGCCAGTTTCATGATGGCTTCTTCGCCCAGCGGGCCTTTGTCGCCTTCCATGGCCAGCTTGGCGCTGCCGTGGATGATGGGGGTGGAGTCGCCGGGGAAGTCGTATTTGTCGAGCAGCGAGCAGCTCGCGCACTTCCATTTCAACGAGTTCGAGCAGTTCGGCGTCATCGACCATGTCGCACTTGTTCAGGAACACGATGATGTAGGGCACGCCCACTTGGCGCGCCAGCAGGATGTGCTCGCGGGTCTGGGGCATGGGGCCGTCGGCAGCGGAGCACACCAAAATAGCGCCGTCCATCTGGGCCGCACCGGTGATCATGTTCTTGACGTAGTCAGCATGTCCGGGGCAATCGACGTGGGCGTAGTGGCGGTTAGCCGTTTCGTATTCGACGTGGGCGGTGTTGATGGTGATGCCGCGCGCTTTTTCTTCAGGCGCCGCGTCAATCTGGTCGTAGGCCTTGGCCTGGCCACCAAACTTGGAGGCCAGCACGGTGGTAATTGCCGCCGTCAACGTGGTCTTGCCGTGGTCAACGTGTCCAATCGTGCCCACGTTCACGTGCGGCTTGGTGCGGGTGAATTTCTCTTTTGCCATTCTCAATTCTCCAAAGAACAAACGCCCGTGTACCGGTTTAACGTCTGCACGGTGTTGCTGGTTCGCCCCGCACGGGAACAGGGCGGCACACCGTCGCAGACAGGGAAAAATTACTTCGCGCGCGCAGCCATGATGGCCTCCGACACATTACGCGGTGCTTCCGAGTAATGCTTGAATTCCATCGTGTAAGTGGCACGGCCTTGCGACATCGAGCGCAGGGTTGTTGAATAACCAAACATCTCCGACAGGGGCACTTCTGCCTTGATGGCTTTACCGCCACCGACCATGTCGTCCATACCTTGCACCATGCCGCGGCGTGAAGACAGGTCGCCCATCACGCTACCGGCGTAGTCTTCTGGCGTCTCCACCTCTACGGCCATCATGGGCTCCAGAATCACAGGGCTGGCTTTGCGGCAGCCCTCTTTGAAGCCAAAGATCGCGGCCATCTTGAATGCGTTCTCATTCGAGTCCACGTCGTGGTAGGAGCCGAAATGCAGGGTCACTTTCACGTCAACCACGGGGTAGCCGGCCAACACGCCCTGGGTCAGCGCCTCAACCACGCCCTTTTCCACCGCAGGGATGTATTCACGGGGAACCACACCGCCTTTGATGGCGTCGACGAACTCAAAGCCTTTACCGGCTTCATTGGGCTCAATCTTCAGCACGACGTGGCCGTACTGGCCTTTACCGCCGGACTGGCGCACAAACTTGCCTTCAGAGTCTTCCACGGTCTTGCGGATGGTCTCGCGGTAAGCAACCTGGGGCTTGCCCACATTGGCCTCGACACCGAACTCGCGCTTCATGCGGTCCACGATGATTTCGAGGTGCAACTCGCCCATACCGGCGATGATGGTCTGCCCGGATTCTTCGTCGGTCTTGACGCGGAAGGATGGATCCTCTTGCGCCAGACGGGACAGGGCGATGCCCATTTTTTCCTGATCAGCCTTGGTCTTGGGCTCGACCGCCTGGGCGATCACCGGCTCGGGGAACACCATGCGTTCCAAAGTGATGATGGCCGCGGGGTCACACAAGGTTTCACCCGTGGTCACGTCTTTCAAGCCAACGCAGGCAGCGATGTCGCCTGCGCGGATTTCGTCAACCTCCTCCCGGTTGTTGGCATGCATTTGCACGATACGGCCGATACGCTCTTTTTTGCCACGCACAGGGTTGAAAACACTGTCGCCCTTCTTAAGCACACCGGAATACACGCGCACGAAAGTCAATTGGCCCACAAACGGGTCGGTCATCAGTTTGAATGCGAGTGCAGAGAACTTCTCACCGTCATCGGCATTGCGATGGGCTTCTTTTTCGTCTTCGTCAAAGCCGGGAACGGGTGGCACATCCAAGGGCGAAGGCATGAGCTCAATGACAGCGTCCAGCATGCGTTGCACGCCTTTGTTCTTGAACGCGGTACCGCACAACATGGGCTGGATTTCGGTGGCGATGGTGCGCACCCGCAGGCCATGGGTGATTTCTTCTTCGCTGAGGTCGCCCTCTTCGAGGTACTTGTTCATCAGCTCTTCCGAAGCCTCGGCAGCCGCTTCCACCATTTTCTCGCGCCACTCTTTAGCGACCGAAACCAACTCGGCGGGAATGTCGCGGTATTCGAATTTCATACCTTGCGAAGCCTCATCCCAGATGATGGCCTTCATTTTGCGCAAGTCCACAACGCCGGTGAAGTTTTCTTCAACGCCGATGGGGATCACGATCGGGATGGGGTTCGCCTTCAGGCGCAATTTCATCTGGTCAACGACCTTGAAGAAATTCGCACCGGTGCGGTCCATTTTGTTGACGAATGCCAAACGCGGCACTTTGTATTTCGTCGCTTGGCGCCAAACCGTCTCGGACTGGGGCTGCACACCGCCCACCGCGCAATACACCATGCAAGCGCCATCGAGCACGCGCATGGAACGCTCGACTTCAATGGTGAAGTCCACGTGTCCGGGGGTGTCAATGATGTTGATGCGGTGCTCGGGGAAAGAAGTGTCCATGCCCTTCCAAAAACAGGTGGTAGCGGCAGACGTGATCGTGATGCCGCGCTCCTGCTCCTGCTCCATCCAGTCCATGGTTGCAGCGCCATCGTGCACTTCGCCGATTTTGTGGTTCACACCGGTGTAAAACAAAATCCGCTCGGTGGTCGTGGTTTTACCGGCATCAATGTGCGCGGAGATACCAATATTGCGGTAGCGCTCAATAGGGGTTGTGCGGGCCATGGTGCATCCTTAATGTGTCAAATGGGGTCGGCGCGGTAGGCGCCTTGCAAACGGGCTCGCAGTGTGCGCAAGTCGTGTGACAGTGCGAGAGCACCGCCACCATCCGCGCACTGAGGCCCTCTGCGAATACTTTAGAAACGGAAGTGCGAGAAGGCCTTATTGGCCTCTGCCATGCGGTGCACTTCATCCCGCTTTTTCATGGCGCCGCCGCGGCCTTCAGTGGCCTCCAGCAACTCATTGGCCAGGCGCAAGGCCATGGATTTTTCACCGCGCTTGCGGGCGGCTTCTTTGATCCAGCGCATGGACAGCGCCAAACGGCGCACAGGGCGCACTTCCACTGGAACCTGGTAATTGGCGCCACCCACGCGGCGGGATTTGACCTCCACCATCGGCTTGACGTTGTTGATAGCGACCTCGAAGGCTTCGAGCGGGTCTTTGCCCGGGTGCTTTTTCTCGATCTGCTCCAGCGCGCCATAAATAATGCGCTCAGCGACGGCTTTTTTGCCGCCCTCCATGATGACGTTCATGAACTTGGAGAGTTCGACATTGCCGAATTTAGGATCCGGCAGTATTTCCCGCTTGGGGACTTCGCGACGACGTGGCATTTTTTCACCTCTTTGCTTCAGTTGGCGCTCTTGGGAACGCCGCGGGAGCCATCAGACTCCCACTTACTCGACCCACGCAAACTATTTCACGCTTCGGGCCATGACACCCGGACACTGCGCCACGCAGCTCCCGGAACTAAAAATCAGCTGCTTGTTACTTGGCCTTGGGCTTCTTGGCGCCATATTTCGAGCGCGACTGCTTACGGTCTTTGACGCCCTGCAGATCCAATGATCCGCGCACGATGTGGTAACGCACACCAGGCAAATCTTTCACGCGGCCGCCGCGAACCAGAACCACGCTGTGCTCCTGCAGGTTGTGGCCCTCGCCCCCGATGTAGGAAATGACTTCAAAGCCGTTGGTCAGACGCACCTTGGCAACCTTGCGCAGCGCGGAGTTGGGCTTTTTAGGCGTTGTGGTGTAGACACGGGTACAAACGCCACGGCGCTGCGGCGAATTTTGCATCGCAGGGCTCTTCGATTTGATCGTTTCGACCTCGCGCCCTTGGCGCACTAACTGGTTGATGGTTGGCACGAAAGCCTCCTAAAAATGGCTCGCAAAAGGGAGCCCGGCAAACAATATTAAGCAGCGTGGGCAAAAGTGCCACGCGTGGCGCTCTCGGACCCGAAATGCAGGGGAAAGCCCGCGAGTATATCAGCCCTGGATACCCTTGACTAGACGCGCTCGAAAGGCGCCGTTAGCGAATCCACAATCGGATTGCGTCCCAGGTGCGCATCAGCAAACCCGCCTGCGGGACCGCCTCCAGGGCAACCAGCGGAACCTCGCGCACGACCTTATCTCCCTGCAAAATCCGCAGGGTGGCAACATGTTGTCCGCTCGCCAGTGGCGCCAGCAACGGGTCGGTACGCAACACCTGGGTTGTCACGCCACCAGCGATTCCACTGGGAACAGCAACCACCACAGCCTGGAAATCCCCCACCTTCACGCTGGACTGCGCCCCCTTCCACACGGCGGGAGTCACCACCGCCTGACCTGCATCAAAGAGCTTGACCGCGCTGTAAGCCGTGTAGCCCCAGTTCAACAATTTTTGCGATTCTGCGGCCCGCGTCGCTTCGCTGTCCGTCCCGAGAACGATGGATAGCAAACGGCGACTGCCCAGCGCCGCGGCAGTGCCCGCCGGCGCACCGGCGACAACCAGATTGGGATATTCCCGGTGCGCAGTGGCCACCATGCAGTAGCCTGCCGCATCGGTGTGGCCGGTTTTCAGACCATCCACGGTCGGATCGCGAAACAAAAGCAAATTGCGGTTGTTGTCGTTAGCGGCCGGCGTTCCAGGGTAACGGTAGTGCTTGATGGCATACAGACCAATGTATTCGGGAAAGTCATGCATCAAACGGGTGGCCAGCAGGCCCAAGTCATTTGCCGTGGTGTGGTGTCCAGGCGCGGTCAGACCCTCAGGGTTGCGGTAGCTGGTGGATTTCATGCCCAGCGCCTGCGCCTGGGCGTTCATCATCTCGACAAAGTGCTCCACGGTCCCGCCCACCCCTTCAGCCAAGGCCACAGTAGCGTCGTTGCCCGACTGGACGATCATGCCCTTGAGGAGGTCCTCCACGCTGACCCGCATCTTAGGGTCGATAAACATGCGGGAGCCCGGCATTTTCCAAGCCCGCTCGCTGACCGGAAAGGTTTGCGCCAAGTCGACTTTGCGCGCACGCAAGGCATCAAAAACCAGGTACGCGGTCATCAGCTTGGTGAGCGAAGCAGGCTCCACCGGATCATCCTGGCCCTTGGCAGCCAGCACCTGTCTGGCGGTTACGTCAATCAGGAGATAGGACTTCGCGGCGACTTCAGGGGCTTGGGGTGTTTGGGCTGCGGCGGCGAAACACAGAGCGCCCACAGCCGCAATCAGGAAATTTTTCATACGTTCGAGGAAATTAAAAATGGGCTGCGCGATGGGCGCAGCGAACATGTCAGGTGGTCGCAGTCGCCCGGTGCGCGGCGATGCCGCCGCAGATCACCTGGCGCAGGAGTGGCAATTGTCCGTGAAAGAAGTGGCTGCACCCGGGGAACACCGTAACCGGCAGATTTTGCGGACGCGCCCAGTCCATGACGGCCGACAACGGGACCGTGTCATCCACCTCGCCATGGACCAGCAGGGTGCGGGGCCGCAGGGAAACCGGCACCTCCTCCAAATTAAACCGACTGGCCGCAGCACCCACCAAAACCAAATGCTCAATGTCCCGCTGCGCAAGCAGCCGAACGGCGGCAGCACCCGCTACAAATGCACCAAAAGAAAAACCGGCCAAGGACAGCGGGCCGCTTGGCGCGTGGGACTGAACCACGGTCAGCATATCGTCGAGCTCACCGCGGCCTTCGTCATAAGAACCCTGGCTACTACCCACCCCCCGGAAATTGAAGCGCACAGCGCACCATCCGGCTTGCACAAAGGCACGCGCCACCGTCTGCACCACCTTGTTGTCCATGGTGCCGCCGAACAAAGGGTGCGGGTGCGCAATCACCGCCGTGCCACGATGCTCCTGCGCGTCCAGACCTGCGGGAGCATCCCAAAGCGCCTCCAGGACCCCGGCGGGGCCATCAATGGAGATCTTTTGCGTCTGCGCGTTCATGCGGACGTCACCGCCCTACACCGGGATCCAACTCCAAACGGTGGACCACGTGGCCGCCCTTTAGGTGGGAACGCACGATCTCATCGATGTCGTCCGTATCCACGTAGGTGTACCAAACGCCCTCGGGGTAGACCACGGCAACCGGGCCGCCAGAACACCGGTCCAGGCATCCGGCCTTGTTAACCCGTACGCCGCCGGGGCCGTTCAGGTTGGCTTCGCGTATTGCGCGTTTGCAGTGATCAAAGGCTTCCTGCGCATGGCGCTGGGAACACGAAGCCTCGCCATTCTTGCGCTCGTTCAGGCAAAAGAAAATGTGGCGCTCAAAGTAAGGTGGGGTCGGACGCAAGGGCGACGGCGCAGTGGGTGTGGTCATGGCGCATTGTAAATTTTTGCCTCGCGTTGCCCCAGTCGCATCACAAAGTAAACGCCTGCCGCGTAAGGCCACAACCATCCGCACCACTGCGCCAGGCCATTGAATCGTATGAAGCTGCCCTGCTCCCAGGTCTGCAGGATTTGCGCGAAATAAGGACTCTCCGGCGCCTGGTTGAGCAGGCTCAAATAAGCGCCCATCGCCACCAGCGCGATTGCGCAGCCGGTTCGCCACGGCACCGCCGTCAGGACAAAAGCCATCAGCGCACCGACCACCAGCCCCATTTGCGCTACGCCATTCAGCCAGGCCCACGCGTGGGAAGGCCCCCAACTCAAGGCTGCCGACATGGTGCTCACGCCAACCGCCACCACCACAACCGACAGGCAAAACATGACGCGCCGATGCCATGCGGGAATCACGCAATATCCCAGCAGGCTGGGTAACACAACGCCAATAGCCACACAGCCCAGCTCGGTGACCGGCGACAAGGGCGTGAGCCCCAGAGGCGCCGGGGGAAGCAGTTCGACCAGGTACTGCAACAAGGGTTGCTCCACGTCCGCCTGCGGGCGCAACAGTTCATGCAGGTTGATCAGCAAGCGCCCCCACACTTGCCCCAGTCCGAGCGGCACTGCGGAAGGGAACAGCAGCGCCACCGGCCACAGCGCCAGCAGCACCAGCGCACCGCGCGCATCCGGCACAAACCAGCGCCGCCTGATGTGATTCCACCGTTGCAGTGCCCCGGCGCGCTCCAAGAGCAAGGCCACGCCAGCGCCCAAACCGGCACCCAAAGAATTCAACAGCCAGTCCTCGCGGGACGCCACCCGCATCGGCAAATACGCCTGCAAGGCCTCCAGCAACAGCGACAAAAACGAAGCTATGGCGATCGCCAACACCAGGGGTCGGGCAGTTGCGGCGCGCCGGAAAAGTGCGAGGGCCACCAAAGCGCCAAACGGCGCATACCCCAGGATATTGATACCCAGGTCAAACCCGGTCCAGTACTTCGGCCACGGCGCGAGCAGGAACGCCCAGAACGCATTACCTTGATCACGCCATTCGCCAAAGGGATACAGACTGGCGTAGGCAATGGTCAAGGCATACACCGAGGCGAGGGGCAACGCTGCGGTTTTACGCGTTGCCATTTCAGCCTCAGACCGGCTTCACCACCACCAGCACCACGGCGGCCACCATCAGCAGCACAGGAATTTCGTTGAACCAGCGGAACCAGACATGTCCGGGCATGCTGTGGCCCAACTCAAAGCGCGACAGCATGCGGGTGCACACATGCTGATACGCCAACACCAACAGCACGACGAGAAGCTTGATGTGCATCCACGCATTGCCTTCGCCCCAACCGATGCCGTAGCCGGCCCACAGCCAAAGCCCCAAGACCACGGCCACGCCGGACAGGATCTGGGTAAAACGCAACAACTTGCGCGCCATCAGCAAGAGCCGATCCCGCTCGGCGCTGGGCGCGACATCGACCATCGCCAGATTGACAAAAATGCGCGGCAGGTAAAACAAGCCGGCAAACCAACTGGCTACAAACACAATATGGAATGATTTGACCCACAGCATGCAGAAAGTGTAGTCCCTCGGGTCGTGAGGTCCGCTGCACCGGCGATCGCGCGGGTCGAATGGCCAAAAAAAACCCCAGCTCAGAGCTGGGGTGTCAAGCCTATTTGCTGTCACACATCAAGGCCCCGCTCAGGGAGGAAAAGCGGGGGGCTCCGAAGAACCCGCCGAAATTGTAGCAAAGGGTTTGCGGCGGTTTCAAGCCGTTAGGGCAAAATTGTCTGCATGATCACACCCGCACCTTTTCCCTCCGGACGCCCGCGCCGCCTGCGCCGCGATGTGTTCACCCGCAACCTGGTCCGCGAAAACCAGCTCTCCAGCCACGACCTGATTTACCCGGTCTTTGTCACGGAGGGAACCCGCACGCGTTTCCCCGTGGCGTCGATGCCGGGCGTAGAGCGACTGACGCTGGACTATTTGTTGCCGGTCGCAGAGGAATGCCAACGGCTGGAAATTCCGGTCCTGGCCCTGTTCCCGGTGATCGACGCATCGCTCAAAACCTATGACGGAAAAGAGGCTACAAATCCAGATGGCCTGGTCCCGCGCGTGGTGCGCGCCCTGAAGAAAGAGTTTCCCCATCTGGGGGTGATGACCGACGTCGCGCTGGACCCTTTCACCAGCCACGGCCAGGACGGCATTCCCGACAAACGGACCGAGGAAGAGGGCTACATCCTGAATGACGAGACCACCCGCATGCTGGTGCAGCAGGCGCTGGTGCAAGCCGAAGCCGGAGTCGACATCGTTGCTCCGAGCGACATGATGGACGGGCGCATCGGCGCCATCCGCCAGGCGCTGGAAGCAAAAAACCTGATCCACACCCGCATCATGGCCTACAGCGCCAAATACGCTAGCGCCTTTTACGGGCCTTTCCGCGATGCCGTCGGCTCGGCCGGCAACCTCGGCAAGAGCAACAAAAAGTCCTACCAGATGGACCCCGCCAACAGCGACGAGGCCCTGCGCGAAGTGGCCATGGACATCGCCGAAGGCGCTGACATGGTGATGGTCAAACCGGGCATGCCCTACCTGGACGTCGTGCGCCGCGTCAAAGATGCATTCGCGGTACCTACCTTCGCGTACCAAGTCTCCGGCGAATACGCCATGCTCAAAGGCGCTGCGGCCAACGGCTGGTTGGACCACGACGCGGTGATGATGGAGAGCCTGATGGCGTTCAAGCGCGCGGGGGCGGATGGCATCTTGACCTACTTTGCGCTGGAAGCCGCCCTCAAGCTCAAGGCCTAGCGACCGGACACACGATGGGCGATACCACCTTCGACTACATCATCGTGGGCGCCGGCACGGCCGGCTGCCTGCTGGCCAACCGGCTCAGCGCCGATGCCAGTAAACGCGTGCTGCTGATTGAGGCCGGCCCGAAAGACGATTACCACTGGATCCACATCCCGGTGGGTTATCTGTACTGCATCGGCAACCCGCGCACCGATTGGCGGTTTACCACCGAGCGGCAACCCGGTCTCAACGGCCGCAGCCTGATTTACCCGCGCGGCAAAACCCTGGGCGGCTGCAGCAGTATCAACGGCATGATTTACATGCGCGGCCAGGCCCGCGACTACGACAACTGGGCCAATTTGCTGGGCGATACCGCATGGAACTGGGATAACAGCCTGCCCTACTTCAAGCTGCACGAAGACCACCACAGCGGAGCCTCCAGCGTACACGGCGCAAAAACGTCTACCCCCCATGCGCTGGCTGAACCGCAAACCCCGTACCACCAACTCTTGAAGCAACGCCAAGCCGGTGGCGAATGGCGGGTGGACAAACAACGGCTGCGTTGGGATGTGCTGGAAGCCTTTTCCCAGGCGGCGGTGCAGGCCGGCATTCCGGCCAGCACCGACTTCAACACCGGGGACAACCACGGCGTGGGCTATTTCGAAGTCAACCAAAAAAAGGGGTGGCGCTGGAATACCGCGAAGGCATTCTTGCGTCCGGCATGTTACGGGCGGCCTAATTTTGAGCTGTGGACCGGCGCCCAGGTAGCGCGCCTGACGATTGAGCCCGCCAGTGCGCAGAGCCCCATGCGGTGCACAGGGGTGCAGGTCTGGAATGGGCGCGAGATGGTGCAAGCGCATGCCCGGGGCGAGGTCATCCTGAGTGCGGGCAGTGTGGCCACGCCGCAGATCTTGCAGCTCTCCGGGCTGGGGCCCGCCGCGCTGCTGCAGGCCAAAGGCATTGCGGTGTGCAAAGACCTACCCGGTGTAGGCCAAAACCTGCAAGACCATCTGCAAATCCGGGCGGTTTTCAAGGTGCAGAACACGGTCACGCTCAATACCCTGGCCAATTCCTGGTGGAGCAAAGCGGCGATGGGACTGGAATACCTCTGGAGCCGCTCAGGGCCGCTGAGCATGGCGCCAAGCCAACTGGGCGCCTTCACCCGCAGCGACCCATCCAAGCCTTACCCCAACATCCAATACCACGTGCAGCCGCTCAGCCTGGACGCGTTCGGCTCGCCGCTGCATACATTCAACGCGATCACGGCCAGCGTGTGCAACCTCAATCCCACCAGCCGCGGAAGCATCGCAATCAAGACGCCTGACTTTCATGACGCGCCCGCAATTTCTCCCAATTACCTCAGCACCGATGCGGACCGCCAGGTAGCCGCCGACTCCCTGCGGGTCACGCGCAACATCCTGAGCCAGGATGCGCTCAAACGCTTCTCACCCGTGGAACACAAACCCGGGGTTCAGTACCAAACGGATGCTGAATTGGCGCAACTGGCCGGCGACATCGCAAGCACGATTTTTCACCCGGTCGGGACCACCAAAATGGGACGCGGTGACGACCCGATGGCGGTGGTGGACGCCCGGCTGCGGGTGTTCGGCGTCCGCGGCCTGCGTATCGTCGATGCGGGTGTCATGCCGGTGATCACCAGCGGCAACACCAACTCCCCGACCCTGATGATTGCGGAGAAGGCGGCCCAGTGGATCGCCGAGGACGGGGCGCGAACTACGGGAAACACCTGATACCGAAGTCCCTCGGCGCACATTACATTGCCGCACATGAGACGTTCGCTCTCGTGCCTGTGCGGCGCAAGAAGTGATCCGAGGAGACTGAAGCATATAAAAAGCCCCGCGCAAGCGGGGCTTTTTCATTGGGCGAGGGCAGTGGCCCCGGACCGGGGTGGAGGCCACACCACATCCACAGCATTGCGGGGTATGCCTATCGGCGCGGCGGCCTGGCCTTTGCTGACCGCCTCCATATCCTGCTCATTCGGGTATTTGCCCAACAACCAGTAATCCAGCACACGCCGGGCAATCGGGGCGGCGTGCTCGGCACCAAAACCGGCGTTTTCCACCACCATGGCCAGCGCAATCGTGGGCTTGTCGGCCGGGGCGTAGGCGATGTAGAGCGCATGGTCGCGCATGTGCTCGGCCATTTTGCTGGCGTCATATTTTTCATTCTGCCCCAGGCCCACCGCCTGCGCCGTTCCGGTTTTACCTGCGCTGACATAAGCGGCGCCAGCGAATGCGCGGGCCGACGTACCCGCCACCGTGACGCCCACCATCGCCTCACGTATGACATCGATATGCGCCGAAGACAAGCCCAGGTTCACCGGGTCAGGGGCTTTATTCGCCGTCTTCACGCCGCTGACGGCATCCACGGTGGCGCTGACCAAGCGCGGGGGAAAGCGAACCCCGTTGTTCGCCAGCGTGGCCGTTGCTTGCGCCAGTTGCAACACGGTGAACGCGTTGTAGCCCTGTCCAATGCCCAGCGAAATCGTCTCCCCCGCGTACCACTTTTGCTGCTCCGGTTTGCGGTAGGCGCGGCGCTTCCAATCGGTGGATGGCAAGAGGCCGCGTGCCTCTCCCAGGATATCGATGCCCGTGTAATCGCCAAATCCCAAGCGGTGCATCTGCTCGTAAATCGTGTCCACGCCCATCTCGTTGGCCAGGGTGTAGTAGTAGGTATCACAGGAGGCGACGATCGACAGGTACATGTTCACCCGGCCGTGCCCGCCCTCTTTGTCATCCCGGAAACGGTGGTTACCGAACATGAAGTAACCCGGATCGGAGACCGCGTATTCAGGCGTGCGTGCGCTGGTCTCCAAAGCCGCCAAAGCCATAAAGGGCTTGTAGGTTGAACCGGGCGGATACGTCCCGCGCAATGCGCGGTTGAGCAGCGGCTTGTCGGGCGACAGATTGAGCTGTTGCCAGTTTTCCACGTCAATACCGTCGACGAACATATTGGGATCAAATGTGGGTTTGCTCACAAACGCTAGGACCTCGCCGGTGCGTGGATCCAGCGCGACAAAAGCCCCACGCCGCTGCCCGTACATTTGTTCGACCAAATGCTGCAGCTTGATATCCAGCGACAGCACCACGGTGTCACCCGGTGTGGCGGGGTTGCTCGACAGACGCCGAACCGCACGCCCTCCGGCAGAGGTCTCGACGTGCTGCATACCGGTCGTACCGTGAAGCTGGTGCTCATAACTTTGCTCCACGCCGAGCTTGCCTATGTATTCCGTACCCCGGTAATTGGCCAGATCATCCGCCTGCTCAATCGCCTCTTTTTCGGTCTGGTTGATGCGTCCGATGTAGCCGATCACATGGCTGGCTAATTCACCATATGGGTAGTTGCGAAACAGGCGCGCCTTGATTTCCACGCCGGGGAAGCGGAACCGGTGTGCCGCAAAGCGGGCCACTTCCGCATCGGACAGGCGGTTACGGATCGGCAGCGACTCAAAGCTGCGGGACTCTTCCATCAACTTCTTGAAACGCCGCCGGTCGCGGGGGCTTATGTCGACCACCTGCGACAAGGCCTCTATCGTTTGCTCCAAATCTCCGCTTTTGGAGGGGATGATCTCCAAGGTGTACGCGGAGTAATTCGAGGCGAGCACCACCCCGTTGCGGTCCAGAATCAGCCCCCGATTGGGGACGACGGGAACAATCGCGGTGCGGTTGCTTTCGGCCTGTGCCAGCAAGTCCTCGTGGCGCCATATCTGCAAATAGGCCAGACGCAACAGCAGCAACAGAAAGCAAACCCCAACCACCACCGTGAATACGAATATGCGGTGCCGGAAGCGCTCCAGCTCAGCGTCAATGTTGCGCAACTGCGTCATAGCGGGCGCACTGTTCCCATCTCAAATAGGACGGGTCGCGTCGGGATTGGGCGCGCGGTGTTGCGGCGCAAACAACAGCCAACTCACCAGGGGCCACAACAAGGATTGCAAGACCGGAGCCAACACCAGGTCCCAATCAGGCAAGGCGCCGCCGGCAAGCAATCGCAACACCCAGGCCACCAGGTGGGCCACCACAAAAAGCGGGAGAATTTGCAAGGCTTGTCCCCGCAAGCCAAACCACAGCATGCGGCGGTGGATGGTGATCGCAAAGTAACTCAAGATGATGTACGCCAACGCATGCTGGCCCATCAAACTACCTTGGTGCACATCCATCAACAGGCCAAAGATGAAGGCCACGCCAATCCCCACCCGGTTGGTTTGGTGCACGGTCCAAAAAATCAGCACGATGGCCAGCAAGTCCGGGGCCCAGGCGGCACGGCCCAGCAGCGCCATGTTCAAAAATATGTTCAAAAAAAACGCCAGCACCAAGCTGCCCCAGATGAAAGCCGGCTTGGCCGGTAGCAGCAGGCGCTGCCCCACGGGCATGATCATCTTTTGCTCCGTGTGTGGGGTGGGCTGACCGCAGCGTCGGGGCGCGGCGGCATCCCATCGGCCAGCGTGTCCAGCACCAAGACATGCCCGGTACCCGCAACCAGCGCCACCGGCACACAGTAAATCTGGGCAAAAACGGCATTCACCTGGCGGTCTACTTTTTCTACCCGCGCCACCGGCAAGCCGGCCGGGTACACACCGTCTACGCCGCTGGTGGTCAGTAAATCGCCTACTTCCACGTCCGCGTTGGCAGCCATAAAGCGCAGCTCCATGGCATCGGCATGACTGGACGTGTCGCCATACACAATACCGCGTGCGCCGGTCCGCACATTCAGCACGGGCGTGGCATGGTCCCGGTCCGTGATGAGCGTGACTTCGCTGCTCAGCAAAAACACCCTCGTCACTTGGCCCAGAACGCCCTTTTCATCAACCACCGGCGAGCCCAATTTCACGTCCTGGGCCTGTCCGCGGTCAATCACCACCTTACGGGTGTAGGGATCTGCCGCGTCGTACAGCACCTGCGCCGCTGCGCCGGACACAGCCAGCGTCGGGCGCAGCTCCAGCAAAGCACGCAAGCGGCGGTTTTCCAGCTCGAGTTGTTCTACTTGGTAGGCACGTGCAGATTGCTGCCGCAACTGGTCCATCAGGCCGGTATGCACGGCATCGGCGGATTGCACTTTGCCAATGAAATCAGTCACCTCGCCGGCAATCAGGCCCGGGCGCTGCGCCAACCACTGCATCGGAAATAACACCGCCTGCAGCACCACGCGGGCAGGCTGCAGCATCTGAAAACGGGTATCCGCAACCATTAAAAATACGGCGGCGGCGCTGAACACAATCAGCTTAGAAAAAGCAGAAGCGCCCTGGCGGAAAAATGGCGGAGGGTCCTGGTCCAGAACGCCGAATGCCATGGCGGCGCTACCCGGCGCTTATTCGTTGGTGAAGATGGAGCCCAGGCGCTCCATTTGCTCCAACGCAATCCCGCAACCACGCACCACGCAGGTCAGCGGGTCTTCTGCCACCAGCACCGGCAGGCCGGTCTCTTCCGCCAACAGGCGGTCCAAATCGCGCAGCAGCGCGCCACCGCCGGTGAGCATCATGCCGCGGTCGGCAATATCGGCACCCAACTCGGGCGGGGTTTGTTCCAGCGCGTTTTTAACGGCGGACACAATGTTGTTGAGCGGGTCGGTCAGAGCCTCCAGGATCTCGTTGCTGGAGATCGTGAAACTGCGCGGAACGCCCTCCGAGAGATTGCGTCCACGCACTTCCATCTCGCGCACCTCAGAGCCGGGGAAGGCCGAGCCGATTTGTTTCTTGATCGCCTCAGCGGTGGGCTCGCCAATCAGCATGCCGTAGTTGCGGCGGATGTAATTGATGATGGCCTCATCAAACTTGTCGCCGCCCACGCGCACGCTGCCCTTGTAAACCATGCCGCCCAGCGAGATCACGCCGACCTCCGTCGTGCCGCCGCCAATATCCACCACCATGGAGCCGCTGGCTTCAGATACCGGCAAGCCCGCACCGATGGCTGCAGCCATGGGTTCTTCAATCAAATACACATCGCTGGCGCCGGCACCCAAGGCGGATTCGCGGATAGCACGCCGCTCGACCTGGGTGGAGCCACAGGGCACACAAATGATGATGCGTGGGCTGGGTTTGAAAACGCCGCGCGGGTGCACCATCTTGATGAACTGCTTGAGCATTTGCTCGGTGACGGTGAAGTCGGCAATCACACCGTCTTTCATGGGGCGGATCGCTTCGATATTGCCGGGCACCTTACCCAACATGGCCTTGGCTTCACGGCCCACGGCTTGGATCGATTTCTTGCCTTGGGGTCCGCCTTCGTGGCGAATGGCAACCACCGAGGGCTCATCCAGCACGATGCCCTTATCGCGCACAAAAATCAACGTATTGGCGGTGCCCAGGTCAATCGCCAAATCGGTGGAAAAATAACGGCGAAAACTTGCAAACATGAAAAATCCTATCGGCCTGTTGCCTGCAATTGCGCGCAAAAAGCCCTTGTTCTGGAAAAAAGAGGGGTTCCGTCTGGAAACGCGCCGCATTTCCGAATCCAAATCGGGCCTGCGGGGCCGCTCAGCTAAAGGCGGGATAATACCCCAAGCTCTATAAAGGGGCACGATTTAGCGGCCTGCAAACACCTATCTGTTCCCCTATCTGATCGCTTTTCACCCATGTCTTTGAATCCTGCTGACATCTCCCGGATCGCCAAGCTCGCGCGCCTGGAGCTCGCTCCTGTTGAACACGAACAAATGCTGGACAAAATCAACGCGTTCTTCAGCATCGTGGAGCAAATCAATGGGGTCAACACCGAGGGCGTGGAGCCGATGGCGCACCCGGTGGATGCGATGCAAGGCAGCGGGCCGATGGCGCTGCGCCTGCGCCCCGATCTGGCCAGCGAGCCCAACGACCGCGAAGCCAACCAGCGCAGCGCCCCGGCGGTCGAGCGTGGTCTGTTCCTCGTAGCCAAAGTGATTGAGTAAGCGATGAACGATCTGCACCATCTGGGCGTGGCCGAACTCGCCGCGCTGCTCCAAACCAAACAGGTCAGCGCCGTGGAAGTGGCCACCCGCTTTCTCGCGCAACTAGGCGGTAACCCGCATAACGCGTTTTTGGATGTCAACAGCGAAGTCACGCTCGGGCAAGCGCGCGCCTCCGACACCAAACTGGCCGCTGGTACGGCCGGGCCGCTGGAAGGCGTGCCGATTGCCCACAAAGACGTGTTTGTCACCAAAGACTTTGTCACCACCGCCGGCTCGAAAATCCTCACCGGCTACCGCTCGCCTTTTGATGCCACGGTGGTGCGCAAGCTGCGCGAAGCCGGCATGGTGACCCTGGGCAAACTGAACTGCGACGAATTCGCCATGGGCTCGAGCAATGAAAACTCGGCGTTCGGTGCGGTCAGCAACCCGTGGGAGATCAGCCATGTTCCAGGCGGCTCCTCTGGCGGCAGTGCGGCTGCCGTGGCGGCCCGCCTCACACCCGCAGCTACAGGCACCGACACGGGTGGCTCCATCCGGCAGCCCGCCGCGTTTTGTGGCATCACGGGTATCAAACCCACTTACGGGCGCGCATCGCGCTACGGCATGGTGGCCTTTGCATCCAGCCTGGACCAGGCAGGACCGATGGCGCGCAGCGCGGAAGATTGCGCGCTTTTGCTGAGCGCCATGTGCGGGCCGGATGTGGATCGGGATTCGACTTCGTTGGATATCGCGGCAACGGATTACGCCCGCGGTTTGGAGCGCCCTTTGGCGCGGGCCGGTAAAGATGGTGGGCCTCTAAAAATCGGGTTTCCGCGGGCGTGGTGGGGAGGCTCTGAAGAAGAAACAGAATGGCTTGACGGAATGGCAGCTGCCCCATCGCACTTAAGGCAATGGGAAACCTGGCCGAAGATAAATGGCGCGCTTCAATCGCTCGTCGATCTCGGCGCGAAGGTGTTTCCGGTTACTTTGAATAAACCAGAATTAGCAATCCCCGTCTACTACATCGTCGCCTGCGCCGAAGCCAGCTCCAACCTCAGCCGCTTTGACGGCGTGAAGTTCGGCCACCGCGCCGCGCAGCACGGCGACTTGCTCGACATGTACCAAAAGACCCGCAGCGAAGGCTTTGGTGATGAAGTCAAGCGCCGCATCATGACGGGGGCTTATGTGCTGTCGCACGGTTACTACGACGCCTACTACCTGCAGGCGCAAAAAATCCGCCGCATGATTGCCGATGACTTCCAGCGCGCCTTTGCAGAATGCGATGTGATCGCCGGACCTGTGGCGCCAACCACCGCCTGGAAGTTGGGCGAAAAGGCCGACGACCCGGTGGCCAATTACCTGGCCGACATCTTCACCCTGCCTGCCTCGCTGGCGGGTTTGCCCTGCATGAGCGTTCCGGTTGGCTTTGACGCAACGGGTATGCCAGTCGGACTGCAACTGATTGGTAACTACTTGGACGAGGCCCGCTTGCTGAACGTGGCGCACCAGTTTCAGTTGGCGCATTCTGAATTTCATAACGCCCAACCAGGGAGCCTGGCATGAGCGCTGCCAAACTCATCCACGGTTACGAAGTCGTTATCGGCTTCGAAACCCACGCCCAGCTCTCCACCAAGAGCAAAATTTTCAGCCGCGCATCCACCGAATTTGGCAAAGAACCCAACACGCAGGCCTGCGCCGTGGACCTGGCCTTACCCGGCACGCTGCCGGTGATGAACCGCGCCGCAGTCGAATGCGCCATCAAGCTCGGGCTGGCGCTGGGTTCGCACATCGCGCCGCGCAGTGTGTTCGCGCGTAAAAACTATTTCTACCCCGATCTGCCCAAGGGATACCAAATCAGCCAGTTTGAGATTCCTGTGGTTCAGGGCGGGGCAGTTTCTTTCTTTCTGGACGGCGAACCCAAAACCGTGCGCCTGGTGCGCGCGCACCTGGAGGAAGATGCGGGCAAATCGTTGCATGAGGACTTTATCGGTCAATCCGGCATCGACCTGAACCGCGCCGGCACGCCGCTGCTGGAAATCGTTACCGAGCCCGATATGCGCAGCAGCGAAGAGGCCGTGGCCTACGCCAAAGAGCTGCACAAGATCGTCACGTGGATTGGCATGTGCGACGGCAACATGCAAGAGGGATCTTTCCGCTGCGACGCCAACGTGTCGGTGCGCAAGCCCGGCGCGCCGCTGGGTACGCGACGCGAGATCAAGAACCTCAACAGCTTCAAGTTCATGCAACAGGCCATCGACTACGAAGTGCGCTGGCAGATTGAACAAATTGAGGACGGGCGCGAGATCCATCAGGCCACAGTGCTCTTCAACCCGGAAACCGGCGAGACCCGTGCCATGCGCACCAAGGAAGACGCCGCCGATTACCGCTACTTCCCCGACCCGGATTTACCGCCGCTGGTAATCGCCCCCGAATGGATTGAGCGCGTGCGCAGCGAGATGACCGAGCTACCGCGCGCGATGGCTGAGCGCTTTGTTCGGGACTATGGCTTACCGGAATATGACGCGGCAACGCTGACGCAAAGCAAGTCGATGGCTGCATATTTTGAAGAGACGGTCAAACCCTGCGGCCAACCAAAGCTGGCCAGTAACTGGATCATGGGCGAGGTATCGCGGCGTATGAACGCGGATGACATCGGGATGGAGCAGTTGCCTGTAAGCGCTGCGCGACTAGCTGCGTTGATTTCACGCATCCATGACAGCACCATTTCCAACAATGCCGCCAAAGAAGTTTTTGATGCGTTGTGGAATGCATCTGGCGATTTAGTTTCTGATGCCGGAGCGCGCTCTGTGGTTGATGCCATCATCGAAGCCAAAGGCCTCAAACAAATGAACGACTCCGGAGAGCTGGAGAAGATCATCGACGAGGTGCTCGCCGCCAACCCCAAAAACGTCGAAGAGTACAAAGCCGGCAACGCCAAAGCCCTGAACGGCCTGGTGGGCCCCATCATGAAGGCCAGCAAGGGCAAGGCCAATCCGGCGCAGGTGAATGACTTGCTGAAGAAGAAGCTGGGCTGAAGCCGCAGCGGTCTGTGCCCAGTCCTGCTGTGAGCCCTGACGACCGCCAGTTTTCAGAAGCGATTAGCTTGCTCACGCGGGGTGATCTGGTTCAGGCCCAGGCGCTGTTTGAAGACCTGTTGCTGCGCCACCCGAACCATTTTGATTGCGTGCGCCGATTGGCCATGATTGCGGTGGAGACCGGTCGCCATACGGACGCGGTGACTTTGTGTTGTGAGGCGCTGGAAATCAACCCGTCCAGCGCTGAAGCCTATATCGATATGGGATCGGCCATGTTCAGGCTGGGGCAGGCACAGGCAGCCTTGGAGTGCCTGGATGCTGCGATCGCGCTGGACGGAGCGAACGCACAAGCGCATAACAACCGGGGCTTGGCTCTTAAGGCGCTGGGGCGCCTGGAGGACGCCCAGGCATGCTACCGGCACGCTATTACCTTGGATGCAAAATCCAAAGAAGCTTGGCTGAATCTGGGGGCGGTGCAGCGGCAACTCAACCTGCACGATGCCGCGTTGGCCAGCTATGCCCAGGCGATTGCACTGCAAGCCGACTACGCCCGCGCCTACGTGAACAAAGGCCTCGTACTCCACGATATGGGCCGCCTGTCTGAGGCCCTCGCACAATTTGATTCAGCGTTGCGCATCCAGCCCGGCATGGGCGAGGCCTATTGGAACAAAGCGCTGGCATTGCTCACCCTGGGCGACTACAACGCCGCATGGCCGCTGTACGAATGGCGCTGGATTAACCACAGCGCGACGCCGCCATCGCCCGCTGTCACCCCACCCATTTGGGATGGCAGCGCGCCGCTCGCGGGCAAGCGCATACTGGTTCAATGCGAACAGGGCTTGGGGGATACGATTCAATTCTGCCGCTACCTGCCCTTGGTTGCGGATCAGGGCGCTGAAGTCATTTTCGAGGCCTATACGCCTTTAGTTGGTCTGATGCAGTCGCTCGCAGGGGTCGCCCGAGTCATACCGCATAACACGCCCTGCGATAACGTGGATTACCGCGTGCTTGTGATGAGCCTGCCGATGATCTTCGGGACCACAGTCACGACCATACCGGTATACGAACACTACCTGGTGGCACCACCCGACGCCGCACGCAAGTGGTCAGGTCGCCTGGGGCCTAGGCGGCGGATGCGTGTGGGCCTGGTCTGGCGGGGTAGCCCAAGCCACCAGGACGATCGCAAAAGAAGTCTGTCGCTAGACCAGCTTCTCGCGGATCTACCGTCAGACTTCGACTATGTGAGCTTGCAATACCAACCTAATGCTGGTGAGCAGGCGACGCTTGCGCAACATCAGGTGATCGACCCGGCGGCAGACATCGTGGATTTTTCGGACACAGCGGCGATTTGCGCGCAGCTGGACTTGGTGATTTCTGTGGACACCAGCGTGGCCCACTTGAGCGGAGCACTCGGGATCCCTTGCTGGATCCTGGTGACCCACAGCGCGGATTGGCGATGGCTGATGGATCGCAGTGACTGCGTGTGGTACCCGAAAACACGTATTTACCGCCAGCTTGCAGCAGGCAATTGGGACTCCGCGCTACAGGCGGTAGTCCGCGACTTGCTCACGCAGCGGTAGTGGGTTGTACCCCGTAGCGCTCCCGATAGGCCTGCAACCGCGCCCGGTGTACACCCATGGCATCGCCGCTTTGGGTCTGTAAATAGCCCAGCAAATCATCCAGCGTCGCAATCGCGCACACCTGTAGGCCCAAGGTCTGTCGCACGTACTGCACCGCGCTGTAAGGCACATCGCGGGTGGATCCATCGGGTTGTTTTTCGGTAGCCATCTCTTGACGGTCCAGCGCAATCGCCACCGCGTGCGGAGTAGCGCCTGCTGCTTGGATCAAGGCGATGGACTCGCGCGCAGCGGTGCCGGCGCTCATCACGTCATCCACGATCAAGACGCGGCCCTTGAGCGGCGCACCGACCAGCGAGCCCCCTTCGCCATGGTCTTTGGCTTCTTTGCGGTTGTAGGCAAATGGCACGTTGCGGCCCAGGCGCGCGAGCTCGACCGCAACCGCCGCACCCAAAGGAATGCCTTTGTATGCCGGACCAAACAGCATGTCGAACTCCACACCACTGGCGAGCAAGGCCTGCGCATAAAACTGCGCCAAACGCCCCAGCTTCACGCCGTCATCAAACAAGCCGGCGTTGAAGAAGTAGGGGCTTAAACGCCCGGCCTTGGTCGTGAATTCACCAAACCGCAAAACACCGGACTGCAACGCGAACGCGACAAAGTCGTGTGCATGGCGGTCAGCAGACTGGGTGGGGGCAGCGGGCGGATGGTTTGCCATGGGGAAGTTTGATGCCCCAGCGCATACCGAGGCAATAGAAGAATCAATGTGCGGAATTGTATTTGCGGTGGCCAGACATTGGCTTCCTGTATCTTCCGGCTTCGGACTCGACAGCGGGTCGCATATTTTCTGGAGACACGCGTGTTCACCCTCACCAGCCTCAACCTCAACGGTATTCGCTCGGCCACCACAAAAGGCCTGGAGCCCTGGCTGGAAAAGCACGCGCCCGATGCGCTGTGCGTGCAGGAGGTCAAAGCCCAGGCGCCGGACGTGGCGGGCAAGTTCGAGACGCTCGCCGGCTTGCAGGGCTACTTTCATTTTGCGGAGAAGAAGGGCTATTCCGGCGTTGCTGTTTACACGCGCCATGCGCCCAGTGATGTATTGGTGGGTTACGGGTCACCGGAATTTGATGCAGAGGGGCGCTACCTGGAATTGCGCTTTGATACGCCGGGACGCAAGCGCTCCATCATCAGCGCCTATTTCCCCAGCGGCTCATCGGGCGAGGAGCGGCAGGAGGCTAAGTACCGGTTTTTGGATAGTTTCTACCCGCATCTGCTTGCGCTGAAGGCGCAACGCGAGTTCGTGCTCTGCGGCGACATCAATATTGCGCACCAGGAAATCGACTTGAAGAACTTCAAAGGCAACAAAAACAACTCCGGCTTTTTGCCGCAAGAACGGGCATGGATGAGCAAACTGCTATCGGAGGCCGGCATGGTCGATGTGTATCGACAACTTGAACCGACGGCAACCGACGCGGCCTACACCTGGTGGAGCAACCGGGGGCAGGCCTATGCAAAGAACGTGGGCTGGCGGCTGGATTACCACCTGGCCACGCCGGCGCTGGCCAGCGGCGCGCGCACCCATGCCGTCTACAAAGAGCAACGCTTCTCTGACCATGCGCCACTCACCGTGGGGTATGACTGGTCGCTGGCATGACGGCACCGCTGCCGAAGTTTGTCACCGGCTCCATCCTGCGCCATGTGCTGACCATGACCGCCGCCAGCTCGGTGGGGCTGGCAGCGATGTTCGCCGTGGACATCGTGAGCCTTTTCTATATCTCGCTGCTAGGTCGGCCCGCGCTGACGGCGGCGATTGGCTATGCGGGCACCCTGCTGTTTTTTGTCAGTTCGCTGTCCATCGGCTTGTCGATTGCCTGCTCGGCGCTGACATCGCGCGCATTAGGCGCGGGGGAACGCGCGCATGCGCGCTTGCTGGCCGGTTCAGCGGTTGTGTTGATGCTGGCGTGCATGCTGGCAGTCGCGCTGGTGCTGTGGCCGCTGCTGGGCGATTGCCTGACCCTGTTGGGCGCGCAGGGCGAAACCCACGCTTTGGCGCTTCGCTATGCACGCCAGGTTCTGCCGACCGCGCCCTTGATTGGCATGGGTATGTGCTGCAGCGCGCTGCTGCGGTCTGTAGGCGACGCGCGCGGAGCGATGGGGCTCACCCTCTTCAGTGGCGCAGCAAGTGCCATTCTGGACCCGCTGTGCATTTTTGGACTCGGGTTGGGACTGGATGGTGCCGCCCTGTCGCAATGGTTCGCGCGGTCGGCATTGGTCGCACTCGGTCTATGGATGGTGATGAGAAAGCACGATCTGCTCAGGCGACCGAGTCGCGCGGTGGTACAGGACAACCTGCCCGCCTTTATGGCCATCGGACTACCTGCGGTTCTGACGCAAATTGCGACCCCGGTGGGCAACGCGTTCGTGACGCATGCGATTGCGCCTTTTGGTGACGGTGCTGTAGCGGGGTGGTCGGTGGTGGTACGGCTGATTCCAGTGGCCTTTGTGGTCTTGTTTGCGCTCTCCGGCGCTATCGGCCCCATCGTCGGCCAGAACCTGGGTGCACGGCGTTTTGACCGCTTGCGACAGACGCTGCGCCAAAGCCTGGCCGTGGTGCTTGTCTATGTGGCCTGCGTCTGGCTCTTACTCGCACTCGGTGCCAACTTGATTGCGGATGCATTCGGTGCGCATGGAGAAGCCCGCGAAGTAATCGTCTTTTTCTGCCGCTTTGTAGCCGGTAGTTTTGCATTCAATGGCGCGCTGTTTGTCGCCAATGCGGCCTTTAACAACCTGGGATTCGCGTTCTATTCCACGGCTTTGAATTGGGGCCGCGCCACGCTGGGTGTGGCGCCTTTCGTCTGGGTAGGTGCTGCGGTCGGTGGAACGCACGGCATCATGGCGGGATATGGGCTGGGCGTCGTCGGATTCGGCACCATCGGCATCTGGCTCTGCTTCAAAACCTTGGACCGTTTAGGGAGCCAGTCGCCCTGATGGCCATCACAATCTGCGGCCCGTTCCATGCAAAACGCCAACCCGGGGGTTGGCGTTTTGTAATGCGGGACACCGCATCTGTTTGGTTGCGCGAGTAGGATTTGAACCTACGACCTTTGGGTTATGAGCCCAACGAGC
>RFRO01000151.1 GCA_009924455.1 Betaproteobacteria bacterium
GAGCTGATCGCGCGCGAGTTGAAAGACCCGCGCGTGGGCATGGTGACCATCCAGTCGGTCGAAGTCACGCCCGACTATGCGCATGCCAAGGTGTATTTCAGCTTGCTGCAGGGCGACCCGGTGGCCTGCGCCACGGGTTTGAACCAGGCGGCAGGTTTTCTGCGCAATGGATTGTTCAAGCGCCTGCACATCCACACCGTGCCTACGCTGCATTTTTTGTTTGACCAAACCACCGAACGGGCCGCTGACATGAACGCGCTGATTGCGCGGGCAGTGGCGTCACGCGCCCAGGAGGCCTGAACCCATGGATGCGCCACGTGCACGGGTTGCAAGGCGCCCCGTGCATGGGGTGCTGCTGCTGGACAAGCCGCTGGGAGGGTCCAGTAACCAGGTTTTGCAAAAAGCCAAATGGCTGCTGCGCGCCGAAAAAGCCGGTCATACCGGCACGCTCGATCCGCTGGCCAGCGGGGTGCTCCCGCTATGTTTCGGCGCGGCGACCAAATTCAGCCAAATCCATCTGGATGCCGACAAGTCCTATGAAGCCACGTTGGCGCTCGGTGTGACCACCAGCACCGCTGACGCAGAGGGGGACGTGTTGCAGCGTCGCCCGGTCCAGATCCGTGTGGACGATGTGGCCGCGGTGGTGCGCCAGTTCACGGGGGCCATCACCCAGATGCCGCCCATGTACAGCGCGCTCAAAAAAGACGGTAAAGCGCTTTATGAATACGCCCGCGCGGGCATTGAAGTGGAGCGCGTGCCGCGCGCTGTCACCATTCACGCGCTGGAGGTTCTGGCTCTGCGCTTGGATGCGCCCGAACCTGCCATCGACATCCGCGTGACCTGCAGCAAAGGCACCTATATCCGCACCCTCGGCGAAGACATGGGCGAAGCGCTGGGCTGTGGCGCGCACCTGAGTGCGTTGCGGCGTGTGGCGACCGGACATTTCAGCGCCGCGCAATGCGTAACGCTTTCCGACTTGGAAGCCATGGACGAGGCCGATCGCCTGGCGTGTTTGCTGCCGGTGGACGCGTTGCTGGACGGTTATGCCCGCGTCACATTGGATAGTGACAATGCCGGGCGCTTTTTGAGCGGCCTGCGCCGCCGGGGTGAATGGCCTGATTGTGCGCAGCTGGCGGTGTACGGACCTGCACCGGATGCAGCGCTGCTGGGTTCTGCGCACAGCGTAGCCGGGGAGTTGATTCCCACGCGGCTATTGAGTCCGATAGAGGTTTCCCAATGCGTGGCGCAGCACAGCGCGGCTGCGCAACTTGAATCTGTAGTTCTTTAAGAAAGTTGATCCATGAGTAGCAAACAAATCCGCAACATCGCCATCATTGCCCACGTTGACCACGGCAAAACCACCATGGTGGACCAGCTGCTGCGGGCGAAAAACTGCGCAGTGAGCTGGATGGGCACCCACATCAACATCGTCGACACCCCCGGACATGCGGACTTCGGTGGTGAGGTTGAACGCGCCTTGTCCATGGTCGATGGCGTGGTACTGCTGATCGATGCGCAGGAAGGCCCGATGCCGCAAACGCGTTTTGTGACCAAGAAGGCGCTGGCGCTGGGCTTGAAGCCCATCGTCGTGGTCAACAAGGTGGACAAGCCCGGCTCCAACCCCGACATGGTGGTCAACGCGGCTTTTGATTTGTTTGACAAGCTGGGGGCAACTGATGAGCAGTTGGACTTTCCGGTGGTCTACGCATCCGGCATCAACGGTTGGTCCTCGCTGGAGCAGGGAGAGGCCGGCGAGCAATGGGGGCCGGACATGTCGGCGCTGTTCAACACCGTCTTGAGCCACGTGCCGGCGCAGTCGGGTGACCCGGAGGCATCCTTGCAATTACAAATCTCCGCACTCGATTTCTCCACTTTCGTCGGGCGCATCGGCGTGGGCCGCATCAGCGCGGGAACCATCAAGCCCGGTATGGATGTGCTGGTCATGTCGGGGGCCGACGGCCCCACGGTCAAGGGCCGCATCAACCAGGTGCTGAAGTTCCAGGGCCTGGACCGCATTCAGGCCACGGAGGCTGGACCGGGCGACATCGTGCTGATCAACGGTATCGCGGACATCGGAATCGGCGTGACGGTGACAGACCCTGCGCGCCCCGCGCCGTTGCCGATGCTGAAGATCGACGAGCCGACGCTGATCATGAACTTCTGCGTCAACACCTCGCCTTTGGCCGGACGCGAAGGCAAGTACGTCACCAGCCGCCAGCTCTGGGATCGCTTGCAAAAGGAGCTCCAACACAACGTGGCCCTGCGCGTACGCGAGACCGACGAAGAAGGTATTTTCGAAGTGGCCGGTCGTGGCGAACTGCACCTGACCATTCTGTTAGAAAACATGCGCCGCGAAGGCTATGAGATGGCGGTATCCAAACCGCGCGTGGTATTCCGCGACATCAATGGCGAACGCCATGAGCCGATTGAGATGGTCACCGCCGACATTGAAGAGCAGCACCAGGGTGGCGTGATGCAGGCGCTGGGCGAGCGCAAAGGCGAGCTGGTGAACATGGAGCCGGACGGGCGTGGACGCGTGCGCCTGGAATACCGCATTCCCGCGCGCGGCCTGATCGGATTTACCAATGAATTCTTGAACCTCACACGTGGCTCAGGCCTGATATCCAACATCTTTGACAGCTACGAGCCGCATAAAGGTGAGATCGGCGGGCGTAAAAACGGCGTGCTGATTTCCATGGACGACGGTGAAATCTTCACCTACGCCCTGGGCAAGCTCGACGACCGTGGCCGCATGTTCGTCAAACCGAACGACCCAGTTTACGAGGGCATGATTGTGGGCATCCACAACCGCGACAACGATTTGGTGGTCAACGCCACGCGCACCAAGCAATTGACCAACTTCCGCGTCAGCGGCAAGGAAGATGCGATCAAGATCACCCCGCCGATCGACCTGAACCTGGAATACGGCGTGGAGTTCATCGAGGACGACGAGTTAGTCGAAATCACACCCAAGAGCGTGCGCCTGCGCAAACGCCACCTCAGCGAGCACGAGCGTAAAAAGGCTGCACGCGGCCTGTAAGCACCAGGGGCTACGGCCCCTGCGCTAGCGGTGGTTGGTTTTCATGGCGCGTTCCACCTCGCGCTTGCCTTCGCGGTCTTTGATGGTGTCGCGCTTGTCGTGCTCGGCTTTGCCTTTGGCCAGCGCGACTTCGCATTTGATTTTTCCGGCCTTCCAATGCAGGTTGATCGGCACCAGCGTGTAGCCTTTTTGTTCGACCTTGCCGATCAGCCGCAGGATCTCCGCTTTGTGCAGCAGCAGCTTGCGGGTGCGCACCTTGTCCGGGCTGATATGCGTGGATGCGGTGTTCAGCGGGTTGATTTGCAGCCCGATGATGAACAGTTCGCCGTTGCGCACCACCACATACCCATCGGTCAGCTGAACTTTGCCAGCCCGCAGCGATTTGACTTCCCACCCCTCTAAAACGATGCCGGCCTCGAAACGTTCTTCAAAGAAATAATTGAACGCGGCTTTCTTGTTGTCAGCAATGCGGGAGGAAGTTTCGGGTTTTTTGGCCATCGTGGGGTGCAGGGGGGACTGAATACAATCCCGCGCAGCCTGCCATTCTATGAAAACCGTTCACAAGTCCGTTTTGATCTGGTACAGCCCGCAGGAAATGTTCGCGCTGGTCACCGACGTGCCGCGCTACCCCGAGTTTTTGCCCTGGTGTGACCGGTCGGCAGTTCTGGCCGAAGACGCCGATGGCATGACCGCCGAAGTCGGTATCGCTTTTAGTGGCATCCACCAGAGTTTCACGACCCGCAACACCCATCACGCGCCGGATTCGGTGGATGTCAAGTTGCTCAAAGGTCCGTTTTCGCAGCTGGACGGCCAATGGCGCTTCAGCGCGGTGGGGGATGGCACACAACGCGCCTGCAAAATCGATTTGACCCTGAACTACGGCTTCAGCAGCGCCACGCTGAGCGCGCTGGTCGGCCCGGTGTTCGACAAAATCGCCGCCACGCTGGTGGACGCTTTTGTCAAACGCGCCGAACAGGTTTACGGCGATGCCTGAGATCACGGTGGTCTGTGCCGCGGGTCCCAGGCAGGTGGTGGAGTTACGGCACCCATGCCCCGAAGGCACCACGGTCCTGCATGTGTTGCGGGCGCTGGCGCAGCCCTTTGGACTGGATGCTGACGCGCTTCAAGCCGTATTGGATGAGGGCCGTATCGGCGTATGGGGCAAGCCTGCCGCGGCTAACCGTCTGCTCGCCGAAGGCGACCGCTTGGAGGTGTATCGCCCGCTCACCGTAGACCCCAAAGTGGCTCGCCGCGAGCGCTTTGTCCGCCAGGGTGCCAAAACTGCCGGTTTGTTTGCCAAGCGCCGCCTCGGTGCCAAAGCCGGTTACTAAAGGGCTCCGCCCGCGAACCCCGTGAGTACAATCGATTTTTTGGAGCTTTCACCATGCGCCTCCTTGGCAAAGCGCTGACCTTCGACGATGTGTTGCTGGTCCCCGCGTACTCCCAGGTCCTCCCCAAGGACACTTCGCTTTCCACCCTGTTTTCCCGCAACATCGCCCTGAACCTGCCCTTGGTGTCGGCGGCAATGGACACCGTGACCGAGGCGCGGCTGGCCATCGCCATCGCCCAGGAGGGCGGTATCGGCATCGTGCACAAAAACCTGACGGTGGCTGAACAGGCGGCCCAAGTCGCCAAGGTCAAGCGCTACGAGTCGGGCGTCTTGCGCGATCCGGTGGTGATCACCCCGCATTTCACCGTGCGTGAGGTCATGGCGCTGTCGGACCAATTGGGTGTGTCGGGCTTCCCGGTGTGCGACGGCGGCAAGGTCGTGGGCATCGTGACCGGGCGCGATTTGCGCTTTGAGACGCGCTACGACCAGCCGGTGAGCGAAATCATGACCCCGCGCGAGCGACTGGTCACGGTGCCGGACGGCACCACGCTGGTTGAAGCGAAAGCGCTGCTCAACAAGCACCGCCTGGAGCGCCTGCTGGTGGTCAACGAGGCCTTTGAGCTCAAAGGC
>RFRO01000152.1 GCA_009924455.1 Betaproteobacteria bacterium
GCAGCGCCTCCGCCAGGTCGCCGCGCACCGTGCAGCAAACACAGCCCGATGCCAGCAAAACCATATCGCCCTCGACCCGGTCAACCAGATGGTGGTCCACGCCCACCGCGCCGAATTCGTTGATCAGCACCGCGCAGTCACCCAGAAAGGGGTCTTGCAGCAAGCGGTTGAGCAACGTGGTTTTGCCCGAGCCCAGAAAGCCCGTCAGCACGTGGGCAGGGATACGCGCGGCAGCGGTCGCCATCTGCGTGCGGCGCCGCTCAGGCCGGTGCCAGCAGCGGGTCCACGCTGCGCCCGGCCACCTCTTGCAAAGCCGCCCAGACGTGGGGCAGGCTGTCCACCACTTGTTGTTTGCCAGTGGGCCCGGCTACCAGGTAGTAACGGCCTTGCCAGTCGCTCACCCGCACCTGCAAGCCCCGTACGACTTCGTTCACGATGCGAATGCGCCGCGCCCGTTCCGCGCGCCGCGTGGGTGCGTCGTCCAGTTGCAGGCGGCCACTGGCGGTGCTCCAGTGTTCTTCACCGCCCAGCGTTCCGCATACACCGCACATGCTTGCAGTCCCGTAGTGTGCTTACTTGGCGCGTGGGTGGCGCGCGGCAAAGTCGTTGGCCATTTCGTCCATGGTCACGAAGCGCACGCCGGGGTGCGACTGCATGTACGCAAACAGGCGCTCCAGCATCAGCAGCACCTGGGGCCGCCCGGCTACGTCGGGGTGGATCGTGATGGGAAACACCGCGTAATCCATTTCGCGGTACACCCAGTCAAACTGGTCGCGCCACATCTGCTCGATGTCGCGCGGGTTCACAAAGCCGTGGCTGTTGGGTGATTTTTTAATGAACATCATGGGCGGCAGATCGTCCAAGTACCAGTTCGCCGGGATTTCAATCAAATCGGTTTCGGTGCCGCGCTGCAGAGGCACCATCCATTCTTTGGGCTGCTTGCCGTAATCGATGCGGGTCCACTGATCTCCCACGCGCACGTAGTAGGGCGTGAAGTCGTTGTGCATCAGCGAGTGGTCGTATTTGATGCCCTTCTTCACCAGCAACTCGTTGGTCACGTTGGAGAACTCCCATCAGGGCGCCACATAGCCGGTGGGCCGTTTGCCGCAGAGTTGCTCCACCAAGCCAATGCATTTGTCCAGCACGGCTTCTTCCTGTGCCGGCGTCATTGCAATCGGGTTTTCGTGGGTGTAGCCGTGGATGCCGATCTCGTGGCCTGCGTCGGCCACCGCTTTCATCTGGCTGGGAAAAGTTTCAATCGAGTGGCCGGGGATGAACCAGGTGGTCTTGATGCCCATGCGCTCAAACAGTTTGAGCAAGCGGGGTGAGCCCACCTCGCCGGCAAACAGTCCGCGTGAAATGTCATCGGGCGAATCTTCGCCCCCGTAGCTGCCCAGCCAACCGGCCACGGCGTCCACATCCACGCCAAAGCCGCACAAAATCTCTTTTGCCATACACAGGTCTCCATCCAGGGTTTGATGCAAAGGATGGAGCGCAGCCGCGCAGCACAAACAAGCAGTCGGCGCGCTCCCTCAGCCCTGCACCAGCAATTGTTCCAGCGCTGCAGCCACGGGCAACAAAGCATCCTCCGTGCCCGCCGGGCCGCTGATCAATACGCCCAGTGGCATATCGGCTTCGCCGCGTCCCATGGGAAGGCTTACGCCGCACCAGTCCAGCACATTGAGCAGCGCGGTGTTGCGCAGGGTACGGACGTTGGTCTGGTTGAACAGAGCGTGGTCGGCGTCTAATGGTGCAACCAAGGGCGCAACATGCACCACCGTGGGGAACAGCAGCCAGGCATCGCCCACCAATGCCCGCGTTTGGGCCATCAGCTGTGTACGCGCCTGTTGCAAGATCACCAGATCGCTGGCCATCATGGTTTTCCCGCGCGCGATGCGCGCCAGCACCCGCGGGTCCAGCCGCGCCGCGTCCGGCCCGTCGACGATCGCGCGGTGCAGCACATAGGCCTCGGCGGCGGGAATGGTGCCGTGCTCTGCGGTCAGCGCTTGCAGGGCGTCAAAGGCGGGTATGTGCACATACTGCACCTGTGCCCCGGCAGCCCGCAACCGCGCTAGCACGGCTTCAAAGCGCGCCAGCACTTCGGGCTGCGCTTCATCCAGCACCACGTTGCTGGGCACCACCACCCGCAGCGCACCCGGAAGCGGTACCCGCAGCTCTGCAGTCGCGACGCCCAGCAGCGCCTGGTACGCCCAGGCGCAGTCCTGTACGGTTTTGGCCATAGGGCCAATCACGTCCAGCGTTGCCGACAAGGGAAACACCCCCCTGGCGTCCAGCCGGCCGATAGAGGGCTTGAACCCCACCAAGCCATTGAAAGCCGCCGGTATGCGCACCGAACCGCCTGTATCGGTGCCCATGCCGATCAGCGCCATGCCTGCATCCACCGCCACCGCTGAGCCGCTGGACGAGCCCCCGGGCGAGCGGTGTCCGTCCTTGCTGCGGCGGTTGCGTGGGGTACCGAAGTGCGGGTTCAGCCCCAAGCCGGAGTAGGCGAATTCGGTCAAACCGGTCTTGCCGATGCTCACCGCGCCCGCGGCGGCCAGTGCTGACACGGTGGCGGCGTCTTGCTTGGCTGGTGGTGCATTGCGGCGCAGCGCAGAGGCGGCGGTGGTGGGTGTACCCGCCACATCAAACAGGTCTTTCCACACCACCGGAACGCCGTCCAGCGGGCCCAGCGGCTGGCCAGCCTGCCAGCGTGCGCGGCTGGCCTGCGCCTCGGCCAATGCGCGCGCCTCCAACAGGCAGGTGAAAAGCCCCGGCTCGGCGGCCCCAGCCAGCGTCAGACAGTGCTGCGCCACAGCCACCGGGTCCAAGCGCGCCTCGCGGTAAGCGGCGTGCAATTCCCGCAGCGTGAACGATTCAAGCGATATCGGCATGGTGTGTCTTTCCAATGGATCAGGGAATGGCGCTTACAAGCCCAGCATCAGTTGCAAATTCTGTACCGCCGCCCCGCTGGCGCCTTTGCCCAGGTTGTCCAGCCGCGCCACCAGCAGCGCGTGGCCGGCCGCCTGGTTGGCAAACACCCGCAACTCCATCACATTGGTATTGGCCAGCGCCACGGCGTCCAGTTTGAGGTCGGCGGTGGGCGGCTCTACCCGCACCCACGCGCTGCCTGCGTAATGCGCGTGCAGCGCGTCGTGCAGCGCCTGCGCCGTGGGCGCGCCGGGCAGGCCGTCCAAGTGCAGCGGCAACTGCACCAGCATGCCCTGCGCAAAATTGGCCACCATGGGAACAAACAGCGGACGCCGGGTCAGACCGGTGTAGCGCATGATTTCGGGTACGTGTTTGTGCGACAGACCCAGTGCGTACAGTTCCAGAGGCGCAGCCGTTCCCGCTTCATAGGCTTCCATCATGCTGCGCCCGCCGCCCGAGTAGCCGCTGACGCTGGGCAGGCACACCGGCGTATCGGGGCCGATGAACCCGGCGTCGACCAAAGGGCGCAAGAGCGCTATGGCGCCTGTCGCGTAGCAACCGGGGTTAGAGACCCGCGTTGCGCTGGCGATGGCCGCGCTTTGGCCGGCGCACAGCTCGGGGAAACCATAGACCCAGTCCGGGTGGGTGCGGTGCGCGGTGGAGGCGTCGATGATGCGCGGCCCACGGCTGGTTTCTGCCAGCAACGCATCGGCCATGGCCACGGTCTCGCGCGCTGCGTCGTCGTGCAAACACAAAATGACCACATCGGCGCGCGCCAGCAAGGCACGCTTGGCCTGCGGGTCTTTGCGCAGTGCCGGGTCAATCGCCAGCAGTTCAATCTGCTCCATGTCGTGCAGACGCTGGCGGATTTGCAGGCCCGTGGTGCCGGCCTCGCCATCAATAAATACGGTGTGCATCAGGGCTCCGGGTGTACCCGCGCAGGCCTTGCGGACGCGGGTTTGGGCTGTAAGTTTGCGCAAGGGTTTGTGCGTTGCACCATGATACAGTTCGCCCGCTTTGCGGCGGCCCCGCCCGCCCTTCGCCCAGCGCAGCGCAGCCTGTGCGTTTTCCCCTGCAAAAGAAGCGAGAACAGCATGAAAATCCATGAGTACCAAGGCAAGGACATCTTGCGCAACGCCGGCATTCCCGTGCCCAACGGCATCCCCGCGTTCACCGTGCAAGAAGCGGTGGAAGCGGCCCAGAAACTGGGCGGCCCGGTCTGGGTTGTTAAAGCGCAGATCCACGCGGGTGGACGTGGCAAAGGCGGCGGCGTCAAGCTGGCCCGCTCGCTGGACGAAGTCAAACAACTCGCTTCTGAGATTCTGGGCATGCAACTGGTCACCCACCAGACCGGCCCCATGGGCCAGAAAGTGCGCCGCTTGCTGATCGAAGACGGCGCGGACATCAAAAAAGAATATTACGTGTCGGCGGTCACCGACCGCGCCAGCCAGCGCGTGGCCATGATCGCGTCCAGCGAAGGCGGCATGGACATTGAAGGCGTGGCGCACGACACGCCCGAAAAAATCATCACCGAAATTGTGGACCCCGCCGTGGGCCTGACCGACGCCCAAGCCAAAAAACTGGCTGACGCTATTGGCGTACCCGCCGGCTCCACCGCCAAGGCCGTGGACGTTTTGCAAAAGGTGTACCGCGTCTATATGGATACCGACGCCAGCCTGGTCGAGATCAACCCTCTGATTTTGGAAGGCAACGGCAACATCAAAGCCCTGGACGCCAAGTTCAACTTTGACGCCAACGCCCTGTACCGCCACCCCGACATCGTGGCCTTCCGCGACCTGGATGAAGAGGACCCTGCCGAGATCGAAGCCAGCAAGTTTGACCTGGCCTACATCAGCCTGGATGGCGACATCGGCTGCCTGGTCAACGGTGCCGGTCTGGCCATGGCGACCATGGACACCATCAAATTGTTTGGTGCAGAACCTGCGAACTTTCTGGACGTGGGTGGCGGTGCCACCCCCGAGAAGGTCACCGAGGCCTTCAAGATCATGCTCAAGAACCCCAAGGTCAAAGCCATTCTGGTCAACATCTTCGGCGGCATC
>RFRO01000153.1 GCA_009924455.1 Betaproteobacteria bacterium
GGTGCAGTTGGTACGCAGTCCCATCGGCTGCAAAGAATCGCACCGCGCAACCGTGCGCGGCCTGGGCCTGCGCAAAATCGGCAGCGTCAGCGAGCTCGAAGATACAGCCGCAGTGCGCGGAATGATCAACAAGATCAGTTATCTGGTCAAACTTCTCTAAGGGCTTGATGATGGAACTCAACAGCATCCAACCTGCTCCAGGCGCCAAGCACGCCAAGCGCCGTGTCGGTCGCGGTATCGGCTCGGGCCTCGGTAAGACGGCCGGTCGCGGCCACAAAGGCCAAAAGTCACGCGCCGGCGGTTACCACAAAGTCGGATTTGAGGGCGGTCAAATGCCTATGCACCGCCGCTTGCCCAAGCGCGGTTTCAAATCGCAGTCTTTGCAGTTCAACGCAGAAATCACGCTCAAGACGCTGGATCAACTCGGCTTGGACAAAGTGGACATGCTGACGCTGAAGCAGCACGGCCTGGTCAATGACATGACCAAGGTGGTGAAAGTCATCAAGACCGGCGCCATTACCCGTGCAGTGGCCTTGAGCGGAATCGGCGCAACTGCCGGCGCCAAAGCCGCGATCGTCGCTGCCGGCGGCAGCGTTGAGTAATTAACAGGTCTTAACCGTGGCAAGCAGCGCCCCCAACCGAGCCAGCGCGGACAAGTACGGCGATTTGCGCCGTCGCTTGGTCTTTTTGCTGCTCGCTTTGGTGGTGTACCGGGTGGGTGCGCATATTCCTGTGCCAGGCATCAACCCGGAGCAGCTGCAGCAATTGTTCAAAGGCCAGCAGGGCGGCATATTGAGCCTGTTCAATATGTTCTCCGGTGGTGCGCTGTCGCGCTTTACCGTGTTTGCCCTGGGCATCATGCCTTATATCTCTGCGTCCATCATCATCCAATTGCTGGGTTATGTGGTCCCGACTTTTGAGCAGCTCAAAAAAGAAGGCGAATCGGGCCGCCGCAAGATCACGCAGTACACCCGCTACGGTACCGTTGGCCTCGCCTTGTTCCAGTCTTTGGGAATCGCTTTGGCTTTGGAGTCGTCCTCCGGTCTGGTGATGAGCCCGGGTCTGGGTTTTCGTTTGACCACAGTCGTGACCCTGACCGCTGGGACCATGTTTTTGATGTGGTTGGGTGAGCAGATTACCGAGCGCGGCTTGGGTAACGGAATTTCGATTTTGATTTTTGGCGGTATCGCCGCGGGATTGCCCGGTTCGGTGGGCGGTTTGTTGGAGTTGGTGCGTACCGGCGCGATGTCCATCATTGTGGCGCTGCTGATCGTGGTGGTGGTCGGACTGGTAACGTATTTCGTTGTGTTTGTGGAGCGTGGCCAGCGCAAAATTCTGGTGAATTACGCACGACGCCAGGTAGGCAACAAGGTCTACGGTGGGCAATCCTCGCACCTGCCTTTGAAGCTGAACATGTCCGGTGTGATACCCCCGATTTTTGCCAGCTCGATCATTTTGTTGCCGGCTACCGTCGCCAATTGGTTCAGCTCCGGCCCCTCGATGGCGTGGCTCAAAGACATCTCGGCGACCTTGAGCCCGGGCCAACCGATTTACGTGCTGATCTATGCCAGCGCCATTGTGTTTTTCTGCTTTTTCTACACCGCTTTGGTGTTCAACAGCAAGGAAACCGCAGAGAACCTGAAGAAGAGCGGAGCCTTCATCCCCGGTTACCGCCCTGGTGATCAAACGGCCCGCTATATCGACAAGATTTTGCTGCGTCTCACGCTGGCAGGCGCGGTATACATCACCTTCGTCTGTTTGCTGCCCGAATTCTTGATTTTGAAATACAACGTGCCGTTCTACTTTGGCGGTACGTCTTTGTTAATTATTGTGGTGGTCACCATGGACTTCATGGCGCAGGTACAAAACTACCTGATGTCGCAGCAGTACGAGTCCTTGTTGAAGAAGGCCAGTTTTAAATCATCCTGATGCCCCAGGGGCACAGGTTCATCGAAGTTGTTTGTAGGAGCCTTGTATGAAAGTATCGGCATCGGTAAAGAAGATTTGCCGCAATTGCAAAATTATCCGGCGCAAGGGCGTGGTTCGCGTGATTTGTGCGGACGCCCGTCACAAGCAGCGCCAAGGCTGATTGCACAAGTTTTAGAGGAAGCATATGGCACGTATCGCAGGTATCAACATCCCGCCGAATCAGCATTCTGAGATCGGATTGACAGCGATTTTCGGAATCGGTCGCCCCCGCGCACGCAAAATTTGCGAAGCCTGCGGTATCGCTTATTCCAAGAAAATCAAAGATTTGAGCGACTCCGATCTGGAGAAATTGCGCGAGCAAATCGGGCTATTCACCATCGAGGGTGATCTGCGCCGCGAAACCACCATGAACATCAAGCGTTTGATGGACATCGGTTGCTACCGTGGTTTCCGCCACCGTCGTGGCCTGCCTATGCGCGGACAGCGTACCCGCACCAATGCCCGGACCCGTAAAGGCCCGCGTAAATCGGCTGCATCCCTGAAGAAATAGATCGGACTGACAAATGGCAAAAGCACCATCCAATAGCGCTGCGCAGCGCGTTCGCAAGAAGGTCCGTAAGAATGTATCTGACGGCATCGCACACGTGCATGCATCGTTCAACAACACCATCATCACGATCACCGATCGCCAAGGCAACGCTTTGGCCTGGGCCTCCTCTGGCGGCCAGGGCTTCAAGGGTTCTCGCAAGTCGACCCCTTTCGCGGCGCAGGTTGCGTCCGAAGTGGCCGGTCGCGCTGCTGTCGAGCAGGGCATCAAGAATCTGGATGTTGAAATCAAAGGCCCCGGCCCCGGCCGCGAGTCTTCGGTGCGCGCACTCGCTGCGCTGGGTATCCGCATCAACATGATTGCGGACGTAACCCCGGTTCCCCACAACGGCTGTCGCCCTCAAAAGCGCCGTCGTATTTAAGTCCGTCAGGCCCACCGCCAGCTGTTTCGGCATCTGGCTCCCGCCCTGAATGGGGGCGGCAGTTGACATACTAAGGAAGTTCAAGTGGCACGTTATTTAGGTCCTACATCCAAACTATCACGCCGTGAAGGCACCGATTTGTTCCTCAAGAGCGCACGCCGTGCGATTGGGGACAAGGCGAAGTTTGATTCCAAGCCCGGTCAGCATGGCCGCACTTCGGGTGCGCGTACTTCTGACTTCGGTATCCAGTTGCGTGAGAAGCAAAAAGTCAAGCGCATGTACGGCGTTTTGGAGCGCCAGTTCCGCCGTTACTTTGCCGAGGCGGACCGCCGCCGCGGCAACACCGGCGCGAACCTGCTGTCTCTGCTGGAGTCGCGTTTGGATAACGTGGTCTACCGCATGGGTTTTGGCTCCACACGTGCCGAGGCGCGCCAGATGGTGTCCCACAAAGCGATCACCGTGAACGGCAAGTCGGTCAACATCCCGTCTTACATGGTCAAGGCCGGTGACGTGTTGGCTGTGCGTGAAAAGTCCAAGAAGCAAAACCGGGTTGTTGAGGCTTTGCAATTGGCCCAACAGGTCGGGTTCCCTTCCTGGGTCGATGTGAACACCGAAAAGGCTGAGGGCGTTTTCAAGAGCGTTCCTGATCGCGACCAGTTCGCGGTCGATGTCAACGAATCGTTGATTGTTGAGTTGTACTCGCGCTAATCGCCAGCGGGAGTCTGAATTTGTCCCCCAACTGCGGATTTCTGCAATTGGGGTGCTTCACCGGCCTTACCGATGTAACGAGTCGGGGGTATTGAGAGGAAGTTGGAATGCACAGTAATTTATTGAAACCCAAAACAATCAACGTCGAACAAGTCAGCACCAACCGCGCCAAGGTGACTTTGGAGCCTTTCGAGCGCGGCTATGGCCACACGCTGGGCAATGCCCTGCGCCGCGTGTTGTTGTCTTCCATGCCGGGTTATGCCGCCACTGAAGTGAATTTCGCTGGCGTCCTGCACGAGTACTCTTCGATCGAAGGCGTCCAAGAGGACGTGGTCAATATTTTGTTGAACCTCAAAGGCGTGGTGTTCAAGTTGCACAACCGCGACGAAGTGACACTGAGCCTGCGCAAGGACAGCCAGGGCGTGGTCACCGCTGCCGATATGCAAACCCCCCACGATGTGGAAATCGTCAACCCGGACCATGTGATTGCGCATCTGTCCAAGGGCGGCAAGCTCGATATGCAGATCAAGGTCGAGAAGGGTCGCGGCTATGTGCCCGGCTCGGTTCGTCGCCATGCCGATGAGCCAAATAAATCGATTGGGCGCATCATTCTGGACGCATCGTTTTCACCGGTGAAGCGTGTGAGCTACACCGTGGAAGCCGCCCGCGTGGAGCAGCGTACCGATCTGGATAAGCTGATTGTCGACATCGAGACCAACGGTGCCCTGAGCGCTGAAGACGCGGTGCGCGCATCTGCCAAGATTTTGGTGGAGCAGCTCGCCGTGTTCGCCCAACTGGAAGGCGGCGAACTCGACGCGTTCACCAGCGCGCCAACCCGCAGCAACACGAACTTCGACCCTATACTGTTGCGCCCTGTGGACGAGCTCGAGCTCACCGTGCGTTCGGCCAACTGCCTCAAGGCCGAGAACATTTATTACATCGGTGACCTGATCCAGCGCACTGAAAATGAGCTGCTCAAGACCCCGAATCTGGGTCGCAAATCCCTCAACGAAATCAAGGAAGTTCTCGCTTCGCGCGGGCTGACCCTGGGCATGAAATTGGATGGCTGGCCACCTGCGGCCTTGGACAAGCGTTAATTTGTAACCCCAAAGTGGCGTTGCCCTTCCAAGGCACGCCGCACCGGGCAGTACCTGATACGGCTGCCCGCTCATAAGTAAAGGAAGAAACCATGCGTCACGGACACGGACTGCGCAAGCTGAACCG
>RFRO01000154.1 GCA_009924455.1 Betaproteobacteria bacterium
CTCGAATACCGCTACGCCGAAGACACCATGCCGCGCGGCGTGCTCGGCATGAACGCTTCCATGTTCAAGGGCTATTTGCGTTACATCGCCAACCGGCGCGCCACCCAGATTGGATTGGAGCCGCTGTATCCGCATGAAGAGAACCCCTTCCCCTGGATGAGCGAGATGATTGACCTGAAAAAAGAACGCAACTTTTTTGAGACGCGTGTCATTGAGTACCAATCGGGCGGTGCCTTGTCCTGGGATTGACCCCGCTTGCATGCTTCCCTTTTCTGCTGCAACCGGACGCGCTGCTGGCGCGCGCTGCGGTACCCCGCGTTCATGGTGTTGGGACCTCGCTGCCCAGCACGATGAATCACATTCTGCGTCGTTCAAGCCGGATGTGCATTTTGTTAATTGACCAAGGAGATTGAGATGGCAACTGCGAAAAAAGCTGCACCAGCGAAGAAAGCTGCAGCAGCACCCGAGGCCGCCCCGGCCAAAAAGGCTGTAGCAGCCACTAAGGCCGCACCAGCCAAGAAAGCTGCCCCGGTCGCCCAGACTACGCTGCATCCGCGTGCTGCATGGCCCTTTCCGAGCGGCAAGAAACCCTGACGCTTTGCGTGAAGGGGAAAAAACCCGGCATCCGTGCCGGGTTTTTTATGGGTAAAACGCCGTGAGCCGGTAGCCCGATAAGCCCGGCGCAATGGCCAGTGTGCTGCGCAGGTAAATTTTGAGCTCTTGGGCGCTGTGGGCGTCCAGATGTTCGCTGCGAACCCCCAGCTCCGCGGGCAGCAGCACCCGCCGCACCAGCGGCCGTTCAGACGCATCGGTGATGGTCAATTCAATCGCAGGATAGGCAACGGGCCAATTGGCCGTATTTCGCAGCGTGAGACTCAGGCGGTACGAATCCTCACCCAAGGGGTCGTATGCGGACGCTTCAATTTGGAGAAATTCCGGAGATTGCGGGGCCTTGAGCACACAGCCCACTGCCTTGCAGATGGCGCCCAGAGCGGGCTGGAGTGCGGGCGCACGCGCTGCCAACAGGTTCTTTTCGTGCGCCACCCATTGGGCCAGGAGCAGCAGCGTGAGCAGGAACGCCGCGCCAAGCCACAGCAGCCGGGTCGCGTGCGCTTGTTCACCTGCCGGAGCGGACGCGGACTCCGCAAAAAGTGTTTCCGCCTGGACTGGCGCTGATGCCGGTTCATCAACCGCATCGCCGGGTGCGGGGGACTCGGCGCGCAATGGGACTATGCCCTCGGGCTCCGGCGGCGGGATGACGCGTTGGCTGACTGCATGCGTGCCGGCGTCGAAAACCTGGTCGCACTGGCCGCAGCGCACCCAACCTTCGGACGCCCGCAGCTGTTGGGGCGTGGCGCGAAACTGCGTCGCGCATTGCGGGCATTGCGTGATGATGCTCATAGGGCGGCGGACATCAGAATCCAGCCCTCGCGGCTGTCGAGCACCTCTAAGGCGCAGTAGGGGGCATAGGCTTGCGTCAGCTCTTCGCACTGCCGCTCCAAGATGCCGGCCAACAGCAAGCGTCCGCCGGGTGCCACGTGGCTGCACAACAGGGGCGCCAATACCTTCAAGGGCGTTGCCAGAATATTCGCCACCACCAGGGCGTAGCTGCCGGTCGCCAGTTCCGGCGTGCCACTGGTGATTTGGACGCGGTTGGCTGCGGCATTGGCCTGGCTGGCAAGCACAGCGGCCGGGTCGATATCCACCGCCACAACATGGGCCGCGCCGCATAAGGCCGCGCCAATGGCCAGAATGCCGGAGCCGCAACCGTAGTCCAGCACACTGGCTTGTCCCGGATGCTGGGCGATCCAGCGCAGGCACATGCCGGTGGTTGGGTGGGTTCCGGTGCCAAAGGCCAGACCGGGGTCCAGCTGCAAAACCGTTCGGGCTTGTTGGGGCGCCGTGTGCCAGCTCGGGACCACCCAGAATTCGGGGGTGATTTCCACGGGATCGAACTGCGATTGGGTCAGCCGCACCCAATCCTGCTCGGGGACGGCTTGTATCGCGGCGTGGCTGATGTCCGCGCCATGCAGTTGCTGGACCAAGCGGTTTGCTGATTCGGCGTCGGCCAATTCACTGAACAGCGCGGTCACCCGTGACTGCTCCCACGCTTGCGCGGGGGGCGGCATACCGGGCTCACCAAAGAGGGCGTTTTCCTGATCAGATCCCGCGTCGGCGTCTTCGACGCTCACGCTCAGCGCGTCAAGCGCCTCGAGTGTGTCGCTGACCGCATCCACACCGGCCTGCTGGCACACCAGAAGCAACTCAAACATGGCGCTTATGCGGCTTCAGCGTTTATGCTGCTCAAGCCAATGTTCCAAATAATGGATGTTGGTTCCGCCGGCCATGAATTTGGCATCGTTCAGCAGCTCGCGGTGCAGCGGGATATTGGTCTTGATGCCCTCCACGGCCATTTCCAGCAAGGCGCAGCGCATCCGCGCCATGGCCTGCTCGCGGGTATCGCCGTAGGTGATGAGCTTGCCGACCATGGAGTCGTAATACGGTGGCACGAAGTAGTTGGCATACACATGCGAATCCACCCGCACGCCCGGCCCGCCCGGCGTGTGCCAGGTGGTGACGCGTCCCGGCGACGGCATGAAGTTATAGGGGTCCTCCGCATTGATGCGGCACTCGATCGCGTGCCCCCGAATCTCGATCTGGCGCTGGGTAAAGGGCAGCTTCATGTCGGCCGCCACCATGATCTGCGTCTTCACGATGTCGATGCCCGTCACCATTTCCGTCACCGGGTGCTCCACCTGCACCCGCGTGTTCATTTCAATGAAGTAGAACTCGCCGTTCTCGTAGAGAAACTCGAAGGTGCCCGCGCCCCGGTAGCCGATCTTTTTGCACGCCGCCACGCAGCGTTCGCCAATGCGCTCAATCAGCTTGCGGCTGATGCCCGGTGCCGGCGACTCCTCCAGAATTTTCTGGTGGCGTCTTTGCATCGAGCAATCCCGCTCGCCCAGGTACACCGCGTTCTTGAACTTGTCGGCCAGGATCTGGATTTCGATGTGGCGGGGATTTTGGAGAAACTTCTCCATATAGACGGCGGCGTTACCAAACGCTGCGCCGGCTTCGGCCTTGGTCATGACCACCGCATTGACCAGCGCCGCCTCCGTGTGCACCACCCGCATACCGCGCCCGCCGCCGCCACCGGCGGCTTTGATGATGACCGGGTAGCCCACGCTTTTGGCAATACGGCGCAGTTGCACCGGATCGTCAGGCAGTTCGCCCTCGGAACCCGGGACGCACGGCACGCCCGCCCGGATCATGGCCTGCTTGGCGGACACCTTGTCACCCATGGTGCGGATGGACGCGGCGGTGGGGCCGATGAATTGGAAGCCGCTTTGCTCCACGCGCTCCGCAAAGTCAGCGTTCTCGCTCAAGAAGCCGTAGCCGGGGTGGATGGCCTCGGCGTCCGTTACTTCGGCGGCCGAAATAATGGCCGGCATATTCAGGTAGCTATGGGCCGACGCTGCGGGTCCGATGCAAACGGCCTCGTCCGCAAGCCGCACATATTTGGCTTCGCGGTCTGCCTCGGAATAGACCATGACTGCGCGGATATCGAGTTCGCGGCAGGCGCGCTGTATGCGCAGCGCAATTTCGCCACGGTTGGCGATCAGAATTTTTTTGAACATGGAACGCGTGGCTCGCTTATTCGATGATCAGCAAAGCCTGGCCGTACTCCACCGCTTGTCCGTTTTCGCACAAAATTTCTTTGACCGTGCCGGATTTGTCGGCTTCGATCTCGTTGAGGATCTTCATCGCCTCAATGATGCAGATGGTCTGGCCTTCTTTCACCGTGTCGCCGACCTCGACGAATGCCTTGGCCCCCGGGCTGGATGAACGGTAAAAAGTTCCCACCATGGGGGAGGTAACGCGGTGGCTGGCATCGGGAGTTGGCTCTGCCGCAGCCGGGACTTCAGTCGGGACAGGTGCGGGCGCAAGCGCCGCCGGTGCTCCAACAACCGGTGCCGCCGGCTGCTGGCTGGGTACAGCCGCAACGGTTGGGGCATACCCCATGGCCTTGACGATACGGACTTTGCCTTCGGCCTCTGTGATCTCCAACTCCGACACATTCGAGTCCGACACCAAGTCGATCAGTGTTTTGAGTTTGCGTAAGTCCATAGATATCCCCATCAAGTGTGATTATTAGAAGTGCCATCTCCCGCGCCAAGCTGCAGTGTAAACAACTTAGCCCCTCTTGTGCCGGTTAGTGGGGAAGATGGAAAAAAGAAATTTGAATGCAATTGCTGAAAATTAACTGCAGAAAGCCTATTTTATGTTCAACCAAGCCGCCAAATCGGCATCCGTCAGCTTCCCCATTTTGCGTTGTGCCACTTCACCGGCTGAATTTATCACCACCGAAAACGGCAAGCCGCCAGAGATGTTGCCCAGTTGGCGGGCCCATTGCGTCGCCAGCATGGCGTCCACCGCCACCGGGAAATGCAGCGGTGCCTTTTGTAAAAACTCTTGCACATTCTTTGGTTTGTCGGCGGCCAAACCCAGGACCTGCCAGCCCGCTGCTTGGTGCGCCGTGAAAAACGCATCGACCATGGGCAGCTCCTCCACGCAGGGCGCGCACCAGCTGGCCCAAAAATTAATAAGCAGCGGTTTGCCGCTGAAGCCGGCCATTGGCAGCATATTGCCATCTGTTGTTGTCCATTGCTGCGACCAGAAGCCGGCGAAAGGTTCGACGACCGGGGCCGCAAGGTGCGTATTGCGCCAGACGGCGAGGCCCACACCGGCAGCGGCGGCGCCAGCGCCGATGGCAAGTACCAGC
>RFRO01000155.1 GCA_009924455.1 Betaproteobacteria bacterium
GATGACGCCGCAGCCCGGCTCGTGCAGATGGCTGCAGTTGTAGAACTTGCATTGGTCCACCCAGGCGCACAAGTCGGGCATGAGACTGGCCAGGCGCATAGGGTCAATATGCTGCAGGCCAAACTCTTGAAAACCGGGCGAATCAATCAGTGCCGTCTTGTGTGCGGCATCGGTCCAGTAGTGGGTGGTGCTGGTGGTTGTATGTTTGCCCGAATTCAAGGCGCTGGAAATTTCTTGTGTCAAAGCCTGTGCGCTGGGCACCAGCCGGTTGATCAGCGTGCTTTTGCCCGCGCCTGACGGGCCGAGTACCAGGGTGGTTTTTTGCGTCAGGGCATCCAACAGATCAGACCAGCCGTCTGCGGGGCCACTGGGGGACGCATTGCCAGCTTGGGATTTGGGGCGCAGTGCGCTTGCCAGTACCGTGTAGCCCATCGCGCGGTAGGGGGTCAGGCGTTCCCAGGCACGGCTGAAATGCGGCTCTAGATCACTTTTATTCAGGACGATCAAAACCGGAATGCCTTGCGCAGCGGCGGCAATCAGGGCGCGGGTGAGCTGGCTCTCTGAGAATTCGGGCTCGGCGGCGATCAGGATCAGGACCAGGTCCAGGTTCGCGGCAAAGGACTTCGTGCGTACTTCGTCTTGCCGGTACAGCAGGTTGCGCCGCTCCAGCACCTGCTCGATCGTGCCTTCGTCCTGCGAGGGCATCCAAAGCACCTGGTCGCCAACCACGGTCTGGCTTTTTTTGCCCCGGGCGTGGCACATGAAGCGCTCGCCCTGCGGCGTTTCGACCCAGACATGGCGGCCATGGCTGGCGACAACCAAGCCTTCGCGCAGCGCGGCGGTGGGCGGGCGTGAGGCGGCCAAGCGACTCAGGCTTTGCCGGCGTCGCCGCCGAACAAGCTGTCGACGTGCTGCGCCGCCTCGATGTCCAGCGAGGTGATGCCGGGCGGTTGGTGGGTGCGCCAGCGCACGGTGCAGCGCTGGTACTGCAGGAGCATATCGGGATGGTGGTCAATCCTTTCAGACAGATAGGCCACGGCGTTGGCAAAGGCCATGGTGGCGAGATAGCTGTTAAATGCAAAAACCCGCTCAATGGCCAGTGTGGGGCCATCGCCATGCAGCCGCCATTGCGGCAGCGCTGCGAGTTGCGTGAGTAATTGCGGTGCGGTAAACGCGGCCGGCCGGGTCATGCGCGCCAATCAGCTGTAGCTGGCCGACATGCGCGCCAGGCGCTCGGTAGCCGGTGGATGCGAGTAGTAGTAGCGCACAAACAGCGGGTCGGGTGTGAGCGTGGCCGCATTGTCCTGGTACAGCTTGAGTAGCGCGGAGGCCAGATCCTGCCCCCGGGTCTGGGCAATGGCGTACGCATCGGCTTGGAATTCGTCACGCCGCGAGACCTGCGCTAACAAGGGGCGCAGCACACCGCCGACCAAAGGCATCCACACCATGGCCAGGAGCAAGGCCAGGCCATCATTGGAGCCATCCAGGTTGGGGAACACGCCAAGGCCTGTGTAGAACCACACCTGGCTGCTCAGCCAACCCAAGGCGGCAAAGCCGAAAAAGCTCACAGCAAAGAGCATGATGATTCGCTTGGTGACGTGGCGGTGTTTGAAATGCCCCAACTCATGCGCCAGCACCGCGTCCACTTCGCCGGGGTCGAGTTGCTTGAGCAAGGTGTCGTAGAAAACCACGCGTTTGGCCGCGCCAAAGCCGGTGAAATAGGCGTTGGCATGCGCGCTGCGTTTGCTGCCGTCCATCACAAACAAGCCCTTGGCGTGAAAGCCGCAGCGCTGCATCAGCGCCGTGACCCGTTGCACCAGTTCGGCGTCTTGCAGCGGCTCAAAGCGGTTGAACCAAGGCGCGATCCAGGTCGGATAAATCACCATGGCCAGCAGGTTAAAAGCCATCCAGGCTGCCCAGATCCACAACCACCACAGTGGCCCCGTCGCGCCCATCAGCCACAAAAACAGGGCTAGCAAAGGCAGGCCGATAACCGCGCCGAGTACCAGCGATTTCACTGCGTCTTGCAACCACAAGGCAGGGGTCATCTTGTTGAAGCCAAAACGCTGCTCCAGCACAAAGGTCATGTACAGAGAAAAGGGCAACTCCAACAGGCCGTTGATCAGCGTGAACGCCGCCACCAGCGCGACTTGCTGCAACAAGCCGGTACCCATCCATTGCGCCAACAGCGCGTTGAGTGTTGACAGGCCCGACAGCAGCGTCCACCCCAAAGTCAGTGCTACGCCCCATGCCAAATCCAAAAGACCGAAGCGGGTTTTAGCTATCGTGTAGTCGGCTGCTTTGTGGTGTGCTGCCAGGCTGATGTTGGCGGCAAACAAGGGCGGAACTGCCTCGCGGTGGGCTGCAACATGGCGGATCTGGCGCGAAGCCAGCCAGAATTTCAGCCAGGTATGGGCCAGAAGTGCCGCAGCAAAGGCCAGTGTGAGGGTGTACGAAGGGTCGAAAGCGGTGTCTTGCATGGGGGCGGAGTTTAGGTGATAGGCGACAATTCCCTTATGAACACTGTCCAACCCAACACCGCTGCCAGCGTGCTGGCCAAATCCGAGAACAACCTGGTCTGGCTGGATTGCGAAATGACCGGACTCAATCCCAAAGAAGACAGACTATTGGAAATCGCTGTGGTGGTCACCGACCCGCAGGTGCAAATCCGCGTGGAGGGGCCCGTTTTTGCGATCCACCAAAGCCAAGCCCAGCTCGACAAAATGGACGCATGGAACCAGGGCACGCATGGCAAAAGCGGTTTGATTGATAGGGTGCGCGCGAGCACGGTCACAGAGGCGATCGCCCAGTCGGCACTGCTGGATTTTCTGGCGGCTTATGTGCCCAAGGGTGAGTCGCCCATGTGCGGCAACACCATCGGGCAGGACCGGCGCTTTTTGGTGGAGTACATGCCGGGCTTGGAGGCTTTTTTCCACTACCGCAACCTCGATGTCAGCACGCTCAAAGAGCTGTCCAAACGTTGGCGCCCTGAGGTTTATGCGTCATTTAAAAAGCAACAAAGCCACACGGCCCTGGCGGATGTGCATGAATCCATTGATGAGTTGCTGCACTACCGCCAACATTTTTTGCGACTGGATGTCGCCGGACTGCCCGCGGTCTGACGCTTAGGTAGAAACCCGTATGTGTGGCATACTCACGGGCTTCGCTACCGGCGGCCTGAATGGACCGGAATCGATTTGCTGCATCTCCCCTCATACACCGGGCCCCGCAAAGTGGGCCTTCCCCGCGCCGGATTTTCTTGACTGAAGCCCGGCAGGTTCCGTTTGATGGTTGATGTCCTTTAACCATTGACGGAACGCCCAGGCAGCGCCTGGCGTTCGCGTGTGAGTATGAAAATATGACCGAATCTTTTGGCTCAGGCAGTGAGCAATTCGCTGCCGAAGAATTTCCCCAAACTACCGAACACGCAGAGGCCTCGGACATTGCTGTACCCGTGCAAGTAGATGCGCTTGCAGAGCAAGCGCCGGCTGCACCCAACGGCTTTGCCGTGATGGGACTGGCCCCCGAGCTGGTGGCTGCGACCACCGATTTGGGCTACACCGAACCCACCATGGTCCAGCACAAAGTCATTCCCCTGGCTTTACCCACATTACCCGGAGCGAAAGCCAGCAATTTCATCGACTTGATGGTCTCCAGCCAGACCGGCAGCGGCAAAACTGCTGCGTTTTTGTTGCCGGTTTTGCACACCTTGCTGACCCAGCGCGCCGAGGCGGAAGCCGCTGAAAAGGCCCAGTACGAGCAGGCAGTGGCCGATGCGCTCGCGAACGGCGAAGCACCCCCGAAGCGTGCCAAGCGCAAAGACCCGACCAATCCGCGCAACTTCAAAGCCGCTACGCCCGGAGCCCTGGTGCTGTGCCCCACGCGCGAGTTGGCCCAACAGGTGGCGCATGACGCCATTGACCTGGTTCAGCATTGCCGCGGTCTGCGGATTGCCAACGTGGTGGGCGGCATGCCCTACCAGCTGCAAATTGCCAAGCTGCAAAACGCCGATCTGGTAGTCGCCACCCCGGGCCGCTTATTGGACTTGCAGCGTTCGATGCAACTCAAACTCGACGAAGTGCAGTTTCTGGTGGTCGACGAGGCCGATCGCATGCTCGACCTCGGCTTCTCGGACGACCTGGCCGAAGTCAACCAGCTGACCATCAACCGCAAGCAAACCATGATGTTCAGCGCCACCTTTGCGCCGCGCATCCAGCAACTGGCCGCCCGCGTGATGCGCGAGCCCCAGCGCATCACCATCGACAGCCCGCAGGAAAAACACGCCAACATCAAGCAGGTCTTGTTCTGGGCCGACCACGCCAGCCACAAGCGCAAGTTGCTGGACCACTGGTTGCGCGACGCCAGCATCAACCAGGCCATTGTGTTTGCCAGCACCCAGATCGAGTGCGACGGTTTGGCCAATGATTTGCAGCAAGACGGCTTCTCGGCCGTGGCTTTGCATGGCGCGCTCAGTCAAGCCGTGCGCAACCGCCGCCTGATGGCCTTGCGCCAGGGCCAAGTACAAATTCTGGTCGCCACCGATGTCGCCGCGCGCGGTATCGATGTGCCCACCATCACCCACGTTTTCAATTTCGGCTTGCCGATGAAGGCGGAGGACTACACCCACCGCATCGGGCGCACCGGCCGGGCAGGGCGCGATGGTCTTGCCATCACGTTCGCGGAGTTCCGTGACCGCCGCAAGATTTTTGATATCGAGACCTACAGCCGCCAGCCGATCAAGGCCGA
>RFRO01000156.1 GCA_009924455.1 Betaproteobacteria bacterium
CGGCAAGTCGGTCGCCCAGCTGATGAGCGAAGGCCGCACCGTGCTCACCCGCGCCGACGTGATGGACGGCATTGCTGAAATGATTCCGGACATCCAGGTCGAAGCCACTTTCCCGGACGGAACCAAACTGGTGACCGTGCACCAGCCCATTGTTTAAGACTTCCCTTTTAGGAGAATACTATGTCTAAATCCCGCAAATCCGCTCTTCTTTTCATTACTGCCAGCGCACTATCTACGGGCGCGATGGCTCATACAGGCCATGGAACTCACAGCCTAATGGAAGGTTTGGCTCACCCCTTTGGCCCCGATCACCTACTGGCCATGATGGCGGTGGGTATCTGGTCGGTCAGCGCGCTGCCTGCCCATAAAGCCTGGCAGGGGCCCGCGACCTTCATGATGGTGCTGGTACTGAGTGCCGTACTGGGCGCCAGTGGTGTGACCATTCCCTATTTGGAACACGCAATTGCCCTGTCCGTTTCACTGTTCGGTCTGATGTTGATTGTGGCTGCAAAACCCATGTCCAAGGCCTTCGGACTGGGTCTGATTGCAGTCGCTGCCTCTCTGCACGGTTTGGCCCATGGTGCTGAGACGCCCGAAACGGGCTTTGCGGGCTATGCGGCTGGTTTTCTCTTTACTACGGCGCTGCTGCATCTGGGCGGCGTCGGTATTGGCTTGAGCATTCGCCGCTGGCTGGCGGAGCGCACTGTCCCCGTGTTGAGCACTTTGGGCAGCGGGTTTGGCTTGGCCGGTGTGTACCTGTTCAGCCAACTCTGAGGCAAGTCCATGATCCCCGGCGAACTTATTCTTGACGACGGCGAACATATGCTGAACACCGGCCGCCGCAATTTAACGGTGGTGGTACAAAACCAATCCGACCGGCCGGTGCAAGTGGGCTCGCACTACCACTTTGCCGAAACCAACGCCGCCCTGGGATTCGACCGCGCGCAGGCACGGGGCATGCGGCTGAACATTGCGTCGGGCTCGGCGGTGCGCTTTGAGCCGGGGCAGGAGCGCACGGTGGAGCTGGTGGACTACGCCGGTGGCCGCACCGTCTATGGCTTCCGTGGTTTAACGCAAGGAACTCTGTAAATGGCACGCATGGATCGCCGCGCCTACGCGGAAATTTTTGGTCCCACCGTGGGCGACCGGGTGCGGCTGGCCGATACCGGCTTGCTCGTGGAGGTCGAGGCGGACTACACGTTACGCGCTGGCAGCTATGGCGAAGAGGTGAAATTCGGCGGCGGCAAAACCATACGCGACGGAATGGCGCAATCGCAGGCCACGCGTGCGCAGGGCGCGGTGGACTGCGTGATGACCAATGCGCTGATCCTGGACCACTGGGGCATTGTCAAAGCCGACATCGGCCTCAAGGGCGGACGCATCGTGGGCATCGGTAAAGCCGGCAACCCGGACACCCAGCCGGGCGTGGACATCATCATCGGGCCGGGGACGGAGGTCATCAGCTGCGAAGGCAACATCGTCACAGCCGGCGGTATTGATTGCCACATCCATTTCATCTGCCCGCAGCAGATTGAAGAGGCGCTGGCCAGCGGCGTGACCACCATGATGGGCGGCGGCACGGGTCCGGCCACCGGTACCTTTGCCACCACCTGCACGCCGGGTGCCTGGAATATCGAGCGCATGCTGCAAGCCGCCGACGCCTTCCCCATGAACCTGGGCTTTTTCGGCAAAGGCAACGCCAGTCTGCCCGCCGCGCTGCGCGAACAAATAGACGCCGGCGTCATCGGCCTGAAGCTCCATGAAGACTGGGGCACCACACCTGCGGCCATCAGCAGCTGCCTGGATGTAGCCGACGAGATGGATATCCAAGTGGCCATCCACTCGGACACGCTCAACGAGTCCGGCTTTGTGGAAGACACCATTGGCGCGACCAAGGGCAGAACCCTGTGCGCCTTCCACACCGAAGGTGCGGGTGGTGGCCACGCACCGGATATTTTGAAAGTGGTGGGACAAGAGAACTTCCTCCCCAGCTCGACCAACCCGACCATGCCCTACACGGTGAACACGCTGGACGAGCACGTCGACATGCTGATGGTCTGCCACCACCTGGATGCCGGGATTGCCGAAGACCTGGCCTTTGCCGAGAGCCGCATCCGCAAAGAGACGATTGCCGCCGAAGACGTGCTGCACGACCTGGGTGCCATCTCCATGATGAGCAGCGACAGCCAGGCCATGGGCCGCGTGGGCGAGGTCATCATCCGCACCTGGCAGACCGCGCACAAGATGAAAGCCCAGCGCGGCTGGCTGGCGCCCGACGCGGGCCGCACCGAAACCACCGAGCAGCAAGAGCGCAACGACAACTTCCGCGCCAAGCGCTATGTCGCCAAGTACACCATCAACCCGGCCATTGCCCACGGCATCAGCCACGAAGTGGGCAGTGTGGAAGTGGGTAAATGGGCGGACCTGGTGGTCTGGAAGCCGGCGTTTTTTGGCGTGAAACCTGCACTCATCTTGAAGGGCGGCTTCATCGCCATGGCCGCTATGGGCGACCCCAGCGCCTCCATTCCCACGCCGCAACCGGTGCATTACCGACCCATGTTCGGCGCGTACGGCGGCGCACTGCAACGCTGCTCGCTCACCTTTGTGTCGCAAGCCGGTATGGACGCCGGCATCCAAACCCGCTTCGGCTTGGGCAAGACGCTGGCGGTGGCCCACAACATGCGCGGCGTGCGCAAGCAGCACATGGTGCACAACCACTATTTGCCCAAGATGGAAATCGACGCCCAGACCTACAGCGTGCGCGCCGATGGTCAGTTGCTGACCTGTGAACCAGCGACCAGCTTGCCGATGGCGCAGCGTTACTTTTTATTTTGATGCGCCAAGCCTCCAAACTCATTTCCCAAGGTACCGGCCTGGCCGCTGCGCTGCTCAAGCGCGCAGCCACTTTGGAACTGGATTGGGACACCCGGCAAAAAAGCCGCTTTGAAGCCACTGATTCAAGCGGGCGCACGCTCGGCGTTTTTTTGCCGCGCGGCACGGTAGTGCGCGGCGGCGATGTGCTGGTGGCAGACGATGGCTCACTGGTGCGGGTGGTGGCTGCGCCACAGGCGGTGCTCAAGATCACGCATTGCACCCAGCACGGCACACCCTATGACCTGATCCGCGCGGCCTACCACCTGGGCAACCGGCACGTGCCGATTGAGCTCAAGCCCGATCACCTGAAGATCGAACCCGACCATGTGCTGGCCGACATGCTGCGCGCCATGCATCTGATCGTGGATGCGGTGGACGAGGCCTTTGAACCGGAGAACGGCGCGTACGCCAGCGGCGGGCATGGGCACAGTCACGGGCATGAACACGCTCATGGCCACACGCACGAAGCGCCCGAGCGCAGCGCCATACCCATCAGCGCCGCCGCGCCGCACGTGCATGGCCCCGGCTGCGGCCACGACCACTGATTCGCTGGCCATGCTCGACACCAGCTTGATGCAGCTGATGTGGCTGGCCTCACCGGCATTGCCGATTGGCGGCTTCTCCTACTCCGAAGGGCTGGAGGCGGCGGTGGATGCGGACTATGCCGCCAGCGAAGCAGATGCCTTGGCCTGGCTGCTGGACCAGTTGCACATTACGCTGGCGCGCTCGGACCTGGCGGTGGTGGCGCTGGCATTGCAAGCTTGGGGATGCAGCGACCACGCCGAAATTGCACGCCTCAACGCCTGGGTCTTGCAAACCCGCGAAAGCGCCGAGCTGCGCGCGCAAACCGAGCAAATGGGCCGCTCGCTGCTGGAGTGGTTGCGCAACCACCAGATGAACGGCGGTGATCTGCAAGCCGACGTAGCCACGCTCGCCGCGATGGACCCGAGCTACCCGCTGGCCTTTGCTTTGGCGGCCCACCACAGCCGGGCACCCGCCCGCGCCGCCTTGCTGGCTTTTGCTTTTGGCTGGGCCGAGAACATGGTGCAAGCGGCCATCAAATCGGTGCCGCTGGGCCAAAGCGCGGGCCAGCGCATTCTGGCCGCGCTGGCCGCCGATATTCCGCAAGCGGTAGACCGAGCCCTGGCTACACCCTTTGATGAACTGCAAGCGTTCTCCCCCATGCTGGCGATTTTGAGCGCGCGGCATGAGGTGCAATATTCCCGCCTTTTTAGATCCTGAAAGACCCGCTATGTCCGCCCTGCACCACATTGCCCACCGCACCAAAAAACTGCCCCCACTTCGCGTGGGCATTGGCGGCCCGGTGGGCTCCGGCAAGACCACGCTCCTGGAAATGCTGTGCAAAGCCATGCGCGAAAAATACGACCTGGTGGCGATTACCAACGACATCTACACCAAGGAAGACCAGCGGCTACTGACAGTCAGTGGCGCGCTACCGGCCGAGCGCATCATGGGCGTGGAGACGGGCGGATGCCCGCACACGGCGATTCGTGAGGACGCCTCGATCAACCTAGAGGCCATCGACCGCATGCTGGTGGATTTTCCGAATGCCGATGTGGTGTTTATCGAAAGCGGCGGTGACAACCTGGCCGCCACCTTCAGCCCCGAACTGTCGGATCTCACCATCTATGTAATCGACGTGGCTGCAGGCGAAAAAATCCCGCGCAAAGGCGGCCCCGGAATCACCAAAAGCGATTTGTTTGTGATCAATAAAACCGACCTCGCACCCCACGTGGGCGCGAACCTGGACGTGATGCATGCCGACACCACGCGCATGCGCACCACCCCCAGAGGACTCAAGCCTTTTGTGATGACCAACCTCAAGACGCTGTCCGGG